>VEPG01000055.1 GCA_012026975.1 Desulfuromonas sp. | reverse complement strand
CTCGACGAACATCTGGAGGGCGTTGCCAGACTGGCTGAAGAATTCGCGGCGATTTTCAAGGCGGGAGATTGGGGGCGATTTGCCGGGTTGCTGCACGATGCCGGGAAGGCAACGGAGGCGTTTCAGCGGCGGCTGGAAGGGAATCCACAGCGGGTCGATCGTACAACTTTCGGGGCGCGACTGGCCAAAGAGCATGCAGGTCAATTCGGCCTGTTGCTGGCTTACACGATTGTCGGGCATCACGGCGGATTGCCAGACGGCGGTTTGCAGGAGGGAGAGCTGCATCACCGGCTCGTATACGGCAAGGTGCCAGCAGATGTCTCATTACTCACAGCCGCTAATATTAAGCAAAAGCTTCTTCCGCCATTTCGATCAAAATCCCAAGAGGATGCCGGTTTCAGCTTGGCATTCTTTACCCGGATGATCTTCTCCTGTCTGGTCGATGCGGATTTCCTCGACACGGAAGGGTTTAGTACGCCGGAGAAAAAGGCGGCAAGGCCGGCAACTGATCCGGAGCAGATTCCAACGCTGAAAAGGAGGCTTGATGCCCATCTCGCCGAACTTGCAAAAAAGGCTACGCCTAGCCAGGTCAATCGGTCGCGACAAGAGATTTTATCGCAATGTCGCGCCAAAGCCGGATTGCCTCCCCGGATCTTTTCCCTGACTGTTCCGACTGGAGGTGGCAAGACCCTGTCTTCTCTTGCGTTCGCGCTGGATCACGCAGTGGCGAACAAGCTGCGTCGGGTGATCTACGCTATCCCCTTTACCTCGATCATCGAGCAGAACGCCCAGGTGTTTCAGGAGATCCTCGGCCGTGAGCAGGTGTTGGAGCATCACTGTAATTACAAAGATCAGGATGAACCGGAAGAGGCGGCCTACAACCGGCAACGCGGGTTGGCGGCGGAAAACTGGGATGCACCCTTGGTGGTGACGACCAACGTACAGTTTTTCGAATCACTCTTCAGTAACAAGCCTTCCCGTTGCCGCAAGTTGCATAATATCGCCGGCAGCGTGATCGTCCTGGACGAAGCGCAAGCGATCCCTACCGAATATCTGGACCCCTGTCTGGCCGTGTTGCACGAACTCGTTGAGCATTACGGCTGCACGGTGGTGCTCTGCACCGCGACCCAACCGGCGCTTGACGACAAAAGCAATCTGCGCTCGGCCTTGCCGGAGATTCACGAAATCATCAGCGCCCCGCAACAGTTCTACGATGAACTGCGCCGTACCAAGGTGCAGTTCATCGGCAAGTTGCCGGATGCCGAGCTGGCCGAGCGACTCGACGCGGAAGACCGGGTGCTGTGTATCGTTCCAACCAAACCACAGGCTCACGCATTGTTTGAACAACTTCAACGCCAAGAAGGGGTGTACCACCTGTCGACAAACATGTATCCCGAACATCGCCGGCGGGTCTTGGATAAAATCCGTACGCGGCTTAAATCCGGGGATGCCTGCCGAGTCGTATCCACGTCCCTTGTCGAAGCCGGTGTCGACCTTGATTTCCCGGTGGTTTACCGGGCCATGGCTGGGCTTGATTCCATTGCTCAGGCGGCAGGCCGCTGCAATCGCGAGGGGAAGATGAAGACCCTCGGCCAAGTCTACGTCTACGAGCCGGAAAAGACACCGCGCATGCCCTGGCTCAAGCGCTGCACGTCGCGTGCAGCCGAGACCCTGCGGAGTCTGCCGGCTGCCGATCCTTTGGGGTTGGAGGCGATGCGGCGCTACTTCGAATTGCTTTACGACGTTCAGGAACTGGACAAAAAGAAGATTTTGCCTCGGTTGAACCGACTGACCCGAGATCTTTATTTCCCTTTCCGCGAAATTGCCGGGGAGTTTCGGTTCATCGAGGAAGATACCATCGGCGTGATCGTTCCCATCGAGCCGGAGGCGGAAGCCTTGGTTCGGGCGCTTCGCTATACAATGTTTCCGCGTACGACTCTCAGGAGGTTGCAGCAGTACAGCGTTGCGATGCGGACACGGGAGTTTGTGGCCCTCAATGCGGCCGGTGCGCTGGAAATGATACGTGGGGAATTCCCGGTTCTGCTGAATCCGGCAGCTTACCGGGACGACTTGGGACTGTATATCGAAGGGGGTGGTGTCTGGCAATCAGAAGATCTGATTTGTTAACCAGATGGTGGCATAGTAAATCAAGGAGGAGCCTATGGCGAAGAGTATCAAACTACGGATCTGGGGTGATTATGCCTGTTTTACCCGCCCCGAGATGAAGGTTGAGCGCGTCTCCTATGACGTGCTGACCCCCTCGGCGGCACGCGGAATTCTGGAGGCAATCCACTGGAAGCCTTCAATCCGTTGGGTGATCGACCGGATTCACGTATTGCGCCCCATCAAGTTCGACAACATTCGTCGCAACGAAGTCAGTTCCAAAATCCCAAAACCGAACCCCGTCACCGCCATGCGGGACAAAAAGCCGCTCTACTTCCTGGTCGATGATGGTGGTAACCGTCAGCAGCGGGCCGCAACCGTGCTACGCGACGTCGAGTATGTCATCGAAGCGCATTTCGAGCTGACCGACAAAGCCGGTCCAGAGGATAATTGGGCGAAGCACATGGATATCTTCGAGCGTCGGGCCAGGAAAGGACAGTACTTTCACCAGCCCTCGCTGGGGTGCCGAGAGTTCCCGGCCTCTTTCGAACTGGTCGAGGATAAGGTGCCCGCATCCTGCTATGCCGGTCAGAACAAGGATTTGGGCTACATGCTCCTCGACATCGACTTCGCCAACAACATGACCCCGCTCTTTTTCCGGGCACAGATGGAGAACGGCATCATTTCGCCGCCCTCGCCCCTTTCAGTGGAGGTGCGCGCATGATTCTGCAAGCCCTTAACGGTTATTACGAGCGTATGCTCGATACCCCCGATTCGGGAATGCCGTCCTTTGGAACCAGTCTAGAGAATATCTCTTTCGCGCTGGTGCTCGGTGAGGATGGCACGCTACGGGGGGTGGAGGATTTGCGCGAAGCTGACGGCAAGAAGCTGCGACCGCGCAAAATGCCGGTTCCGGCGGCAGAGAAGAAGGCCAGCGGCATCAAGGCTAATTTCCTTTGGGATGCCACCGGCTACGTACTGGGACGAGACGACAAAGGGAAGCAGGATCGAGCCGACCGTTGTCACTCTGCCTTTATCGAGTTGCTGAAGAGTTATTGCGATGACAGCGATCCAGGCCTGAAGGCGGTTCTCACCTTTCTGGCCGAGGGAAAAGGGCTGGAGGTTGAAGCCCGTGGCGATTGGGCCGAGATCTGCGGTTCCAATGTTGTCTTTCGACTGGATGGTGTTCCGGGGTTTATCCACGACCGTCCTGCGGCGCGCAAAGCCTGGGAAGCGTGCTTAGCCAGTCGGGGGGTTGAGGACTTGGGGCAGTGCCTGGTTTCGGGGTTGGAACAGCAACCGATTGCGCGACTCCATCCGTCCATCAAGGGGGTACGTGATGCACAATCCTCCGGAGCCTCTATCGTCTCCTTCAATCTTTCCGCTTTCGGTTCCTATGGCAAGGAGCAGTCCTTTAATGCCCCGATCAGCCAGAAATCGGCATTCGCCTACACGACGGCCCTGAACGCATTGTTGACTCGCGATAGCTGCCAGAAAGTTGTCATCGGCGATGCCACTTACGTCTTCTGGGCCGCCTGTCGCAACCCCGTGGAAGCCTTCTTTGCCGACTTCATCGATCCTCCTGCCGAAGCATCGGAGTCTTCTGCCACACAGGACGATCAACAGACCACAGACGAAATTCGTGGACTCCTCAAGGCGATCCGTGACGGGCGCAAGGCAACCGATTTTCTGCCGGAGCTGGACGAGAATGTTCAATTCTACATTCTCGGACTGGCACCCAATGCCGCACGCCTGTCGATCCGTTTCTGGGAGGCGAACCGCCTGGGCACGTTGCTGAAGCGGGTCGGCAAGCACTACGAACAACTCAACATCGTGCGGCAGTTCGATAGCGAACCGGAATTTCCGCCCTTGTGGCGTCTGTTGTGCCAGACCGCCACGCTCGGCAAGGCGGAGAATGTCTCGCCGGTGCTGGCCGGCGCCATGGCCCGCGCCATCCTCACTGGGACACCCTATCCGCAGAACCTGCTGCCGGTGGTGCTGGAACGCATTCGTGCCGAGCACAACGTCACCTATTTCCGCGCCGCTTTGCTCAAAGCTTATCTGCTGCGCAATACCCAAATGGAGGAGGTTCCCGTGTCACTTGATCTGAACAGAACCGATCGGTCTTACCTGCTCGGACGGCTCTTCGCCGTGCTGGAAAAAGCCCAGGAAGAGGCCATCCCTGGTACCAACGCCACCATCAAGGACCGTTATCTGGCGGCTGCGGCGGCCACGCCGGGACAGGTGTTCCACATGCTGTTGAAGAACTCAGCCAACCACATTTCCAAGCTGAAGAAAGACCCCGAAAAGAAGGGGCGCGCTTTTCATTACGACCTTATGACGCAAGACATCATCGCCGGATTTTCCGACTACCCCAAAACCATGAAAGCCGAGGAACAGGGGCTCTTCATGATCGGCTACTACCATCAACGCAAAGACTTCTATACCAAGAAAACTCAGGAGGGCTAAACCATGACAGCAATCGCCAATCGCTACGAATTCGTTCTTTTGTTCGACGTTGAAAACGGCAACCCCAACGGTGATCCCGATGCCGGCAATATGCCCCGCTTCGATCCCGAAACCGGTCATGGCCTGGTGACCGACGTCTGCCTGAAGCGAAAAATCCGCAATCATGTGGCGCTCGCCAAGGAGGGTGCCGAGGGATTTAACATTTACGTGCAGGAAAAGGCGGTGCTCAATCGAACCAATGAGATGGCTTACAAGGCTTTTGAGTTGAAGCCCGAGGCCAAAAAGCTGCCGAAGGAAATTGAAGACGCCCAAAAAGTCACCGGCTGGATGTGCACGAATTTCTACGACATCCGCAGCTTCGGCGCGGTTATGACCACCGAGGTGAATTGCGGACAGGTTCGTGGCCCGGTGCAACTGGCGTTTGCCAAGAGTGCCGAGCCGATCGTAGCGCAGGAAGTCAGCATCACCCGTATGGCGGTGACCAACGAAAAGGATCTGGAAAAAGAGCGCACCATGGGACGCAAGCATATTGTCCCTTACGGATTGTACGTGGCGCAGGGGTTTGTCTCTGCATCGCTGGCGGAAAAGACCGGCTTCAGCGAAGAGGACCTGGAGCTACTCTGGAACGCGCTAACCAACATGTTCGAACATGATCGTTCCGCCGCCAGGGGGCTGATGAGCAGTCAGAAACTCTTTGTCTTCAAGCACCGGGACAAGCTCGGCAACGCCCCCGCGCACAAGCTGTTCGACCTGATCGACATCCAGCGCAAGGCCGGATCGGAAGGCCCGGCGCGGTCGTTCAAGGACTACACCGTTACCGTGGGGAATACTCCGGAGGGTGTTGAGATCGTCGAAAAATTGTAGGTTAATACGGGCCGGTTTAGTGCCTGTTTGGAATGGTTTGAACAATGCTCGGGCGGCCACATGGGGCCGCCCCTACAAAAGGCAACAGCTATGACTAAACAGCAAGACATTGCTTCCCACACCGACTTCCTCCTCTACCAGACTGAGGATGGGCGCAGCAGGATAGAGGTTCGCATGCTGGACGAAACCGTCTGGCTCTCGCTGGGACAGATGGTCGAACTGTTCCAGCGTGACAAGTCGGTGATCTCTAGGCATATCGGCAACATCTTCGATGAGGGGGAGTTGAGCCGCGAGGCAGTTGTTGCAAATTTTGCAACAACTGCGACCTCATTCATTTAACTTGAAGCGAGCCGCAAGGCCGGGAAGAAGCACGATGTCTGACTTCTCCGAACCCGTCATGATCTCCGCCCTGGAGCACTACAGCTACTGTCCGCGCCAGTGTGCCCTGATCCACGTCGAGCAGGTCTGGGACGAAAATCTCTACACGCTGCGTGGCCGGGATCTGCACCGTCATGCCGACGAGGCCGGCGGGGAAAGTCGGGGTGCCGTGCGCGTCGAGCGGGCCTTGCCGATCTGGAACGAGAGGTTGGGGCTGGTCGGGAAGGCGGACGTGGTGGAGTTTGTCGGCAGTATCCCCTGTCCGGTCGAATACAAGTCGGGGGCTCACCGCAAGGGGCGGCATGAGGAGCTGCAACTTTGCGCCCAGGCGCTCTGTCTCGAAGAGATGTTCGGTGTCCCGGTGCCGAAGGGGGCGCTCTACTGGCACGGTTCGCGGGAGCGGCGGGAGGTGGCCTTTACCGATGCACAGCGCGCCGAGGTCGAGTGGGTGACGAGTGCGGTGCGGGACATGCTGGAGCAGCGGCACACCCCACCGCCGGTCAACGACAAGCGCTGCGAGGGATGTTCATTGAAGGAATCGTGTCTCCCCGCTGTTGTTGCGGAACCTGAACGCAGTCGCAGTGCATTACGGGGTCTGTTTGAAATCGGGGGAAGCGATGCTTGACTGGCTAGTGGGTATCGGTTGCGCGGGATTGATCTGGATTGTGGTTCTCGGTTTCTACAAGCTGATCAGCCGCCTGAACAGCTTCATCATCAATGGACGGTAAGGGACCACTTTCCCTCAGGAGGCGATGAGTGAAACAACTCCTCAACACTCTGTTCGTCATGAGCGAAGGCAGCTACCTGCGCTTAGAGCATGAAACGGTGCGGGTGGAACTTGACGGCGCGACCCGTCTGCAGGTGCCGCTGCATCACCTCGGCGGACTGGTACTGTTCGGCAACGTCACGACCACGCCGTTCCTCCTGCACAAATGCGCCGAGGACGGGCGCAGCGTGGTGCTGCTTGATCGCAACGGTCGCTACCGCTGCCGAATGGTCGGCAAGACCGGCGGCAACGTGTTGCTCCGGCATCAGCAGCATCTGGCCATCGATGATGCGGAACGGCAGATGCCGATTGTTCGCAATATGCTGGCGGGCAAGTTGCAGAATGCCCGGCAGGTATTGTTGCGCGGCCAGCGCGAGGCGAAGATGGACGACGATGCCTCCGTTCTGCAAAAAGCCGCCGATCTATTGGCGCGCGCCATCGAGCGGTTGCCGGGGGCGACCGAGGTCGAGTTCATGCGCGGGCTGGAAGGGGAGTCGGCGCGGGTCTATTTCGACTGTCTCGACCGGATGATCACCCAGAACCGCGAGCCGTTCCGCATGGCCGGGCGCAGTCGCCGTCCGCCGCGCGATCGTATCAATGCCTTGCTGTCGTTCCTCTATGTGATGCTGCTCAATGACTGTATCTCGGCGGTGGAAGGGGTCGGGCTCGATCCGCAGATGGGGTTCCTGCACGTCATGCGACCCGGCCGGCCCTCCCTCGGGCTCGATCTGATGGAGGAATTGCGGCCAATTTTGGCCGACCGCCTGGCATTGACGCTGATCAACTTGCGTCAGATCGTGCCCGACGATTTTGAAGAGCGGCCGGGCGGGGCGGTCTACCTGAACGAGAAGGGGCGCAAAGCGGTGGTCGCCGCCTATCAGAAGCGCAAGCAGGACGAAGTGCAACACCCGATCCTCGAACAGTCCGTTCCGTTCGGGCTGATCCCGCATGTGCAGGCACGCTTGCTGGCGCGGCACTTGCGCGGCGAGATGGAAGCCTACACGCCGTTCCTTTATCGGTGAGGTGCACTATGTGGTTGATCGTTACCTACGATGTAAATACCGAAGACAGAGCAGGGCAACGTCGTCTGCGTCGGGTTGCCAAGGCCTGCAAAGGATATGGCCAGCGTGTTCAAAAGTCGGTATTCGAATGCTCGGTCAATGAGATGCAATATGAGCAAATGAAGCGCGAACTGGTGCGGGAAATTGATAAGGCGTGTGACAACCTGCGCATCTACCGACTGATCGGTTCGCGAGAGTGCGTCATCGACAGTTTTGGGGTCGATACCTTCGTGAATTTCGAGGAGCCGCTGATCGTTTGATACCTCTGCGCGAACCCTGTGCGAGGTTGATTCTCCTAGAGGGTTCGCGGAGCTGGAAGTGGTTGAAATGAAAGATAATTGTTGCCAGAAATATTTTTTAATACCAACGAGAAGAAGTTTTGTTTGTGTTTTGCGGAAATCAATGGAAATCCGCAATGGAAACAGCAGGTTCGCAAGAGCCTGTAGCGGTCGGGGTTAAACCCGGCCGAGGATTGAAACTGTCCCAGTCTTGCAGTAATCAGCCTGCAACTTGGTAGCGGTCGGGGTTAAACCCGGCCGAGGATTGAAACAGAATGTTTGCATTTTTTACCGGAGCCTTTTCAAGTAGCGGTCGGGGTTAAACCCGGCCGAGGATTGAAACAAAACAAAACGAACGCCATAAGCGGCCGCAAAGAGTAGCGGTCGGGGTTAAACCCGGCCGAGGATTGAAACTTTGCTGCCCGTTTGATTATTGCGAATAAATAGAGTAGCGGTCGGGGTTAAACCCGGCCGAGGATTGAAACGGGTCGAAAAGCTGCACTCCTTGGCCAGCCATCTGCCCGTAGCGGTCGGGGTTAAACCCGGCCGAGGATTGAAACGTTCGTGTGCAATCAGTCAGGCGCAAGCCATCCGTAGCGGTCGGGGTTAAACCCGGCCGAGGATTGAAACTTCGGCTCCGTGCTTGGTTCCGTCTTTCGGCTTTTTGTAGCGGTCGGGGTTAAACCCGGCCGAGGATTGAAACAAGTTGAGCGATGGCCTTCTCTTGCTCGATGTAGTAGCGGTCGGGGTTAAACCCGGCCGAGGATTGAAACTTGTTTGATGCCGCCGAGGCAAACAAGGCGTGCGGGTAGCGGTCGGGGTTAAACCCGGCCGAGGATTGAAACTGGGTATCTTTGGCGAAACCGTTGACGCTCTTCGTAGCGGTCGGGGTTAAACCCGGCCGAGGATTGAAACTCTGGCAGGTATACACCGATAACAAAGGCAATAAAGGGTAGCGGTCGGGGTTAAACCCGGCCGAGGATTGAAACGGCTCCGATCACGCTGAACGTGGACGGCGCAGAGGTAGCGGTCGGGGTTAAACCCGGCCGAGGATTGAAACTGGATCTGGTCGAGGATCAGTGCGAAGGCTTCGTCGTAGCGGTCGGGGTTAAACCCGGCCGAGGATTGAAACTGGCATCCAAGAGCAGTCACCCAATTGCAGCGCGTAGCGGTCGGGGTTAAACCCGGCCGAGGATTGAAACACCGGCCCGCTCGACAAGGCCGCCCGCGACTCGAAGTAGCGGTCGGGGTTAAACCCGGCCGAGGATTGAAACCTTCACGACGATGCCGGAAAGCCAAATAGACTCCCCCGTAGCGGTCGGGGTTAAACCCGGCCGAGGATTGAAACATATTAAACCCCTTTGGAAATAAACCGGAACAAAGTAGCGGTCGGGGTTAAACCCGGCCGAGGATTGAAACCCGTTGCCAGAAAAGCAACGAAAGAATGAGAGCGGTAGCGGTCGGGGTTAAACCCGGCCGAGGATTGAAACATATTTGGCTAAACGTTGCTTTGCTCTATCTGTAGTAGCGGTCGGGGTTAAACCCGGCCGAGGATTGAAACCAAATAAGCTTTATTACTGCGACGAGCACAAAGCGTAGCGGTCGGGGTTAAACCCGGCCGAGGATTGAAACTGCAGAACGTAAAGCGGCTATGATGCAGAAACAGGTAGCGGTCGGGGTTAAACCCGGCCGAGGATTGAAACCAAAACCTGAAAAGGAAACAACAGGAACAAGAGGTAGCGGTCGGGGTTAAACCCGGCCGAGGATTGAAACCTCCTGGTCGTTGGTCTGTTTGCTGGTGGTGCGTTGTAGCGGTCGGGGTTAAACCCGGCCGAGGATTGAAACCTGTTGAATTCAATATCTCTGGTAACTGGTCCGGTGTAGCGGCCGGGGTTAAACCCGGCCGAGGATTGAAACTTATTTACCTGCTTGGTATGTGCGCGGGCGTCATTGTAGCGGCCGGGGTTAAACCCGGCCGAGGATTGAAACTCAATGAACAATGCACCGTTACAGGATTTTACAACGTAGCGGCCGGGGTTAAACCCGGCCGAGGATTGAAACAATGTGGTTTGCCAATGCATTCATTATGGCAAGACGTGTGTAGCGGCCGGGGTTAAACCCGGCCGAGGATTGAAACGAGATACGCTTTATTACTCCTTCGAGCACAAAGCAGGGTAGCGGCCGGGGTTAAACCCGGCCGAGGATTGAAACCGTAGGTATGATGATCGACACCGAGGAATTTGCGGTAGCGGCCGGGGTTAAACCCGGCCGAGGATTGAAACATAATATTCCGTGCCTATTGGATGCGGGCATTTCGTAGCGGCCGGGGTTAAACCCGGCCGAGGATTGAAACTCCGGCCTGCGCTACTCGGAAGCAGCCGCCCTGCACTGGTAGCGGCCGGGGTTAAACCCGGCCGAGGATTGAAACAGGTGGGGAGTCTGAGTATGTACACAGTCCGGTGTAGCGGCCGGGGTTAAACCCGGCCGAGGATTGAAACTGGAAATAGGAGTTAGTTGAAAGTGGGGAAGGGTAGACAATGTAGCGGCCGGGGTTAAACCCGGCCGAGGATTGAAACATTGAATGGATTGAATCCCTTTGTGAGATTGAAGTAGCGGCCGGGGTTAAACCCGGCCGAGGATTGAAACAGGTAGAAATCCACACAGAAGTGATTTGCCTGCGGGTAGCGGCCGGGGTTAAACCCGGCCGAGGATTGAAACGCATAGTCGGGTATATTAAGGAATACGCCCTTAAGTAGCGGCCGGGGTTAAACCCGGCCGAGGATTGAAACCACGGCAGAATGTACTGCTGCAACTCCTTGTAGAGTAGCGGCCGGGGTTAAACCCGGCCGAGGATTGAAACCAGGTGGCGTTTGCATTCTGAGCAGTACATGGCGTAGCGGCCGGGGTTAAACCCGGCCGAGGATTGAAACATCGAACCCATGGCAATCAACTACGGGACCGAAATGTAGCGGCAGGGGTTAAACCCGGCCGAGGATTGAAACGTCGTGTTGTTCCAGTTCCCGCCTACGATCGGCAGTCATCCCTTCACACAAGTAAAGGGCAGGCACAAGGCCTGCCCCTAAGCAACAAATACGGCGCCGGGATTATTTCCCGAACACCGTCCTGAGCAATTCCGTGGTCCGCTTGGCCGGGTTTTGGCGGATGGCGGCCTCTTCCTTGGCCAGGTAGTGGAAGATGCCGTTCATCCCCTGCTCGACCACGTAGCCGGTCAGGTCGGCCTTAACGTCCGGCACGAACGGCACCGCTCGGTACTGCCCCATCACATTGTCATAAGCCTGCACCGCGCCGGCCTGGGCCAGTGCCTGGTCGACGATCGGCTGCATCGACTCGCCGAGCGGCTTGGACATCTTCCCCTGGAAGTAGCGGGTCGCCGCGTCCGGAGGACCGTTGTAGATCCCCATCACATCGTCCAACGTCATCTGCTCGATCGACGACCAGAACAGCTCCTTCGCCTTGGGGGTCGCCTGTTCGGCGGCCCGGTTCAGCTTCAGCTCCAGGTCATCAAGCAGGTACGACATGCCGAGCGGCTTCAGGGTCGACTGCACGGTTTTGAAGCTTTTCGGCAACGGAATGTGGATGGCGGGGTCGGCGTTGAAACCGTCGGCTTTGCCCAACTGGCCGACGACGGTGTCGCTGCCGACGCGCAAGGCTTCCTTGAGGCCGGCGGCAATCTGCGTGGTGTTGGCGGCCGGGGCTGCCGCCTGGGTTTTGGCCGCGGTGCCCAATAGCTCCGAGCCCAGTTTCATCCAGTCGGTCTGGGCAGTCAGCGGCAGAGGCAGGAGCAGGAGGAAAAAGGCAGTAGCGATTGCCACCAGATGATGAAGCGTGCGCATGGTCACCTCCCTGTAGGGTTGGCGGGGTCAGGCCGGGAAGTCCCTTCGGGCCGGAGTTTGCCGGGTTGACGCCAGAAGTCGTCGGGGACGGAAAAGAGCTGGTCGAAGGCACCGGCGAGCGGGATCGTCCCTTCGCTGTCGATCGGCACGGTCATCCACAGGAAGCCGGGCCCACCGATCTTTACCTGGCCGCTGATGCGGAACGGCACCTCCTCCAGGCCCTTAAGCTTCTGCGAGAGCCGGAAGAGATTGATCAGGCTGGTGGAAAGGCGCAGCGAAGCCTCTCCGGTCTGCTCGGCCGGGATGGTGAAGGCTTTGGCGGTAGCGCCGCGGGCGATCTGCACCTTGTCGAGGGTAAGGGCGAAATCAAGCCCCTCGATCTCGAGTTCTGCGTTGTTGGGGTTGTAAAGGCTCAAGGTCGCCAGAAAGTTGGCGTGGCTTAGCGACAGGTCGCTGATGGTCAGTCCGGCGAGCTGGACCTCCGGTGGTTCCGGGCGGATCGCCGCACAGCCGGCCAGCAACAGGCCGAGCAGGAGCATCGGCAGCATACGCAGGGGGGAGTGTAATTTGGACATAACGGCCTCCTCGGAGATGCTCCGAGTATAGCCGATTTAAACCGGCTGTCAGCTGCGTCCGCCCAGGAACGAAGCGATGCGCAGCAGGCCGCCCTGCCGGGTTTGGATGGCGCCGTGGGGGCAGAGTTCCTGGCAGCAGAAGCAGCGGATGCACTTGTGGTAGTCGATCCGTACGCCACGCTCGTCAAGGAGCATGGCGTGCGGCGGGCAATGGCGGACGCAGTCGCCGCAGCGCACGCAGCGGGGATCGATCTCCGGGCGGGCGGTCAGGGTGTTGCGCAGCAGGCGTTTGGCCGGGGCCGGCAGGCCGAAGCCGATGTCCGAACTCGGCGCTGGCCTGAAGCTTTTTGGGCGCAGGCTCGCAAGCTCCGGGCCGATGACCGTCACCTCGTCCATGCGGCTGCCGGGGCGGCCGCTCTCGCGCGCCATCCGCTGGGTCCAGACCTGGCGTTCGCTAAAGCCGACCAGGGCGGTGGCCACGGTGTCGAGGGCGAGCGGGTGGGGCGAGGCGAGCAGCGCGCCGATCCGGACCGGGTCGCCGCTCCCCGGGCCGTTCCCCTCCATGCCGATTACGGCATCCATGATCGACAGTGCCGGCGGGAAATGCTCGGCCAACTCCAGCAGCATCAGGGCAAAGAACGCCGGGTCGGCGCCGGCCTGCAGGTGCAGACGGACCTTGCGCATGCCGACTACGCTTCCGAACATGTTCTTGACCGCCCCGGTGTACCCCATCATCTGGTGAGTCTTGAGCTTGGGGAGATTGATGATCACGTCGGCATCGAGCACTTCCCTGGCCACTTCAAGCTGATGGAAAGTCCCCTCGCGGACGCTGACCGGCACCGATTCAAGAAACGGCGCGAAGCGCGCACCGGTCTCCTCGACGACCTGTAGAACCCCGCACTTGCGGGCCACCACCTCGGGCTTACCGATCCCCGGCGAATCACCGACGCTGACGATGCCGCCGGCCGCCTGCGCCAGCAGGATGGCCTGACGGACGATCTCCGGGTGAGTGGTGACCGCTTTCTCCGGGGGCTTGCCGGACAACAGGTTCGGTTTGATCAGCACCTTCTGTCCGGGGCGGATGAAAGCTGCCATCCCGCCGAGCGGCGCCAGCACCTGCTCCATGGCCGTGCGCACCCGCTCCGGGTGGTAGTCGGCCAAGGCCTGGATGGAGACGGGGAACGTCATGCGCCAATGACCTTGATGTGCACCTGCCGTCGGCGCGGGCCATCGAATTCGCAGAAATAAAGCCCCTGCCAGGTGCCGAGCACGGGAGCGCCGTCGTGTATGATCAGCGTTTCGCTGGCACCGACCAGGGTGCTCTTGACGTGGGCCGCGCTGTTCCCCTCGGCATGACGGTAGTGATCGTCGAACGGCACCAGCTTGCTAAGGGTCACGACCATGTCGCGGGCGACATCGGGGTCGGCGTTTTCGTTGATGGTGATCGCCGCGGTGGTGTGCGGGGTGTAGACCACGGCCAGCCCGACGGAGATGCCGCTGCTGCGGATGGCGGCACGGACCTGGGTGGTGATCTCGATCAGTTCGACGTGTTGATGGCTGTCGATGGTGATGGTAGTCATGGAGGCTCCGAAAAGGATGCAGGGGCGGCGCTCGCTCCGCCCTGGGGCGCGGCCAGCAGCGCCCCAGCCACCGCCTCTGCCGTTGTTGCTGCAAAGAGCATGGTCGTATGGCCCATGTCGGCGAATTCGATGTTGTCGGCGCCGTCGAGTCGGGCATTCTCCATCGGGACGATGATATTGTCGTGGCGGCTGTAAATCGCGGTAAAACTGACGCCGGCCGGCAGCGCGGCGGCATTCAGGTCGGTCAGCAGTTGCGAGCCGGGGAGAAGCGAGCGTCCCAGACTGGAAACGGCGAACGGCGCGAGTTTCGATCCCCGATGCGGGGAGCCGAGAGTCACGCAGCTCGCCACGTGCGGGGCACCACCGTGCAATTGGATGAAATCGCGGGCGATAATCCCGCCCATGGAATGGCCGACCAAGTGCACTTTCTCCGCCCCGGTTGCGGTGCGGAGCTGCTCTACGGCGTGGCGCAGCCGCTCGGTCAGCGTTTCCAGGGCGAGCCAGGGCGGGGTGTTGATGCTGACGATCCGGTCGAAGCCGGCGGCGCGCAGGCGCCACTGCAGGAGAAAAAGGCAGCTGCGGTTCTGGAACAGGCCGTGCAGCAGGATGACGGGGGGGCGACGGGCTGGCCCCGTGGGGATTCTCGCGGGGAGCCAGCCGAGCGGGCGCAGCAGCAGGGTGAGGAGCAGACCGGCGAATTCGGTCAGCATCAGCCGGCCGGCCAGGCCGGGATGGCGATGATCGATCAGCCGGAGATCGGCGTTGCTGCGTTCATACCAGGCGATGCTGAAGCTGAGCACGACCGAAAGGGCGAGCACCGCGGTGGCAAGAGCCAGCAAGCCGGCAAGCAGGATCAGCAGGATCAGCAGGATGGAGGTCATTCCGTGAAGTTAGCGCATGCGCCGGAAGCGGTCAATCGAAGCCTTTCGACCGGCCGGTGAGTGTGCTAAGGTGGCATTCATGCAGGAATGGATCGAGCGCTTTCAGCAGTTCCTCGCCGTCGAGCGCAATCTGTCGCCGCACACCTGCGCGGCCTACCGGCGCGACCTGGTCGAATTCCAGGGGTTTCTCGCCGGCAGCGGCGGTGCCGATGCGGCGGTTCTGCGGCGGATCGACCACTTGCAACTGCGGCGCTACCTGGCCGAGCTGCACAAGCACAACCAGCGGACGTCGATCGCCCGCAAGCTTTCCACCCTGCGCACGTTTTTCCGCTACCTGGTGCGCGAAGGGGTGCTGGCGACCAATCCCGCCGAAGCGGTGGCGACACCGAAGCGCAACCGCTATCTCCCCAAAACGCTGTCGGTCGATGAGGCCGCGACGCTGATGGAGCGCGGTCACGGGGTCACGGTGCTGGCCCTGCGCGACCGGGCCTTCCTCGAGCTGCTCTATTCCAGTGGTCTGCGTGTCAGCGAACTGACCGGCCTCGATGTCGGCGGCCTCGATCTGCGCGAAAACCTGGTCCGGGTGCTCGGCAAGGGGCGAAAGGAGCGGATCGTGCCGGTCGGGCGCAAGGCGCACGAGGCGTTGTTCGCCTATCTCGAAGCGCGCGGCCCGGTGAGCGACGACGCGCCGCTGTTCGTCAATCATCGCGGTGGGAGGCTCACGCAACGCAGCGTGCAACGCCATCTCAAGGTCCACCTGCTCAAGGCGGGAGTCCTTAAGGATATTTCGCCGCACGCCCTGCGCCACTCCTTCGCGACCCATCTGCTTGACGGCGGGGCCGACCTGCGCGCCATCCAGGAACTGCTTGGCCATGCCTCCCTCTCCACTACCCAGCGCTACACCCAGGTCAGCGTCGACCAGTTGATGGCGGTATATGACAAGGCGCATCCGCGCAGTAAAAAGAAAAGTTGAGCGATGAGCACCAAGTTCTCCAGATAAAGTGCCAGCGCAAGAAATAAGACTAATTTGGTAATAAATTACTTGACAACCTGATAGGGATGGATAAACTGTCGAACATGTTGTCGTTATCCCGCAATCTTCCATCCTGAAAGGAGTTGTTTCATGAGCGTACTGGTCGGCAAGCATGCCCCCAACTTCACCGCCACCGCCGTCATGCCCGACGGCAGCATTATGAATGAGTTCAACTTGGCGCACTATCAGGGTCAGTATGTGGTCCTGTTTTTCTACCCCCTCGACTTTACCTTTGTCTGCCCCACCGAACTGATCGCTTTCAGCAAGCGGATCAAGGAGTTCGAAGCGCGCGGAGTGCAGGTCATCGGCTGCTCGATCGACTCGCAGTTCACCCACATCGCCTGGCGCAACACGCCGGTCGAGGAAGGCGGGATCGGCGCGGTCACCTACCCGCTGGTCGCCGACATCAAGCATGAGATCTGCCAGGCCTACGATGTCGAGTTCGAACAGGCCGGCGTGGCTTATCGCGGCTCGTTCCTGATCGATCGGGACGGCAAGGTCCGGCATCAGGTGGTCAACGACCTGCCGCTCGGGCGCAACGTCGACGAGATGCTGCGCATGGTCGATGCCCTGCAGTTCACCGAGAAGTACGGCGAAGTCTGCCCGGCCGGCTGGAACAAGGGGGACGAGGGGATGAAGCCGAATGCCGAAGGGGTGGCGAGTTATCTGAAAGAGAAGGCGGGGAAGCTGTAAAATTCAGATCACCAGCAAAAAGGGCGGCCCCATCCGGGGTCGCCCTTTTTGCTGGCGACAAGATACAAGACGCAAGATAAAATTATTAATCTTGCGTCTTGGCCCTTTTATTTGTTCAACCATTCCGCCGCTTCCTTCACCGACTGCTGGTCGAATTTCATGCGGAACTTCACGTAGGGCCCTTCGGCGGTGTAATTGGCGTCGGAGAAGTCTTCGTCCTCGAAGCCAACCAGGTTGTAGCCGGCGCTGACCCAGGCGTTGGTCATCACCAGATAGCCGACGTCACCGCCGAGGCTGTAGTCGAACTGATTGCTGTTCCACGAATGCAGCACGGCGCCGTGTACACCCACATCCCATTTGCTGTTGATATTGTAGCGGGTCTCGATGGCGATCATGTCGGTGTAGCCGTCGTAGCGGTCGCCATCGAAGTTCTCGCGGACATACTTGAAGCCATAGTAGAACGACATCTGCCACTGGCGGCTGGCGCGGTAGTTGGCATGGATGTGGTTGACGATCCGCCAGCTGTCGCTGCCGGTGCCGTCGCCATCCTCGTTGGCTAGTGACAGGTCGAGGCGCTCGAGGATGATCCATTTGCTCCGGTTCGGCCGGTAAGCCATCCCCAGGGTGATCTCTTCCTCGTCGCGTTTGCTGCCGCCGGCCGAATCGGTAATGAATGCCATCAGCTTCGCGGAAACGGCAGTCCCTTCTCTGATTTCGCCGACGACGCCGGAGCTGACGCCGACCTTGTCTTCCGTCTCGCCCTGCCGGGTCTCCAGGCGATTCCACCACGACCATTTCTCGGCCTTGTAAGCCGCGCCCACCGACACTGCGGTGAAATCATCGTCCCCGCCGCTGGCCGCCGGCACATCCGGGTTTATGCGCTCACCGGCGGGTTTGTTCTTGATCGTGTAGCTGCGGTCGACGGAAAGATCGATGCTCCAGCGTTGGGCCAGCTGCCAGTTCTGGCCGATCCCGAACAGGGCGAAGACCCGCTCGCCGTTCTCGATTGCCTGGCGCTCCACCGCGGTATGCACCTCGCCCCCCTGCCACGGGGTGGCCTTGAGGCCGATCC
The DNA here is from genome assembly GCA_012026975.1 of Desulfuromonas sp. Classification (GTDB taxonomy): domain Bacteria; phylum Desulfobacterota; class Desulfuromonadia; order Desulfuromonadales; family BM103; genus VAUL01. The sequence continues at coordinate 25,032 of VEPG01000055.1, read as the reverse complement.
GCGTCCCCTCGGTGTCTTCCTGCTCGCCCCAGGTGAATTCCTGCTCGGCGAAGAGGCTGACATTGCGGGTCACCTGGTAGTCGGCGCCGATCATCGTCCGGGTCGGGAAGTCGCTGTTGTCATTGTTGTTGCCCAGCGACTGCTCATGGGTGGTACGCAGGGTCAGCTTGCGGTCCGCTGTGCTCCAGTCGCCGCCGAGGAGCATCTGTCGGCTGGTCTGTTTCTCCCCGTCCTCGAACTTGTCACGGGCCTCGCGGACGCCGGCGAGCAGTCCGTAGCGCTCCGCCCGGTAGCTGATCTCCGCATTCTCCACGTCACGCTTGGCGTCGGTTGTCAGGTTGTCCTCGTGATACGCCTCGCCAGAGAGGGTCCATTGCGGATTGAAGCGATAGGAGCCCTCCGCTCCGTAGGTGCGCATTCCATTCGTGCCACTGTTCTGCTGGCCAAGGCCGAACTCCGCATCCTGCTGGCGGAACCAGACGCGGCCGTCAAGCTTCTCGCCGCGGTGCTCGACTTCGGCCAGGTAGGCATCGCCCTTGCGCGCGTCATCGGTCTGCTTGACGTCGGTGGCCGCCACTTCGGCGTGAACGCTGGTTTGCGGCGTCAGTTGGACGGTGACGTCGGAGCCGTACAAATCACCCTTCTCTTCGCCGCTTTTCTCGTGGACCAGGCTGCCACCGATCTCTACCTTTTGGTCGAAGAGTTTCACCGCGGCCCGGCCGCCGTAATTGAGGTTCTTCTTGCCCGAGGAGAGCGTCTCGTAGCGCACCACGATGAAGATCGGGTTGAAGTTCTCATCCTTGCTCGGTACCGGGCGCTTGAAGTAGAGGGTGCCCTCATCGTAGTCGATATCGTAATCGACGTGGCGCGACAGGGGTTCTTCCTTGACGATGATCTCGTTGTGGAAGCGGTCGCGGGTTTCGATGACCACCGTCTCGGAGTTGATGACCAGCTCATTGCTGTCCAGGGCATAGCGGCCGGCGGTGCCGTCGCCGCGCAGTTCCTCCTTGACGAACGACTGCTTGGTGTCGGCGGCGAAGACCGTATAGGCGAAACGCTCACTTTGCATCTCGGACTTGAAGCCGTTCAGGTTGCGATTGTACTGCGAGAGCTCGGCTTGGGTCAGCCCGGTCTCCATGTCGCCGAACAGGGCGTAGAACTGATCGCGCTCCAACTTGACATAGAGTTTCTCGGCGCTGGAAGCCTCGTACCCCTGCTGCGTTTCGTCGCCGTAGAGCGGGTAGTAGGTCTCTGGATCGATGATCTGGTACAGGCTGTCGCCGTCGAGGTCCGGCTTTTCGGAGTCGTAGGCCAGGGTCAGCAGCCATTCGCCCTTGATCGCCCCCTTGGCGAAGAACTTGACCTGGCCGTCGGAATAGCTGTGCTCCTCAACGCCGGCCTCGGCGGCGCTGACCTGATTGTCGTTGATGGTGTTGTAGCCGACGGTCCCCTCGGCGAAGCCGACCAGGATCCAGTCGCGTGCCGCCGGCTTGAGCCAGGCCTTGATCTCCTGTGGGCCGTCGGGCAGCAGTACGGAAACCTTGGCTTCCCCGGCCTGAGCGGTCGGCTGCAGCTGCAGGTAGGCCAACCCGTCGGCGCCGGCTTCAAAGGTCCCCTGCCCGTTGGTCGGGTCGAGGGTGAGATCTTCGGCGCCATCGTGCAGGGCGGTGTAGGGAGGGGAAACCCGGAACTGCACGCGCTGCTTGGGAGCCAGCGGGTGGCCGTCGCGGTCGGTCAGGCGCACGGCGAAGGTTGGTGCCTGCAGCCCATCGGCGATCAGCCTGGACTTCTCGGGGAAGTATTCGAGTTTCTCCGCCGTGGTAACGAACCAGAGGTCGCGTTGCAGGCTGGCTGTTTCCTTGCCGTCGGCATCAGTGATCACTGCGGCGAGGCGGTTGCGGCCATTGTTCAGGTCGACCCCGGCCCAACTGGAGATCATCATGCTGCTGTTGGGCACCGGTTTGCTCTCGTCAAAGTTGAGTGTCGGCACCGGCTCGTCATTGAGGATCAGGGAGACCTGTTCGCCGCGCTGGAATTCGACCATGACCTCGATATTGGGGATTTCCGGTACGAAGCCCTCTGCCGGCCAGACGATGCTCCGCTCGCGCTTGACCGTGGACAGCAGTTCCTGGTCGAGCTTCGGTGGCGTGGCCGCGGGTGGCGGCAAGCTCTTGCGGACCGGTGCCGGGATCCCCTGCGGCGTGATGCCAGAGGTAGCGGTGACCTGTTCCGGGCTGGATGGCTGGGTCACGATCAGCTCTTCTCTGTGATCAACCTTTTCGCTGACCACGAAGAGTTCGACGCGGCGATTCTGGGCGCGGCCGGCCTCGGTGGCGTTGTCGACCAAGGGGAGGGTGTCGCCCATCCCGCGCACGCTGATGGCCTCATCCGGAATAGCCAGCCGTGCCTTGAGGAAGTCGGCCACGCTCCGGGCCCGGGCCACCGACAGGGCCTGATTGTCGGCAAAGATGTGCTGGCTGCGCGGGGCGATCTCCTGAAGATCGGCGTGGCCGACCAGGTCGATACGGGCGATGCGTTTGGCTTTCAATTGCCCGACAAGCTGATCGAGCATCGCCAGGTCGGTCTCCTGCAGTTCGGCGACGAAACTCGGGAAGCGCGGGAAGAGGCGGATCTCCTCACTGGTGGTCGACTCCTGGCTGATTCCCTGGAAGCGCACCTCGGCCAGCGGCGTGCGCTGGTTCTTCGCCGCCGGAGCATCGAAGGTCAGCAGCGCCTTGGCCAGCATTTCTCCCAACTCTTTCGTCCCGGTCAGATCGACCCTGAAGGTGATCACGCTGTGCCGGTCGGCCTCGAGCGCCGGGAAACGGAAGATAACGGTCTCATCGAAAGTCTGCGGGTCGTCGATGGCTTCCCCGTCGCGGGCCGCCGTGCCGGAGAGGTAGCGGGCTCCGACCGGGAGCATGACGGTGGCGCGCAGGTTGCCGATCGGGACGTTAACCGCCGACAGATCCACGGTCAGGGTAGCCTGGCGCCCGTCGAGCTTCGTCGTCAGCGCCAGTCCGGCCGTGCCGACCGGCGGCGGCTTCGGCGCGGTGTAGAAGTTGAGCCGCCAGAGGGTGCCGCCCTTGAGATCGACGAACTGGGAGAAGGTCCGTCCGGCGAACTGGCTGCTCTGCTCGCAGGGGATCATTTCGTAGCCGGTCGGCAGGGTGAGCATGTCGACCTGGACAACATGCAACCCCGGCGTGACCCCTTCGAAATGGTACTTGCCATCCTTGTCCGTCACAACAAAACTGCCGTCCTCGAGATAGACACGAACGCCTGGAACGCCCTGCATTCCGGTGTCTTCGGTGCCGCAGGCGCCTTCGAGAACACGCCCGACCAGAATCGCCGCGTTCCGGAAGAACTCGTCGCGCACGGTGACGGTCTCGTTTGCCGTATTCGAGGAGATGCCGTTGGCGTCGGTCGCCCGCGCGCTGTTGACGGCCTTGCCCGCCTTGGCCCCGGCAGCGACTTCGACGACGTAGGTGGCTTCGATGCTGCTGGCCGGGGGCACATTGCCGAGACTGAAGGTGAGAACTCGGCCATCGGAACCGATGGCCGGGTCGGCCACCTTGCTGCCGGCAATGCGGGCCGAGCCCTTCTGGTAGCGGAACCCCAGCGGGAGGCGGGCGGAGAGCGCCACTCCCGTTGCCGCCGCCGATGCATTGCCGTTTTCCAGCTTCAGTGTGTACTTCAGAAAGTCACCGGTCGCGGCCACATCCCGGCTGACGTCCTTCTGCAGCCACAGGTAGCTGTTCAATGGATCCAGCGGCACGTCGAGGCGGATCGCCGGCCCGGGATTGACTTCGAAGTTGCCGGTCCAGCGGCCGTTTTCCCAGCCTGTTCCGGTAATGTAGCCAGAAGCGCCCCACCATGAGCGGTTTTGCAGTTGGGCTTCACTCGTGGATGATGGCACGGTGTAGCCATCCGCCTCGGTGATCACCAGCTGGTACCTGCCCGCGGGGACCAGCGGGAAGCGGAAAGCTCCTTCGGGATTGTCGTAGGGAAGCCCGCCAAAAATGAAGGACTCGCCGGTAATTATGCTGGCCGGGAAGTTGGGGGCGCCGTTGTCCCCCTGGATGGTGGTGGCCGGCAGACCGGTGGCCAGGTCGATCAGGGTGACTTTTGCCTTTACCGGCGCGCCGGTGGCGCTGTCGAACAGATAACCATAGGGGTCGACCAGGGCATCATCGTAAGCCTGGTTGTCGGTTCCGTCGAAGGCGTCGACGTAGGTTGCCTCGATGTGGCAGTTCGGTTCGAGCAGGAGTATTCCGTCGGCGGTCGCGGCGCCGGCGTTGGCCGAAAGAAGATAGCCGGTAAACGTACCGCTGCTCAGCGCATTCTCGGTCAGACGCAGCACTTCCGTGTCGATCACCGTGCCGTCGGCCTTCAGGCTCCTGATGGTGGCCAGTACCGTCTGCTGCGTTGCCGGGCTGCTGTTCTGGTCCAGGTCGGTCAAGCGGATATAAATCGGATTTCCGGCGTGGTAGTAATCCACCGGAACCAGCGGCACAGGTTGCACGGCGGTTTCCGGCGGCGCCGGGATCGGGTTGAATGTGCTACCGGTCCGATACTCGGTCACGGGAACCGTCACGGCTTCCTTGTCGGCTCGAATCGGGGCATAGGTCAGGAACTCGATCGTCGCCGGGCTGCGGACGTTGAGGGTGACGGTGTTGGTGGTGACCGGTGGCTGTGTTACCCCCTGGACGACATAGCCGATCATGGCCTGGTTGTTGATCAGAGTCCCGGGGGGAGTGGCGGCAAGAGCAATGCTTGCCAGGCCGGCCAGTGACGGAAGAAGGGTAAGGGCGAGCCCGAGCGTCCGCCCGAGGTCACGGAACGTTTCCATGAACTCGGGCCGGCGGGCCGACCGGCCGCTTGCGCGACCGGCCGACCGGCCGGGCTGAAGAAGGTGGTCCGTCTGGCACGTTCCCGGACGCACGAAGCCATCAACCGCTGCCAGCAGGCGTCGGCCAAGGGACCCGGTCATCCGGGGAAAATGCTGTGTCAGGCGAAGCACCATGAAAGGAATTTTGACTACTCGATCAGCACGTCGAAGGAGACGTCGACGGAACTGTTCCCATTGAGGTCAAAGGTGCTGACCTTGATAAAGTCGACAGTGGGGTCAGCCCCGTTTCCACCAGCCGTCGGCGCGGTGGCCTCATAAGTCACGCCATTGTCGTAGCTGTACTCGATGGTTGCCCCGCCGGGGGCACTGATCGAGCCGACAAAGAAGTCGGTGAAGTTCGGGATCTGGTCGACCATTTCCAGCGAGGTTGCCGGAGTGGCGGTGCCGTTGGTGATGTGCATGGTGTAACGAACGCGGGCGCCTGGGATTGCTTTCGTGCCGCCGAAATAATCGTCGACAACGGAATACCTTTTGGTCATGGAGATCGCTGCAGAGTTGACGATATAGACGCCGACAGCGTAGCCGTCACCGTTGCGGGCGGCATCGCCCAAATCGCCACCACTGGACTTGGAGAAGGTGTTGCCGGCATCACCATCATTGTCGGCCAGGACGATGACGTTCCCGCAGCCATTGGTGGTAACGGCTGCGTTCTCCGTTGACTCGCCTCCGGCAACGGGGTTGCCGGAACCATCATCACCCGTGAGTGGCGCCACCTGATGGGTAACTGCCTGTAGGGCGTAGAGGGCGTTGTCCCCATTTACCCGCCCGGCCGGAACGTTACCAACCACGTGCACATAGATGACGCCGTTGTTGCCGTTGACGGTCGGCGTATAGCCGAGATGAGAGCCGTCGGTGAGGGCGTCGGCGCTGATTTGCAAGAGGTAGCCGTTCTCAATGTCGTTGTCGTTGTCGGTATAGACGCGTACTGTTGTCATGTCGAACTCGTCGGTGTACGCGGTTCCACCATCCTCGCCGACAGCTGCAGCCAACAGTCGCAGGCTGTAGCGCTGCTCGTCGTTGCCGGTGTTGGTGATGCTGAAGGTCATAACGTTGTTGGCAACGTCCGCACCGGCGTTGCCGGCGCCGTCGTTACCAAGACCTGTGGCGTTGACGGGAGGATTGACACCAACTGTCAGGTCAACTCTGGTTCCGACGGCAAATTCGGTGAGTTGGTCTACGTCGCCTTCGGCAGGATCGTCAGTTGAATCAACCTGGGGTTGAAGTGTGCCGCCAACGTAGTAGGTCAGACTGGCCTGGTTGCTGATCACCTCGCAGGCGTTGGTCCACGCCATGGCGTTGCCGGCCCACCCGGCGAGTAGCATCGCTCCGGCGAGGAGCGCTATGCCGTACTTCCTGTAACTGTTCATGTGGCTTCTCCTTTGTTGTTGCTTGCGTTTGTATAAAGCGAAATGCTCATTTCTGTTTCGGGTCTGTCACGGTTACGGTGGTCGTTCATCGTCATAGGCAGACTCCTTGCGCTGTGCGCGATCGAAATTGGGTGGTCGAGGCGGCGGCAGGCCGCGCAGCTGTTGTTTTCCCATGGTGCAAATCCTTTCGGTCAGTGATCCCTTGTCAATCGTTGGCGCCTGCGTCTACTTGACGCGGACGCGGAATTCCACGACGCCGGTCGCTCCGGGCTTGAGGAGGGCCTGCATCGTCCAGCGGATGTTGGTGTATTCCTTCGGCTCGGCCGGGCGCTTTCCTCCCTTGCCGTCCGGAACGGTCAATTCGGTCGGCTTGCCGAAACTCTTCCCCTTGTCGGTCGAGAAGACCACGTCAAAGCCGGTCTCCGTCGCGCTGCCACCGAGGTATTCGGTATTGGCCGGCACCGGATTGTTGATCACCACGTTGGAAGCCGGCTGTTGGCCGACGTTGGTGAAGCTGTTGGTGTAAATGGCGATCTGGCCCGGTTGCAGCAGGGTGGCCGGCTGGCGTACCACCACCTTCTCCCCCTTGATGTTGACCTGCTGCACCTCGATTTCGGCAGTGGAGGTGAAGCGAATGTCGTTTGCCGCAAGGGCGGTGACCGGGAGGGCCAGCAGCAGGAAGGTCAAAACTTTGGTCAGTTGACGGACATTCATCATCGGTTGCTCCTCTTCTGGCGCTGCTTCGGCGCCGCTTACTTGATCCTTGCCCGGAACAGCAGGGTAAAGGTCGGGTTATGGGTGCCGTCCGTGCCGGCGAAGATGTCGTAAGGAAGAACGGTTTTGTTGTCGAAGGAAACCTTGAATTTTTTGACCGCCGGATCACAGCCATTGCCGTCGGCCGTCGGTGTGTAGTTGAAGGTCGTTCCGTCGCTGGAGAACGTCAGCTTGTCGCCACTGTCGCCAAGACCGGCAAAGCTGTAACCCAAGCCGCTGGGTGCGGTGGTGGCGGTATTGGCACCGTCGATGAACCGCACCGGCCCGGAGCCGACACCATTGATGTCATTAACGTACATCTCCAGGTTGGCAGGGATCGTGTCGACGATTTCCAGGGTTCCCGCATCCGTTGGCCCGTAGCCGAAGTTGGTGATCGCGAAGGTATACTGCATCAGCGCCCCCGGGATCGCCTTCGGGTTGGTGGTGCCATTGACCGGATCTTCGATAGGCTGCACCGTCTTGAGCATGGTGATGCTCGGCATGCCGACCAGCACTGAGTCGGAGCAGTTGTTGTTAGCTTCATTCGTTTCGAGGACGAGGCCGTTTCCTGGGCCGGGAACGGTGCCGGTCGGATCAATCCGACAAATGCCGCCGCCCGACGGGTTGGTCAGGGTCCCGCCCGATGCGGCGGTGACCGCGACGGCGATGGTGAAGCCCCCACCCGGAGGGATCGATACCACGCCGCTTGTCGAACAGGTCAGGGTGTCGGCGGCAACGGCGCAGTCGATGGTCCCGGTCGTCCCGCCGGTGTTGGTGGCGGTGGCCGGCACGCTGTAGGTCTGGCCGGCCGGCAGGTTGTCGGTCAGCAGGGTCTGGGCAATGAGCGTGCCGTCAAAGATGGCCGCATAGCCGGCGATCGCCGCGTTGGTGACGGTCAGCGTCCAGTCGAAGGGGACGCCGGGAATCGGTGTCGCGACGGGATGGGTCTTGACCACGCTCAGATCCGGACCGATCGGCACGGTCAGGGTGACCTGCGGCGAACTGACGGGCAAACCGGCGTTGGCCAGCGTGGCGGTGGCGGTGTTCGTCACCTGACGGGCGGTGACGTCGGCGGCCAGAATCGTATAGGGGGCGGTCGACGTACAGGTCAGCTCTTCACCGGGGTCGAGGTCGGCGTCAAGATCCCCGACCGTGCTGACCGCGGGGCAGGTGACCGCCGTTTTGTTGTCGGCAACGGTGACCGGGCCGGTGATGGGTGTGGCCCCCGTATTCCTGACCTTGTAGGTGTAGGTGAGTGTTTCGCCGGCGGCTACGAAATACGGCTTGTTCGCCGACTTGGCCAAAGTCACTGCGGGGGTTGTGACCGTCACCGTGTCTGCACAGTTGTTGTTGGTTTCGTCAATCTCGGTCACGATGGTGCCCGGGTCGACCCTGCAGATGCCGCCCGGGGTGACCGGGTTGACCAATGAGCCGGCGGTTGTAGGCGTCGTGGTGACGGCGATACTGAACCCCCCGCCCGTGGGGATTGTCACCGGCCCGTTGGCCGTGCAGGTCAGGACCTTGGTCCCGTTGTCGATGGCACAGCTGATGATGCCGGCAGTCCCTCCGATGTTGGTGGCCACGGCCGGCACGCTGTAGGTCGCCCCGCCGGTCGGCAGGTGGTCGGTCAGGAGCGTCTGGCCGTTGGTGAAGGCCGTCGGCCCGGCGGTGGCTGCATTGCTGACCGTCAGGGTCCAGGTGAACGGGGTGTTGGTCGCGGCAGTGCCGCCGACACTGTTGGTCTTGGTCACGCTCAGGTCGGGGCCGAGTGGCACCAGCCTGGTGACTTGCGGTGTGTAGACGTTGCCGATGCTCACGCCGCTGACCATGGCTCGGGCCACGTTGAGGACCTGTCTGTCGGAGACATCCGAGGCACTGACGGTGTAGGACGCCGTGCAAGTGATACTCTCGCCCGGGTCAAAGTCGATATTGTTGTTGCCGACTGTGGTAATGGCCGGGCAGATCACAGCGCTGATCAGATTGTCGGTGACCGACACCGTGAGCGGTCCGGTCAGGATCGCCGAGCCGGTGTTGCTGACGACGTAGCTGTAGTTGATCGTCTCCCCTGCCGCCAGGAAATAGCTTTTGTCAGCGTTCTTGGCCAGAGTCAGTGCCGAGGTCGCGTAGGTGGCGGTAGAGCTGCCGGTGACGGTTGTGGCGCCATAGGTTCCCGAGGCAGTTGCCGTGTTCGGGTGCGAACCGGTGGCCGCCACTGCCGGGCCGAGGATACAGGTGGCAATATGCCCGTTGTCGGCGTCGGCCACCGGCAGGGTCAGGGGTGCTGTCAGTGTGTTGTTGTCGCCGTCTTTCCATGTGCAGCTGGCCAGGCTCAGCGGCGCCGGGAGCCCCGGGTCGCTGACGCTGAAGGGGCTCAGGGGGACGTCACCGAGGTTCTCGACGGTGAAACGGTAGTAGACGCTGCCGCCGGCCGTCACGGCGAGATACGAAGACCACGGCCCACTGTTGGTTGAGGCAACCTGTTTGAGGAGAGCGATGGCCGGGTTAGGAGTTTCAACCGTCAGGCTGTCGCTGGCGCTGCCGCCGCTCCAGCTACCGTTGAGGGTGTGAGAAACGGCGCCGCTGGTATTGGCGTAGGTACCGGCCACGGGGGCGGTGACGTCGACCGTGACGGTGCAGGTGCCGCCGGCGGCGATGGTACCGTTGCTGAACGAGATCGAACCGGCCCCGGCCGCCGGCGCGAAGGTCGGCGTGCCGCAGCCGCTGGTGGTGGCGTTCGGGGTTGGCGCAACGATCATGCTGCCCGGAGCGATCGGGAACGTATCGGTGAAGGCTACGCCGCTCAGGGCATCGTTCTGGTTCGGGTTGGTCACCAGGAATGTCAGCGTCGAGGTGTTGTTGATGAAAATCGGGTCGGGGGCAAAGTTCTTGGCAATAGTCGGCCGGGTCAGGGCGGGCAGGGTCGCCGTGGCGATGCTGTTCTTGTTAGTTCCCCCCTCGGTGGTGGAGAGGAAGCCGCTGGTGTTGCTGTAGGTTCCCGTCGGAGCGATGACGTCAACCTGCACGGTGCAGGAACCGCTGGCCGGGATGATGCCCCCAGCCGGGGTGCCGAAGGTCAGGTTGGTGGCCCCGGAGGCCGACGTCCAGGTTGGTGTGCCCCCGCAGGTCGTGCTGGCGTTGGGTGGGTTGGCCACGCTCATCCCCGCCGGCAGGGCGTCGCTGAAGCTGGCGCCGGTCAGGGCGACGGGGTTTGGATTGGTCAGGGTGAAAGTCAGCGTCGAGGTGGCGCCACTGGCGATGGTTGCCGGTAAGAACTCTTTGGCGATGGTCGGCATGGTGGGGAGCCTGCAGCCATCGAAGGAAACATCATCGATAAAAATATCGGAACTGGGATTCGAGTTCCCGGCGTTGTAAGCGTAGATGCGCACATAAGTAAGGTTGCTCGTAACCGGTATTTCCAGGAGATTAGGAGATGCCCCGAACTGGTACCAGGTATCCTTGGCGGCAAGAGATGTGGACGTCAGGGTGCTGCTAGAAAGCTGAGTGCCGCCTTCTGGTCTGTCGGGCGAGTTGCCGTAGTAGACCGCAAGCCCTTGCGGGCCGCTGTTGGTGCGCTGGGCCCAGAAGGTCAGATATATTTTGGTGTATCCTGTAGTGTTGAGGGCAAACTGAAAATAGTCGTTGTTAGTCGTTGCCAAGGATGTGCCGGTTGCGACACTTCCGTTTGAACTCCACGAACTGCTTGATAGGCCGGAATGGTTGGTCGTTGAAGCAACCGCGGTGAGGCCGGCACCAGGTGCTGCCGTGGCCGTTGTGATGTTGTTGACGGATGGAGCCGGTGACGATGGGGTGAATCCAGTCGGGAAGCCCCAGCTTGCCATGACCATGCCACAGACTCCGGCCCCTGGCGGGGGATCGGTGTTGACGGTCAGCGAATCGGCAGCAAACTTGCCGGTGTCAATGGTGCCGACGAAAACGTGCTGTGAGATATTGCTGTAAGTTCCCGTCGACGAGGTCGTCACATTGACCACCACCGAACAGCTGCCGTTGGCTGGAATCGTGGCGCCGGTCAGTCTGATCCCGTCGTCGCCGGCGTTTAGAGAGCTTCCCCCGCTGTCGGTTAGCGTACCGCCGCAGGTATTGGTTGTGACGGTATTGGCCAGACTCATGTTGCCGGGAGCCGCTGGGATGCTGCTCAAGCTCGGGAAAATATCGGTAAAACTGATGTTGCCCAAGGCACCCGGGTTTGGGTTGCTCAATGTGAAAGTGAGCGATGAGACGCCGCCGACGTTGTTTGGGTCAGGAGCGAAGTTCTTGTTGATCGTCACAGTCGTCGGGTCGACGATGTTGGCGAAGCGCGCGGTGGTGGAAAAGTCGCTGTTGTAGTGGAAGCTGCTGCCTGAGAAGTCGTGAATCAGGGAATTGAGGGTTTCTCTGCTGCTTGACACGTTGAGAATCTTGACCTGGTAGGTTACCGCGACGCTTCCCCCTGCCTTGCCATCGGAGTAGCAGCTCAGGTAGCTGGGGCTGACCGGGTCGTTGTCCCAGCCGCAGCCATCGGCGTACAGCTTGTCGCTGGGGCTGGAAACGATGGCCGAGGTGTCGGCCGAGTAAGTGGTGTTGACCGACAGAATCTGGAAAATCGTGTTCGGGAAGTTGATAAAGCTTTCGAGTTGCTCATATCCCTGGGTCGCCGTGTAACCGACCATCTTGATGTAGTAGGTATTGCCGACGACCAGATCCATGCTGCCGCCGTTGGGAACCGAAGTCAGCGAGGAGAGGGAAGTGCCGAATTGTATGTCGGTGATGGCATTGCGCCCCTGTGAGACCAGGCGCTCAACCTTGAGCTCGCGTGGCGTCGGGGTGGAGACCCCGTTCGCCGTGATGTGGAAGCGGCGGGTCTGATTATAGGCAAGGGGCGAGCTGTTCACCTCCACCTCGAAAAAGGCATCGGCACAACTGCCGGCGGCAATGCTGGGGATAGTCAGCGACGAGTTTGAACCCGGCCGCAGGTAGAGATAGGTACCGTTGTCGGTGCCGCCGGTATCCCAGTTGAAGCTGACCGGGACATCGGTCACTGCCGTGGTGCTGCACACCTTGGCTCCGACCGGGAAACGGTAGGGGCCGAAAGCCGGGGTGTTGCTGTCGAGGCCGATGATGTTCCAGGTCGAGGGTTCAACGGTGATGGCGGCAAACGCGCCAATCGGAGAATACAACGCTACTCCCAGCAGGCTGATGCCTGCCAGGAGTGCTCGTCGTGAAAAACGGCTGAAGGTTTTGCCCCAACACATCATTTCAAAAAGGACTCCCTCCTGTCCTGTGCCGTGAGTTGACACGGCCAATGCGGCGAAATGGCAACAGTGAGGAGGCAAATACACCACGCCCTCGCCAGGTCAGGTCATTTTGCCCAGTGTACAAAAACGCCCCATATTCGGATTGCCGTATATGGGGCGTCAGTGGATAGTAGCGTGGATCTTCACGATCCCCCACGTGAATCACCCTCTCTTCGGCGGCTAGGCTGCCCGGAAAGCAAATGATTCCGGACCCTTGGCTCTGCGTCCCCGGATTGCTCCGGGTTTGCTCTTGTCGGTGAGGCTCAGTCGTTCAAAGGCCCTCTAAAATTTCGTACTTGCGCCTCCGGGAGCGGATTCGTTGAACGGCACCAATTGATAGAGACATCCGGTCATAATTGAAGCAAAAAATGTGCCGTTATTAATGGCTGGTCGTGCGGTGTAAGTATTTGAGATTTTTGTTAGAAGTTTCAAAATGCAGCGGCCCGCCGGATTGCTCCGACGGGCCGCTGTTGCAGCGAATATTGGGACGTTCCGCTTATTCGCAGAGGTCCAACTTGATGTCCCAGTTCTTGAGCTTCATGGTGCCGTTCTGCGCCAGGTTGAGGTGCATCTTGAAGGCGCGGTCCCACAGTTGCGGCTCGTGACCGATCCCCTTGGCCAGGGTTTCCTTCTTGGCCATCTCGTAGTACTCGGTGAGAATCGGCTTGTAGTCCGGATGGGCGCACTTCTCGATGATCTTCAGGGCGCGGTCGCGCGGGCAGAGGCCGCGCAGGTCGGCCAGACCCTGCTCGGTGACGACGCAGTCGAGGTCATGCTCGGTGTGGTCGATGTGCGAGCAGTGCGGCACGACGCAGGAGATGCCGTTCGGGTCGGTCTTGCTCGGCCGGCTCGACGGGGTGTGCATGATCTTCAGGTAGCCGTTCCGGAGGAAGTCGCCGGAGCCGCCGAGGCCGTTGATCATGCGGGTGCCGCCGACCAGGGTCGAGTTGGCATGGGCGTACATGTCGATCTCGACCGGGGTGTTCATGGCGATGCAGCCGAGACGACGGATCGGCTCGGGGGCATTGGAGATCGACAGGGGACGCAGCGTGATGTTCTTGAAATACCGCTCCCAGTTGTCGAAGAAGCGCGGGAAGCCCGGGGTTTCCGAAAGCGACAGCGAGCAGGAGGAGGCGCAGAGCAGGTTGCCGCCGTCGAAGAAGTCAAGCATGGTGTCCTGAAGCACTTCGGTGTAGACCGACAGGTTGCGGAACGGACCTTTGGCCAGGCCGCCGATAACGGCGTTGGCGATGGAGCCGACGCCCGACTGGAGCGGCAGCAGGTTCTCGGGGAGGCGGCCCATTTTGATTTCGTGGGCGAAGAACTCCATGATGTGGCCGGCGATGGCGTCGGAGGTGTCGTCCATCTCGGAGAAGGCACGACCTTTGTCGCGGAGCTTGCTTTCGACGATGGCGACGATCCTGTCCGGATCGCACGGCACGTAGGGGGTGCCGATGCGGGTGTCGGCGGCGGTAATCAGGAACGGCGCGCGACGGGGTGGCTTCTGCTGCATGTGGATGTCGTGCATCCCCTCGAAGGAGGGCTGTCCGGTGTTCACCTCGATGATGATCTTGTCGCACAGGTGGAGCGCTTCGGCGACAATGCCGCAGGAGGTGGTCAGCGCCAGGCCGCAGTCCTCGGTGATCGCCGAAACTTCGACGATGCCGATGTCGTAACGGCCGTTGCCGGTGTAGAAGCCGTAGCCGGCGTCCTGGGCGAAGTGGCCGAGGTGCTTGTCACCCATGCGGATGCGGCCGGCGTTGATGCCGGCGGCGATATTCTTGCCGGTCTGGTACGGCCAACGGCGGTCGATCATGTCGTTGATGGCCCAGCGGTCTTCCGTCTCGGCGCCGACGGACGCGCCGATGAACAGGTTGAACTTCCACTGACCCTGGAGCTTGTTCTTCTCAACGTGCTCGGCCAGGGCGATGGGCACCACTTTCGGGTAGCCGGCGGGGGTGAAGCCGGACCACATGAGGTCCTGGCCGGGGCTGAAGAACTTGATGGTGTCTTCAGCTTTCATGACTTTGCTCAGCAGCGACTTGCGACGAACGCGGCTTTCCAGAGTACCGAATTCAGACATCTCTCTCCTCCTGATGGAATTTGCGGCATGATCCCGAAATGGGACGATCCGTGAAACGACTATCGCGCACCTTCCCGGAAAAGGAAGGGATGAAATGCCTCTTATGGAGGCAATAAGCCAATAATTCCGAGATGCTGCGATGCCCGGTGAACCATTGGGCCGGGGTGGTAAAATCCCGTTATAAAGACCTAACTTTTATAGTATGACGCAGGGGGCAAGTCAAGGGGGAATTATACTGTATACAAGGCGCCGCGGTGGAGTGCAGGCCCGATTCAGTAGTTCTTGTCGATGAACTTCTGGGCGGCGAGGATGAACTCGCTGTGCGGGAATTGGTTGAACAGGGCATTAAACGCGTCGCTGGCCTTGATCTTGTCGCCCTCAAGCATATAGGCCTGGCCGAGAAGATAATAGACTTCAGCGCGATCGTAGTAGTTGGGGTATTTCTTGAAAACCCCCTCCAGGCGGTTGATCGCCGCCTGATACTGTTTGGCTTTCAGGTAATATTCACCGACGACGACCTCGTTGGCCGCCAGCTGATTGAGGCAGCGGTCAATGTAAATCTGGATCTCTTCCTTGCGGCGATCCTGCGGGAAGCGCTGCTGGAGCGTTTCGAAAGCCGCCAGCGCCTGTCGGGTTGAACTCTGGTCCTGGTCCCTGCCGTTCATCAGGTTGATGTAGCAGAGGCCGAGCTGGAAAAGGACATCCGGAACTTTCGTATGCTCAGGATGGTTTTTGAGAAACGCTTCGTAGGCCGCTGCTGCCTCGATGTACTGTTCGGAGAGGAAATAGGCCTCGGCAATCTTCATCTCGGCCAGAATGTTGAGCTCGGGGGAATAGTAGCTGTCGCGGACTTTTTCCCACGAAGCGATGGCGTCCGGATAAAGCCCCTGCTCGAAGAACGACTCCCCTTCCTGGAAGTAGACGCTGGCCTGCTTGGCCGGCGGCACCACTGTCTGCGGGGTACAGGCAGCCATGAGCAGCAGGCCGACAAGGGCAGCGAGGAGCAGGGAGTGGCGCATATCGTTCCTCAGAGATGAATTAACCGAGCGTCCGGATGGGCACTAGATAACGACAAGCGATGATGAAAGTCAATGTGGATTAGCACGATTCGTCAAGATCGGCCAGCACGATCTTGAGACGGCGCAGGGCATTCTGCTCCAATTGACGCACCCGCTCGCGGCTGACGCCGAATTCGTCGGCGATTTCCTGCAGCGTCCGCGGGACGTCGTTAAGAATCCGCTGCTCGATGATCTGCCGTTCGCGAGAAGGCAGGGCGGCGAGTGCGACCCGGGTCCGGTCGCCAAGCAGACGACGATCCTCCTTGGCAATCAGCGTGCTTTCCTGGCTGGGCCGTCGGTCGGGAAGGATGTCGAGCAGTGTGTAGTCGTCGCCCTCCGCCAGTTCTACATCGAGTGAAAGATCACGTTGTCCCATCCGCAGGCTCATCTCTTCGACGGTGCTCTCGTCAACATCCAGTTCGTCGGCAATGTCAGCAGCTGCATCGTCGCCGGTTAGGTTGCGCAAGGTTCTGCGGGTCTGTGCCAGCTTGTAAAACAGTTTCTTCTGCGCCTGGGTGGTGCCGATTTTGACCAGTGACCAGCTTTTCATGATGTAGTTCTGGATGTAGGCGCGAATCCACCAGACTGCGTAGGTGATCAGGCGCAGGCCGCGTTCCGGGTCGAACTTGCGTACCGCCTGCATCAGGCCGATGTTCCCTTCCTGGATGAGATCGAGCAGGCGCAGGCCGTAACCGCGGTATTCCAGGGCGACTTTGACGACAAAGCGCAGATTTGCGCACACCAGGCGATGAGCGGCTTCCAGGTCGCCATCCCGCTGGAAGCGTCTCGCCAGTTCGAATTCCTCCTCCGCGGTAAGCAGGTCAAACCGGTTGACCTGGGCCATATAGTGTTCGAAGCCGTCACCAACTACCGGCAGATACGTTTGACTCATTTCGTTACTCTCCGTGATATCAATCTGTTGGCACTCATGCCATCCGAGTGCTAATAGATATATCAAATTGAATGTCTATTGGCAAGTCCCTGGCATCCTTCCCTTGTTGACAGTCTCGACGTGCCCATTGATAATGCATTGCAGGATGTTGCCAATTTGTTTCCGTAGTCAAATAAAAGGAGCCGCCATGCGTCCATTTCTCGCACTGCTTGCACTTTGCCTGTTGCTGATGGCTGCTGGCTGTACCACGACCTCGAGCGGCGAAAAGCCGAAGATTCTCTGCCCGGCCTGCGGGACTGAGCTGGATTCCATTTACCACCAGCGTTTTTAGGCCTGGCATGCAGAGCCTCTATGTTGGTCTTTTCGGTGCCCTCGGGTGCCTGGCCCGTTATTTCTCTTCCAGCTGGATCCACAGTTTTGCCGCAGGGCCGCTCCCGTTCGGCACGCTGGCAGTGAATGTCATCGGTTCATTGCTGATCGGCCTGCTGATGGGGGGCGATCTGCATCACCCGCTGCTTGGCGGCAATCTGCGCATTGGTCTGGCCGTCGGGTTCCTCGGCGGGTTCACCACCTTCTCGACCTTTTCCTACGAAACCGTGCGTCTGATGGAATCCGGCAGTGTCGGAGCGGCGTTCTTCAACGTGCTGCTCAACGTCGTCCTCTGCCTGCTGGCGGCGTGGCTGGGGATAGTCCTGGCGCGGCAGATGTAGCAGGCCGCCGAGAGACAGTGCTGAGTACTCAGCACTCAGCACTCGAAAGGCTTTCAATGCTCAATAAGATCATCAGTCTTTTACAGAATAACCGTCCGGCCAATAACGGGGACAGATTCACTCGTGTGCAGGTGGCGACCTGTGCGTTGCTGCTGGAAGTCGCGCACAGTGATGGCAGCTACCAGGCGGTCGAGGAGCGGCTCGTGCACGATCTGCTGGGAGGGATGTTCAACCTGCCGGCGGACGCCATTGCCGAACTGGTCGATTTTGCCCGCGATCACCAGCAAAACAGCACCGACCTGTACCAGTTCGCCCGCGAAATCAACACCCACTTCTCCGCAGAGGAAAAGCTCACTGTCATGGAAGGGGTGTGGCGGCTCATCTACGCCGACGGTACCCTCGACAAGTTCGAGGATGCCATCGCCCGTCAACTTGCCACCCTGCTGCGCCTCTCGCACAAAGAGGCAATCGCGTGCAAGGTGAAGGTGCTGGATGAAAGCCGCTAGATAGTGCTGAGTTGGAAGTCCTGAGTGCTGAGTAACGGCACCGCCAACAACCGAAGTCCTTTGCATTATCGCTCGTCGCTCAACGTTCAACGCGGCATTACCCCGACCGGAATAGTTTGATTTCCCCACCAGTTTCCCGCTAAACTTAATTATTTTACATCTACAGTATCCTATCCGATGCATGAAGGGGGCACGATGCGCGGCCGGATTTCACGAGGGGACACAGGGTTTACCCTCATCGAACTCTTGGTGGTCATGGCAGTGATCGCCATTCTGGCCGGCGTGGCAACTCTTTCAATCTCTTCATACATCCCCTCGTTGCGGCTCAAGCGAGCCAGCCAGGAACTCCAGCTGCAAATCCAGAAAGCCCGCCTGGAGGCGGTGCGCCGGAATCGCTTTTGCTACGTTGAGTTTCACAAGACAATCGGTGGCAATCGATATGCGCCGATCATCTGGGTCGATGAGAACAGCAACGGCACTTATCAGACTGGCGAGGAAATCTTCCGCCAGAAGGTCAATGCCGGGACATTGGAACTTGATGGTTACGGCGGGATTCACTTCGACAGTGCCCAGGGTGGGGGTGATGGGGTCACCTTTAGCAACGCTGCAACTTCAGGCGAGAATGCCTTTCGATTCAATCTGCGCGGGCTCAGCGACAAGGGGGGCTCGATTTATCTGTTGAACAACTCGGGTCGCAGGAAGATTATTGATATTACTCTCGGCGGCGCAATCCGGATTCGCTAGAATGCTGATGCGGTATTCCCAATCTTTCCCTTGGCGATCACAGTGTGGCACCTCGCTGATCGAGGTGTTGATCGCGCTGTTCCTCTTTTCCGTCGGAGCGCTGGCGGTGCTGCAGATGACCATTGGGGGATTCCGCGTCAACGATCATGCCCGCGGCATCGATGGTGCCAGCAATGCGGCACGCAGCCGGATGGAACTGCTGCTCGGCCTCCCTTACGAAGATTTATTGCTGATTGATATCAATGCCGACGGTTTCGCTGGCCTCGCAGCTGCCACCGCGGACACAGCCGATTTTACCGAGACAGTTGGCAACTACAAGATTTATTGGAACGTTGCCAACAACCCGCCAGTCAGTAATGCCAACAATACGAAAACGATATCGGTGATTGCGACCTGGAGTGATGCTCTTGGCCAGAAACAGCGGTTGGCCTTCCAGACGATCATGGTGAGAAACTGAACATGCGGCACTTCCCTCGACATAACGCCCGTTATGAACGCGGTGCGGCGCTCCCTACAGTTCTTGTGATCCTTTTTGTCCTGACTGTGCTCGGCACGCTGGCATTGACGACAGCGGGGGTGGAGGTGCGGCTGGCGGGCAACGAACGGGAATACCAACGGGCATTGTATGTCGCGGAGGCGGGTATTGCGCGCATGCGGGCGATGGTGCCCCTGGTTTTGTTTTCCTCGTCAAACCCCGCAAGTCCGTACGTCTTTAATATCGGTGATCCTTCGATCAGTGGCGGCATCAATGGAGTGCTGAACGGCTGCACTTATACGGTTCGCCTTTTCGATAAAAACGACAGCGATGGCAACGACAGCAATGGCGATGCTGACGGGAAGGTTTTTATGCGCGCCGATGCTGTCACCGCACAAGGAACGCGCGCAAGTATTGAAATTCTGATGAAAGCCGAGAGCTCCGAACAGAAAGTCTTGTCCGATTATGCCGACGGGACAGGGGACACCACCGTGATCACGGACACTTCCTTGCAAAACATGGGACAGTTGTAGGGCTATGATACAGCATTGCAAGAGGGCAGATTTCCCGGGGGGATGCGCAAGGTGGCGGACAGCCCTGACTTGCCTGTTGCTGGCGGGGCTGCTCCTGTCCCCGCAGGCAGGCTATTCCGCCAGACCCGGTTACTGTCTCGATGATCAGGTTCATTCCTGTTCGGTTTCTCCCTATACTTCCTGTAACACCGGAGTTACGGCTGCAAGTGCAAATATGTTGACATCCGTAACCGTCGATGTGGCCGACAATGGCACGCTTTGCCCGATTGTTTATTCTGTCTCACCGGATAGCGGCGCCACCTGGATTCCCGTCACTGATTGGAATCAAAACCGCAGCCAGGGGCGCATCGATTTTACCGAGAAGAACATTGTTGCCAGCCAGCTTGGCTGGAAGGCAGAAAAGGCTGACGGGAGTGCCTGCACCCCCCAGGTTGACAGTATCACGCTCAAGGCAAAGCCGAAGGTGGCAGGGGCGCTGCTGTCCCGGGCAACGCCGGTCATGGTCGGCAATGTGCTGTATGCGTCAAGTTTTGCCTTGCCTGCGGTCCCGGGAAACCTGGTCGGCCACGTCAAGGCCATCAAACTTTATGAGCCCGCCACGCCTTCTGTCGCTCTGTCGCCATCGGTTCAGTTGTGGGATCGCTCAATACCTTCCGGTTCGGTCGATCACTCCGCCCCTGCAGTCCTCATTCCGCCAGGGACACCCGCCTGGGTTTATGGCGCCGATACCAGCACGGCTGAGCGGGCTGGTTTTCTAGCCTTTCAAAAAGCCAATGAATCCCGAAAAACGGCGGTGTTTGTCGGTGCCCGCGACGGGAAACTTCATGCCCTGAACGGGGGGAATTTCCGGTGGGGGGACAACCCCGCGACTGCAACCATCAAAGAAAACCATGGTTACTTCCTGAATAATGATTATGGAGCCGGGGAAGAACTGACGACGACTGGTAGTTTCTGGCCGTATACCCCGCCCGTCGGAACTGGATTTCTCGATGCCACCCCGACATTGGCGGATGTCCAATTAGGCTCGGCCTGGAAAACAATTCTGCTGATGACGGCAGGGGATGGGGGGGGCACGGTGTTCTGCCTGGATGTGACCAACCCGGTCACTCCACGGCTTATTTGGGAGAAGAATGATCTTCCCTTGGCCCGCCGGCATTCTCTGCAGGGTGCCGCAAAGGCCGGCCGACTGCGGATCGATGGCGCGACAAAATGGGTGGCTTTCCTGGTTTCGGGAGCCCCCCCCTCAAGTGACCCCACGCGGTTTCCTTCGATTTTTGTCATTGATGCCGGGACAGGAGATCTCCTGCAGGAGATTAGACTGGATGTGCCCGTGCGCGGAACTGATGGCTCAATTGTTACAGAAGCGCCGACCGGGGAGGGCGGTCTGGTGACCGGGCAGCCGGCAGTTGTCGACAGCGATGGCAACGGCTACCTTGACCGGCTATATGTCGCCACGGACAACGGTCTGGTTTACAAAGTCAACCTTCCGGATGGTCCCTTGGCCAATTGGTCAAATATAGGTGAAGAAATCGTCATCAATTGGGATTTTATCGATGAAGAGTGCCCCTCGAACAGCAATGATCGCCAAGTGCCCGACGGCAGGCGCTGGCAACCGATTTATGCCGCTCCCGTTGCCGTTGTCGACAATGCGCTCACCGCAGCGGGAACCGTTGACAATCGCGTGCGCATTTACTTCGGGACGGCGGACAGCCCCTATGTCGTCGGAGATGGTCATCCACCCTATCATTTTTTTGCTTATGTCGATCAAGGCCCCAAGGGGAGCAGTTCGGCGGGGGATGTGAAACTTGACTGGTTTTACACGTTAGACCCACCACCAGATGGTGCTTCTATCCATGAACGCGTGTTTGCTTCGGCTGAGGTCAGTGCCGGCAAAGTTTATTTTGGAACAGCGACTTCCGATACCGAAGATGCTTGTGACGGGGAAAACAAAGGGAGGGTTTACGCCTTTGATCTGACGTCGGTCTGTGGCGCGACGCCCACGACGATCATCAACAGCGGCGATGTTGTCACGGCACCCATGGTGCAGGACAAACATCTGTTCATAAGAACGTCAACCGGCATGGTGGTCATGGGGGGTGGGAATTATAATAACGAGGTTCAGAGAACCGGGACCAGAAAGACCACGCCACAGGCTTGGCGGGAGATCGAATAGTGCTTAAACCTGTTCGTTCAAGCAAAGGCTTCACCCTGATTGAACTGCTGGTGGTCATAATGATCAGCGGTATCTTCATGATCGGCGTTGTCGCCGTGTTCGGCAATCAGACCAAGGCCACCGCCTTGCAGGAAGATTATGCCGCGCTCGAGCAGAACCTGCGCGCAGCTACGGATTTTATCGTTCGCGACAGCCGCATGGCCGGGGCTTTTACCAGGGAGGTCTTCCCGCCGTTCACAATCGGGGCCATCGATTACAACCTGGATGGCACGACGGATTTCAACTCGGAGGGTGGTGCTAATCCGGATGCAATCCAAATCCGCTATGCGTATGATCAGGGGCTGCAAATAATGAAGTTTCAGGGGAACGCAAATCACCTTTGGCTCTGTAGCCCCAGTGGGTTGCGGGCCGGACAGGTATTGAAACTTTCACGATATGTTGTGGATCCCAAGACTCATCTCGTCGGCAGCGATCTTGTCATTGAAACGAGGACTATCACCAATATTGATGTCGGCAGCGGTTGCGGAGGCATCCCCTGTCCGAATAGTTGTGAAAAGGTTTTTGTGAATAACGATTTAATCGCTCCCGGAGGGAAATACGAGGGAGGTTTTGTCTGGCCTTCCCTGGAGGCCATCACATACTTTATTCCAGTCACGGGATCCGCAAATTATCCGGCTCTTATGCGTGTCCGGAACGACGAACTCCCAGCCGTTGTGGCTTTTGGGGTCACGAATCTGCAGATTGTCTATATTCGCGATGACGGTTCGGAGATCACTGCCATAACCACGCCAGATCCCATTGAACGCAAGAAGATCCTGTTGAGCATCCGCCGCGTCCGGATCAGCATCACCGGCGAAACCCGCAATGCCCATTCACTTGGCGGCGAGGCACCATCGAAGAAGGTCCGCACCATGACTACCGAGGTGCAGGTCCGCAATCTCGCGTTCTGAGCCGATAAGATTTCTTGCCGGTTACATCCCGGCCTGGAAATGATAAGTCAACAGGCGAGCGAGATAGCACTATCTGCCAGGCTAGACAGGGGATAAACGGCGAAGGGCCGGCACATCATGTGCCGGCCCTTGCTGTTTGCGGAGTGACCGTCGGTTTTATTCGGCGGGGATGATCACGCAGCAGATCACCTCGACGCGGCGGTTCTTCTGCCGGCCTTCGTCGGTGGCGTTGTCGGCGATCGGTCTGGACTCGCCGTAGCCGCGCGGGTAAAGCAGTTGAGCGCCAATGCCGAACTTCTCAACCAGGTACTTCTTCACGGACGCGGCGCGGCGCTCGGACAGCCCCTGATTGTATTTGTCGGTGCCCTTGCTATCGGTGTGCCCGGCCAGCAGGAACTTGGTGTTGGGATACTTGTTGATGAAGTCTGCGGCTTCCTTGAGCTTGTTGTGGTACTGGGGCCGGATCTCGGCCTTGTCGAAATCGAACTCGACATACAGGGTAAACTTCAGCGGGCAGCCGAATTCGTCGACCATAATACCCTTTTCGGTGCCGGGGCACTTGTCGCGGCAGTTGTCCACGCCATCGCCGTCGTCATCGGCAGCACACGGATTCGGTGCGGGCGGCGGCGGAGCCGGGGCGGGTTTCTCGACGACCGGGGCCGGCTTCGGTGGTGCCGGAGGGCAGCCGACCGCGTCGACGGCGGTGCCGAGCGGGGTGCCGGGGCATTTGTCGCGAACGTCGGGGACGCCGTCCATGTCGCTGTCGACCGGCGGAGCCGGGGCCGGCGGCGGGCCACCGAACTGCCAGGTCAGACCGGCCATGGTGATCATGTTGTGGTCGGGGTCGTCACTGCCGGGAGCCTGGTCAAAACTGCGGTCGGAATGCAGGTCGGCAACATAACGGGCATCGACGCGGAGCGCCAGGTCCTGGGTGAAGAAATACTTGAAGCCGGCGCCGGCATTCAGAATGAAATCGCCGTCGTCGTCATCCCCGTCACTGAAGACCCCATGATTGTCGGAGTCGACAACCGTGCCGCCAAAACCGGCGGTAAGATAAGGAACGAATGGACCGTCTGGGTTCAAGTGGTACAGAGCATTCAGGCTTCCCGTCCAGACATCGACATCCATGCCCCGTTGGCCCGTTTTGGGAGTCGTCTCCGTGGGGGTATAGGTGAAGTCGAATTCAAAGCCCCAGTTTTTGGTCAGGTTATAGCCCATGGCCAGACCATAACTGATGCTGTTGTCCGTACGCTGGTCGCCTTCGAAGACATGATAGCCGACCATCGGCGAAAGGGTGAACGCCCCTTCGCGCTGTCCGGCCAGTGCCGATGGCACCAGCAGGAGCGTAGCCGCGAGGGCGACCATGAGGTATTGTCCAACTGATCTCATGTTGAAACCTCCTTGTTTGATTTGACGTGTTATCCACGGAACGATCATCGTATTCCCCTAAAATAGCAACTTTTCGCTCAAGTGCAACCCCTAGAAGAACCATTTCATGAAAAAACCTGCACTTCCCCCCTGGCTGCCGAATTCACTGCGCGGCTCGGGAGGGGAGAAACCGTGCCCGATCTTCGGTCCACGGCCTTCCGGGATGGTCCAGAACAATTCGACGCTGAGGTTGTCGGCAAGATTGACGGACAGGGTGGGACGAAGCAGCCAGGAATCGTCCTCCAGGTTCCAGATCAGCAGCCCGTTGAGGGTGACCAGAGGGTGCAACTCATAGCTCGGCGCTGCCATCAGGTAGTGCCGGCCGAGCAGTGTGATCAACCCTTCCTGAACCGGTGCCGACCGGGCGGTTTTCGCATAGTCGGCCGGCTGCCTGGCCCCGGCGCCGTTGTGCAGATATTCGACAATCAGGGTCAGGCCGTTCTCGAAACGATACCAGCTTTCCGTGGCGGCAATCAGCATGTGCCGGTGCCGGTCGCCATCCGGTTCGCCGACCCGATCCCCTTCATAGAAAGCGGCCTCCCCCTTCAACCCCAGGGTGCCGAGATTGCCGGCAAGTCCGGCGCCGCCCATGGGCCGGTCACGCAGCAAACCACCCATGGCGAGAAGATCGATCCCCGCCCGGTTGTCGGCCCAGGTGACAAGGTAGCTGTCGTGACGGGAGACGTCACCGAGGACGGCGACTGCGCCAAGCTGACCGTCGAGACCGTAATGGACCATCGTCCGCAGGGCATCGACTCCGGGGCGTACGTCGGTATCGAGGGCGTCGGGAGGGAAGGGCGCGATGACGTCGAGAGGGGAGAGGATCACGATGCGCCCGAAGCCGACGGCCTGCCGGCCGATGGCCGCATCGAGATGACCCCCGGACCAGGCGACATTGAACCGATCAACCTGCTGTCGGCTGGCCCTGCCATCGTCATGCCGCCAGTCGTGGTCGAGGTCGAAACGACGGTTGATACCGTTGCCCGGCAGGGGGATTGCCCCTCCCGGATCGGTGCCGAGCAATTGGTGGTCGGCGGCGGCTTCCGCCCGCCAGCCCGCCAAGTTCTGCCAGGTGGTTTCGAGCCTCAGGCGGGTACTGCTTAGCCGGTTTGCCGGGATGAGGCCGCCGGGGGCTGCTTCCCCGGTCTGATTCAGGG
>VEPG01000098.1 GCA_012026975.1 Desulfuromonas sp. | reverse complement strand
TGGCGGACAGAAACTTGCTGCGCTTCAGACAATCTGTCCGCTGGCGGCAATCCGCGCCGCACGGCAGTTTGGCTGGTCAGTGATACAGATTGTGACCGCAATCCTCTTGGGGGTTTTCCAGACAGCGTTCCGGGCAGAGCGATTTGAGATCGGGGCTGAAGCCGCAGTGACGTTTGAGCCAGTCAAGTCTGGTCGACCGGTCGCCGCGCCAGTCGGCCAGCAGGCGTTCGGCGAGGGTCACGCCGTTGGCGGCGATCTCTTCGGCACCGCCGAGGAAGATCCCTTCGTCGCAAACGGCGCAGAGTCGCTGCCGCCGCAGCCCCTCGCGGGCCAGCGCCAGGCACTCCCGCGCCAGGTCGCGCAGGGTGCCTCCCCGCCAGGGGGTGCGTAGCCCGTCGCGCCAGGAGGCGCGCAGGGTCTCATCGAGCGTCGCCAGGGAATCCGGGCGGCACAGTTCCCACGCGTCCCGGCTGGCGTCGGCATCGTAGAGCAGCCCTTTGAGCAGCGCCGCCGGTGCCATGCTCAGGGCGGGTGGCAGGCTGTCCATCGAACGTACCTCGATCTGCGGACGCAGGCGCAATTCGGTGAAGAGCGTGGACAGATGCAGGTCCCAGTCGCCAAGGGTGGCGCGCTGGCCGGCAAACCCCTCTGCCAGGTAGTGGCGGAAAGTGCAGCGCTGCGCGGTCATGTCCAGGTAATGGCCGGCGCGGTGGATGAAGTACATCGGCACGTCCAGCGCATGCTCGACGTAGGCGGCGAACCCCGCGTCCGGGTCGAGCAGGAACGGCAGCAGGCCGGTGCGGTCGGGGTCGGTGCGCGCCCAGATCTCGCCGCGGGTCGACAGGAAGCCGGACGGTGCGCCGTCGAGCAGGGGCGAGTTGGCGAACAGGGCGTAGAGCAGGGGGGTAAGCGCCTGGGAGAGGCGCAGCCTGGCGAAGCACTCGGCTTCGTCGGCAAAGTCGAGGTTGACCTGGATACCGGCAGTCTGCTTCATCATCCGCTGCCCCAGGTCGCCGCACCTGAGCATGTACGGGCCCATGATGGCGTAGCGTTCCTTCGGCACCCAGGCAATTGCTTCCAGGGGGGAGAACGGCTGGGTGCCGAGGCCGAGGAAGGCCAGCCCCAGTTCAGCGGCGATGGTGGTGGCCTGGTTGATGTGGCCGGCAAAGTCGCCGTGGCTGCAGAAGAGGTCCGCGCACAGGCGCCCCGACAGTTCCAACTGGCCTCCCGGCTCGAGGGTGACCGATGAGCCGGGGCCCTTCAGGGCGATGATCCGCCCGTCTTCAAAAATCTTCTCCCAGTCGCCGGCGGAGCCCAGGCGTTCGAGCAGGACGGCGATGCGGGCGTAATCGACGGCCTCGCCGGTCGTCGCATCGATGACCAGCTTCTCGAACTCGACGCCGACCCCCCAGCGCTCGCGGGGTTTCGCTCCGGCAGCGAGAAAGTCGATCAGCTGCGCCGGGTCGGTGATCGGGGTGGCAAGGTTATTCTTGGCGAAAGTGCTCATAGACCGTCGCCTGGAAATGATAGGGGGTGTCGTACGGCACGACGTGCCTTGGCGGACAGAAACTTGCTGCGCTTCAGACAATCTGTCCGCTGGCGGCAATCCGCACCGTACGACACCTTGGGGTGAAAGATTTGCACCGTCTCGGGTAACAGCCGTCAGGATTTCAGATACGCCGTGACGCTGGCGGCGATGGTCTGGAAGATCCGGGCCAGCTCAAGCTCGTCGCGCTCGAGCAGGGTGATGCGGAAACCGTTCTGACTAGTGCAGAAGGAGGTCAGCGGCACGGTGCAGATCCCGGTCGAAGCGAGCAGGTAGTAGACGAAGCGCTTGTCGAAAGAGCAGCCCGGTGCCGAGACGAGGTTCTCGACCAGAACGCGGACCTCGGCGTTGGCAATCGGCAGCGTCTGCTGGCCGTTGAGGAGGCCGTCCTCGAAGGCGACCGCCATGTAGAAGGCGCCGTTGGTGCGGTTGACCTTGAGCCCCGGCACCCCTTTCAGCGTTTTGTAGGCGATGTTCGAAGCGCGCTCGTAGCGCTGTTTGCGCTCTTCGAGATACACCGGGTACTGCGGATGGGTCATCATCTTCGAGATCGCCATCTGCGGCAGGGTGGTGGCGCAGACCTCGACCAGCTTGGCGTTGAGGATGCAGGCAACGTATTTGGCGAAGACCGGATCCTTATCGGCGTTGTAGACCTCGATCCAGCCGCTGCGCCCGCCCGGCCAGGGGAACTCCTTGCTGATCCCCTTCATGGCGATGGCCGGCACGTCGCCGATCAGGTCGGAGATCGGCAGCGTCGTCTCACCGTTGTAGGTGATGTTGTGGTAGATCTCGTCACTGACGATGAACAGGTCGTACTCCCTGGCGATGGCGACGATTTCCCGCAGCACGCTTTCCGGGTAGACCACGCCGGTCGGGTTGTCCGGATTGATCAGCAGGATGCCGGCGATGGCCGGGTTGTACCTGACCTTGTTGCGCAGATCCGCCAGGTCGGGGAGCCAGTGGTTGTCCGGGTCGAGCCGGTAGGTGACGGCCGGCTGGCCGGCGTTGGCGGCCTCGGCCGAGGAGTGGGTCGAGTAGGTCGGCGAGGGGACGATCACCCGGCTCTCGTGGCGCAGGGAACCGTAGACCTTCTGGATGGCGTCGCCGAGACCGTTGAAGAAGAGGATATCCTCGGGGGTGATCTGCAGCTTGCCGCGGCGGTTGGTCAGTTCGCAGATGAACTCGCGCGCCTCCAGCACCCCGCGGGTCGGGCAGTAGCCGTAGCTGGCGTTGTCCATCGCCAGGTCGGCGACGATCTGCTTCATCCACGCCGGGATCTGCTCCCCCTTGGCGACCGGGTCGCCGATGTTCTCCATGTTGGTCTTGAGGCCGAGCTTCTTGAGCTTGTCGGCGATGTCGACGATGGCGCGAATCTCATAGGTCATTTCGCCGCCGCCGACCGGTACGATGTTGTGGCGCATGGATCACCTTCCTTGAGTTTTTGGTAAATGAAAAGGCCATGAGCGTCCGCCCATGGCCTTGATCTCCTGAATAAGGATGCGCCTTCAGGCGCCGGAGCCATGGACACGGGCACGGACAGCGGCCGCCGCGGCGGCCGCGCTGTTAGCTCGGGCGGCGTTGCTGGCAGTCATGTCAAGCGTGATCCGGTGCATGGCGCGTTCGTTTCTAATTCTGGAATGCTTGTGAGTTAGCACACCGGCGTGGAAGTTGTCAACAATCTGCTGGCAGGCTGGTCAGCTTTCCCGGTCGAAAAATGCTTGCATCTCTGTCAACAGCTCGCCCGCTGGCAGCGTTGCCACCGGCACGTCGGGGAGCGAAGCGAGAAAGGTGCGGCCGTAGCCGCGCCTGACCACGCGGCTGTCGAGGATCAGGACCACGCCGCGGTCGGTGCGGTTGCGGATCAGGCGGCCGAACCCCTGGCGGAAGCGGATCACTGCCTGCGGCACGGTGAGCTCCATGAACGGGTCGCCGCCGGCCGCTTCGATCGCTTCGGCACGGGCTTCCAACACCGGTTCGGTCGGCACTTTGAACGGCAGGCGGGCGATGATCACCTGCTCCAGGGCGCGCCCCGGCACATCGACCCCTTCCCAGAAGGAATCGGTGGCAAACAGCACGCTGGTGGGGTCCTGGCAGAAGCGTTCGAGCAAGCGATGGCGGGTGGCCTCCCCCTGGCGCAGCACGTGGTAGCCACGGGCGGCCAGGAGCGGGGCCAGTTCCGCGTGGATGCGCTTGAGCAGGCTGTAGGCGGTAAAGAGCACGAAGCTGCGGCCGTCGGCGCACAGGATGGCGCGCTCGGTCAGGTCGCGCACCGCCTCGGCATAGCCGCTCTTGCCCGGTTCGGGGATGTCGGTCGGCACCGCCACCAGGGCCTGGCTGGCGTAGTCGAAGGGGGAGGCGAGGCGCAGCTCGCCGAGCCGCCCGCCTTCCGCCTCCCGCAGGCCGATGCGGGCGCGCAGGTAGCGGAAGGTGCCGGCCACGGTCAGGGTGGCGCTGGTCAGCACCACGGTGCGCATCCGCTCGAAGAGCGTTTCCTTCAGCAGCGGCGCCACCGCCAGCGGGGCGGTGCACAGGCGCACGATCACGCCGTCGCCGCGTCCGACCCGGCCGCGGCTGACCTCGAACCAGGCGCAGGTGGCCGGGTCCTCGGCGACAAAGGCGCGCAGCTGCCCGCCCAACCCCAGGAGGCGCAGGGCGATCCCGCCCAGGTCGGTGGCCACCGAACGGACGTTGTCGACGGCGGGCTCGGGGAGTGTGCCGAGGGTGCGCAGCAGCGCTTCGAGCTGCTCGCCGAGCCGCTCGCTGTCCGTCGCCAGGTTGCGCACCCTGGTCGCCAGTTCCGGCCAGGCCGGGGCCGTGGTGAGTGCCGATGTCACCCTCTGCCGCAACTCCTCATGCCCGGGAAACTCCCTGCCGACGAGTTCCGCCAGTGCGGCGCCGATCTCTTCCAGTTCTCCGGCCGAACGTTCCAGCAGCCCCTGGGCCGAGCCGAGCAGCCCCTCGATCCGCCCGTGCAGGTCGCGAAACAGGGCATCCTCGCGATCGGGCAGATCGCGGGCAAGCACCGTGAGCAGCCGCGGCAGCAGGCCGTGCTGCGACTTGCGCGGGTGACGCAGGCGATTGAGCGACCGGGCGAACCCGAAGCGGGTCACTTGGGTGCTGAAGTAGCGGGTGGCGACCTCTTCGAGGTGATGGGCCTCGTCCAGCACCAACCGGTCGAAGGGGGGGAGCACGGCGGCGGTCGTGTAGTTGTCGGTTTCCTGGCGCAGGGCCAAATCGGCCAGCAGCAGGGCGTGGTTGACCACCAGCACGTCGGCCTGGGCGGCGCGGCGGCGTGCCTGGTGGAAGAAGCAACCGTTGAAGTGCCGGCACTGGGCGCGGGCACACTGGTCGGCTTCGCAGCAGACCTCGTCCCAAAGCTGATCGGAGGGCGGAACCGGCAGCTCTTCGCGGGAGCCGTCACTGGTTTGGGACGCCCAGGCGCGCAGATCAACCAGCTCGACGGCCTGGCCGGCATCGAACAGCCCCGGCTCGGCCGTTGCCGTTTCCAGCCGGCGCCGGCACAGGTAGTTGCCGCGCCCCTTGACCAGTTCGATGCGGAAATCGAGGCCGCTGGCGCGCTGCAAAAAGGGGAGATCCTTGCGGATCAGCTGCTCCTGCAGGTTGATGGTGTTGGTTGAAACCACCACCCGCTCCTCGTTGGCCAGGGCCCAGAGCAGGGCGGGAACCAGGTAGGCCAGGCTTTTCCCCGTGCCGGTGCCGGCCTCGACCAGGGTAATGCGGTCACGGTTGAACGCTTCGAGGACCGCAAAGGCCATGCGCAGCTGCTCGGGGCGTTCTTCGAAACCGACCAGCGTGGTGCTGACCTTGCCGCCGGGAGCGAGCAGGGCGGCCACCTCTTCCGGGTCGACCATCCGACGGTTTGGCGGGGCGAGTGCCTCCACCACCCGGTAGAGTTGCTCCACCCGGTTGTCAACGATGTAAAAGCCGACGCTCAGACTGCCGAGGCGCGAGGCGATTTCAAGGTCGGCATCGGAAGGGGTAAGGTTGCCGCCGGGGTGGTTGTGGATTACCACGTCGCCGGGGCGGCAATTCTGGAGAATGGCCGGCACCGCGCGTTGGTGGCCGCGGGCCAGCACTTCGACGACGGCCACCCGCCGGTCGGCATCGGTGCGGCCGAGGCAGAAGACTTCGTTGCCGTGGGCTTCGGCGATGGCGTTGCACAGTGCCACCTGGGCGGCGGGGGAGAGAAAGCGATCCATGGAAAGATTAATTATACGGCGGCCGGCAGCTAAAATGCCAGCGTCATCGAGACGCGGATTATAACGTTGCGGCGGAAACCGCCGGAAGGGTAAAGGTGACGGTGGTTCCCGCGCCTTTTTTGCTTTCCACCTGGATCCTGCCGCCATGGGCCTCGACAATCCCCTTGGCGATGGCCATCCCCAGCCCCAGACCGGGGACCGCCGTATGGGAGCCGTCCGCCCGGTAGAATTTATCGAAAACATGGGCGACCTGTTCCGGGTTCATGCCGATCCCCACGTCCTGCACCACAATCTTGATCTCGCCGTCACCCATTGAACCGCCGACCCGGACCGGACTCCCCGCCGGGGAAAACTTCACGGCATTGCTGAGCAGGTTTTCCATCACCTGGCCGATTTTGACCGGATCGAGCAGAATCTCCCCGAAAGTGGATTCCGGCCAATCGAGGTCGAAACGCCGGTCGCGAAACTCCTGCCGGTAGGCCTCGATTGCGGAAACAATCAAGGCACAAAGGTCCGAAGGGGTCTTTTGCAGATGGATCACCCGGCCGGATTCGACGCGACCGAGATCGAGCAGATCGTTGACGATGGTCTCCAGCGCTTCGGCCTTTTGATAGACGATGGCCAGGAGCTCGTCACGCTGCGGCTGGTCAAGTTCTCTGTCGTTGAGCAGCATTTCGGTGAACCCCATGATCGAGGTGAGCGGAGTGCGCAGTTCATGGGCCGCCGTGGCGATGAACTCGCTCTTCATCCGGTCGAGTTCGCGCTCGCGGGTCACGTCGTTCAACAGGACGATATCCTTCTCCCCGATCGAAGAGAACATCCCCACCACCTCACGGACGGAACCGTCCCTGCAGGTCACCCGCGCCCTCTGCGGCTCGATCTCCGTCTGGGTTTCGATCGCTTTGGCCGCGGCGGCATTCCAGCGTTGCCTGAGCTCCTCACGATACGCCGCATCCGGATAGGCCAGCGGCCACCACGCTTCAACGGTGGGGATGTCGTCCAGAGTGTAGCCGAACAGTTCGGTGAATTTGCTGTTGACGAAGACGATATCCCGGTTCTCTTGCGTGATCACCAGGGGAACCGGGCAGACTTCAACCAGGCGTTGCAGTTGCTGCTCGCTGTTGTCGAGAGCCATCCTGTCAAGAAATTGCTGCTCTTTGCCGGCCAGCAGTTTGGCCAGCAGAACCGTGCCCACCGGAAAAATCAGCAGGACAGGGAGGGAAATATTCCGCAGGACCACCCAATTGGTAGGGGCCGGCAGAGTCAGCATGCACAGTAGCATGCCGACGTGAACCGTGATGCCGAACAGGTAAAACTCCCAGCTGCCGAAACGATAGGCCGGCTGCCGGCGCACCCTCGCCCAAAGCAGCCCAAGAACGCCAGAAATGACCAGTACGCAGACCCCCGTCAGGGCACCTTCCCCCCCGAGGTAAAGCCGGAAGGCTCCGGTCATGACGAGAGCGATCAGCGTCGATACGGTACCGAGGAAGAGCCCGCCGACGCTGAGCAGGATGGAGCGGGTATCGAAGATCACCCCGGGCGAGAAGTGCCAGGGGTTCATCATCACGCCGATGCCGATGAGCCCGAAGAAGATGCCGCGGACGACCTGCCATTGCAGATCGTCGGCACGATGCTGCAGCAGCCCGTACATCACCCCTAGCGCCAGGAGCAAGGCGGCGTTGTTGATCAGGCCGATGAAAGGCAGATCCGTCATTTCGGACTCTGGATTACATTTCCACGAAATAGTTTTCGCAGGCGCGGTCGAGCGCCTCGCGAGTCAGTTCCGAGGGTCGACCGGCATACCGGGAATGGTCGAGGATGTGTCCGATCAGGTCGCGGGGGTGACAGGCGTTGAGGGGGATGCCGCGGCGGCGGTACCAGTGCTCGATAAGGTAGTCACAGAGCGAGTCTTCGTAACCGACCCCGTTCATCTGGCAGACCCGCTGGAAGATCCTGCGGAACTCGCTGTCGGTCGGATGGTCGATCTTGATCTTGTAACGCATGCGGCGCAGGAAGGCTTCATCGACCAGGGTGCGCGGTTCGAGATTGGTGGCGAAGATCACCAGTTGGTCGAAGGGGATCTCGAATTTCATCCCGGTATGCAGGGAGAGGAAATCGATCTGCCGGTCGAGGTTGACGATCCAGCGGTTGAGGAGCTGTTGCGGGCTGATCTGCTGGCGGCCGAAATCGTCGACGATGAAGAGGCCGTTGTTGGCCTTCATCTGCAGCGGCGCCTCGTAGAACTTGGCGATGGGGTTGAACTCCAGGTCGAGCATGCGCATGGTCAGCTCGCCGCCGGTGATGATGACCGGGCGGTGAATCCTGACCCAGCGCCGGTCGACGGTCTCTGTCGGGTTGTCGAAACTGTTCCCGGTTGCAGCCGGTTGCTCTTTGACGGGGGTGTGGTTGACCGGATCGAAAATGCCGACAATTTCACCGCCGACCAGGATGGTGTAGGGAATATAAATCGTTTCCGGGAGGGCGTTGCCGATCGCCTCGGCAATTGTGGTTTTGCCGTTGCCAGCCGGGCCGTAGATGAAAATGGGTGCTCCCGAACTGATCGCCGGGCCGAGCCGGTGGATCAGGTGGTCGCTGATGACGATCTCGGCAAAGGCGGCACGAGCCGCGTTCTCGTCGACAAAGATGTTGCGGATCGACTGGCCCTCGACCATTTCCCGGTAGGCCTCGAGGGTTACCGGCGCCGGTCCGGTATAGCGGCAGATCTCCAGCAGTTCGCCGGCGCGCACCTTGCCGGTTTCGGTAATGATGAAACGGAAGGATGACTTGACGAACTGGGCGGCGCTGCGTACCTCGACCAGTTTCTCCCGGCGCAGGAGTTCGATGACCTCGTCGAGCAAGGCAGACGGCAAGCCGATCCGTTCCGACAGGTCGGCCAGGCGGAATTCGCCCATGTGCAGAATGTGCTTGAGCGCCAGGTCGGCAACGAACTCGAGGTTCAATCCGGCGTCTGCCAGGGTCTCCGGAACCGGTGGGGTACGGTGAAAAAAGTTGTCGAGCTTATCCTCGGAAAGATAGCCGAGCGCGACCAGGTTCTGGCCCAGCCGGCCACCGTGCAGGCGTTGGCGGCCGAGAGCTTCGCGCAGTTGCTGCCGGGTTACCGCGTGTTCTTCCAGCATTTTTTCGCCGAGGAGTTTGCTCGTCATGACCGGCCTGCTCCTTTATTCTTCCAGCCCCAGTTCGGGCAGCATGTTCTTGACGAAATTCTTGGCCCGACCCGCCGGGGCGATCATTCCGTAAGCCATCGCCTCACGCAGTTCGGCATCGGTGGCTCCTGCCTGCCTCGCGACCGCGAGGTGTTTGCGCAGTCAGTCCGGGCAGCCAACCGCCACGGCGCAGCCGACCCGGATCAGCTCGCGGGTCTTGATGTCGAGAACCTCTTCGTAGGTGTAGTCAAGGAATTTGCTGCGGGTTTTCATGGACGCCTCCCGTCATGGAATAAGCAAACCGGCAATGATTGCAAACAATTATAGCAGACCGGCAAGGTTATGCATGCCCTTGGCCGCCTGGCTGTTTTTCTGCCGGCCAGGTGCTGAACGGATGGCGGGCCAGCCAGGCGTTGTAGTAACGATGGTCGCCGGTGACCTCCCGCCCGATCCATGGCGGCAGAGGCACCGGCTGGTCAACGTGTTCCAGTTCGACCTCGGCAAGCAGCAGGCCGACATTGGCGCCGAGAAATTCGTCAATCTCCCAGGTCAATCCGGCAAAGGGGACGCGGTAGCGGTATTTTTCCACCAGGGGGTGCAGGCACAGCCCGTCGAGCAGCGCCATGGCCTCTCGGGTCGGGATCGGGTATTCGAACTCAGCCCGGGCGATGCCGTCACCGGCGCCTTTGACGGCGAGGATGGCGGTGTCACCACCCAGGCGCACACGCACTGTCCGCTCCGGGTCGGTGCAGAGATACCCCTGGCGATAGAGGATACCTGCCGAGCCAGCGCGCCAGGTATCATTCTTGAGCAGGAACTTGCGCTCGATCTCGATTTTCATGACGTGTTCTTTTCCGGATGGTGCGGTGGCGTTGCCGGCAGGATCGGCTCCGGTTGACAGAGATGCGTGCGGTTGTCCGTACGCGCTCCGCATTTGCCGCATTTGTGGGTGGCTTGGTCGAACGGCACCTCGGATTTTCCCTCGCGGCATCTTCCCATGGCGAAAATCTTTTCCCTCTGCGATTTATGACAATCATTCTAATCTTTCCGGGCCGTGCCGGCAAGTGCAAGTCGTCGCCTTATTTGCGCTAAGGGTTGCGCTTCTCACCGGTCGACATTACATTTGTTCTTATGACCAGTACCTCGACGGAAAACCTTCCCGCCATTATCCCCGCCGGACAGCTGCCGGCAACCACCGATCAGTCGACCGAACGGTTCGGTCTGGTCGGCGCGAGCCCCTTGATGCGCGAGGTCTACCGCAAGATCGCACTGTACGCGCCATCCGATGCGGCGGTGATCGTCACCGGTGAAACCGGTACCGGCAAGGAACTGGTGGCGCGTGCCCTGCACGCGCAGGGGCCTCGGCGCGCCGGGCCATTCGTGGCGGTCAACTGTTCGGCCATTGCCGCCGAACTGCTCGAATCGGAGCTGTTCGGTCACGAGAAGGGGGCCTTTACCGGCGCCCAGCGCACCCACAAGGGGCGCTTCGAGCGAGCCCACGGCGGCACCATCTTTCTCGACGAGGTCGGCGACATGCCGCTGCCGGCCCAGGCCAAGCTGCTGCGGGTGCTCGAGGAGGGGATGGTCGAGCGGGTCGGGGGAGAGCGGCCGGTGACGGTCGAGGTGCGCGTGATCGGTGCCACCAACGTGCCGCTCGAGCGTGCCGTCCACGAAGGGCGGTTTCGCGCCGACCTCTATCACCGTCTTGCCGTGCTGCGCATCGCGCTGCCGCCGCTGCGGCAGCGCCCCGAGGATATCCCACTGCTGGTCGAGCACTTCCTCCGCCAGTTCCGCCGCAAGTATGCCCGACCGGTGGAGCGTCTCACCTCCGAGGCGATGGCGCTGCTCGACGCCTACCTCTGGCCCGGCAACGTGCGCGAACTGCGCAACGTGCTGGAACGGGTCTTTGTCGAGACCCATGCCGAGGTCATCGGGGCCCGCGCTTTCCGCGAATGGGTGCGCGAGCGCCAGGATTTCACTCCCGGCGAGTGGGGGCCGGAGACTTCTCCGGCGACGGCCGCGGTTGCTCCCCCCTGGCCCC
>VEPG01000095.1 GCA_012026975.1 Desulfuromonas sp. | reverse complement strand
CGCCCGACGGCGCCGTGCCTCGTAGCGGAGGCCGTGGACATTGTGATGCATCCGGTTCCCCGCCGCCACCAGATTGACGGTCGAGAAGCGCAGGCCATCGACATTATGGCGGAATTCCGAGTCGGTCACCGTCGCCTTGCAGAAGTGGATCTGCACCCCGCTGTAGGCATATTCGCTGATGACGTGGTCGATCTCCCCCTCGCGGGCGAAGTCGAGGTAGAGGAATTTCCAGTCGGCGGCTTTGGGCTGCGCGGCGCCGCTGGTAAAGACGATCGGCGCCTCGGCAGTCCCCCGGGCCACCAGTCCTCCCTCGATCAGCAGTTCACCGTCGCCGATGCCGTCGCCGTCGCGGTCGAGCGGCTCGAAAACGACGCGCGTGCCGGGGAGGATGGTCAGATGGCCGGCCTTTTTAACCGTCACCACCCCGCGGATGCGCACCTCGCCCGCCCAAACCTGCCGATCGGCAATCACCGCATCGGCCAGTTCCAGCGGCGGCCGCGCGGCAGCGCAGCCGGTGATGAGGAGCATTATCGTAAGGGCGCAGCGCGCTGCGCCCCTACATCCATATGGTATCGGCCAGCTAATGGTAGTGGCCATCCGTTTCATCCACCACCTGCACTGCCGGCTCGATTACCCCGAACATCTTTTCATAACGCGCGATATTCTCCTGCAATGCCATCAACATCCGTTTGGCATGGCGCGGCGAGGTGATAACCCGGCTGCGCACCTTGGCGCGCGGCGCCTGCGGCTGCACGAAGATAAAATCCAGCACGAATTCGGTGTCGTTGTGGTTCACGGCCGCCAGGTTGACATAAACCCCCTGGGCAGTCTCCTCGTCGAGCTGGATCTCCAGCTTGATTTCCTTGGCGTTCGGGTCGCTCATGATAGTCCCTTTCTTTTTCAATTGCAGCCCAAGACCGGGTGCGACCGGCATTTCGGGCTAGCGGACGGATGTCCGAAGCGCAGCAAGTTTCCGGCCGCAGACGAAAGGCCGGTTGCATCCGGTCTAGCGCCAGCGCCTGTTTATAGCTGAATCGGCTCGACGACAATCTTCAGATCGGCGGGTTTCTCGCCGACCTTGACGGTCAGACCGTGATCGGCGCTCTCCTCGAACATGCCGAACAACTCTCCGGGCGCCGGCGAATCGCCATACAGCTGGCGGGCGCCGACATAATAGGTGCCGGGGGCCGGCAGCCGCACCACGAAGGCGCCGTCGGCTCCGGTCGGGGTGGAGAGCGCCGCCGGCCGCTGATGACCGATGACCTTGTCAGTATAGGCGAAGACGTGCACCCCGGCCACACCCTTTCCGGCCGGATCGATGACCACGCCGCGCAGCTCCGGCCCGCCGCCCCGCCCGAAGGTTTCCGCTTCGACGGCATCCCTGGCCTTGGCGGCCAGATGCACGGTCACGCCGGTCGTCTCCCCGGCCTTGGCCGTCAACGGATTGCCGGGATAGATGCCGTACAGATCGCCCTCGCGCACCGGCCCGACCCGTTGCCCGTCCTGACGCTTGCGCGCTGCCAGAAAGTAGCTGCTTTCCGGCAGGCCGTCGAAGGAAAAGTAACCGTCCTCGCCGGTCGGGGCCGACATCCGGTAGCCCTGCCCTTTCAGGTCTTCGGCCGGATCGAGATAGAGATAGACCAGCGCCCCGGCCACCGGCTTTCCGGTCAGCAGCACCCGCCCTTCGATGGCCGCGGCGTAAGGGTCGGCATAGGGGACCTGCGCCGGCGCCTCGACCGGAACCGCCTGCAGCCCGGCCCACTGCGCCTGGGCGCCGGCGGCAACGGTGATCGGGCTGCGGCCGCAGAAGGCGAACAGGGAACGGTCCGCCGACCAGCCGAACAGCGCATAGCTGCCGGGCGGCACTTCCAGGCGGAAGCTGCCGTCCCCGGCACTCGGCGCAGCGGTCGCCACCGGTGCGGCGGAGAAATCGAAACCGGCAAACGCCTTGACGGTAAACCCCGCCACCGGCTGATCGTCGCGGACCACCCGCCCCTCGATCACCTCCGCGGTCGCCGCCAGCGGCAGAGCCACCAGCAGCAGCCCCAGCAGCAGCCGCTTCACGGCTTCTCCTCCGCGCCGGCTCCGGCGACCGGCTCCTTCAGCCAGGGAACGAACTGGACGCGGTCGAGACGAAACGTTCCCGGCCCGTAGCCTTCGCTTTCGTAGCTGACTTCCGGCTGATCATGGCGGTCGTGGAAGATGGCGATGTTCCCCTTCTCCCCCGCCGCGGCCAGCTGGGAGGTGTCCTTTCCCCACCAGTTGCCGCTGACGTCGACGACATCGGTGAACTCGGTCGGCACCTTGGCCAGCAGCGGATTTTGGCTCTGCCGGGCCGAGGCCTCGCGCTGCATCAACGGCCGCGATCCGGAGCGCTTCTCCCAGTCGGCGCTCTGATAGATCCCCAGCTTCACCCCCATGGCATTGTCGACAAAATTGTTCTGCCTGACCTCCGGGTAGGAGGAGAAATCGCAAAATAGCGCCAACTCGTTCTTTTCAAAACGGTTGAGGCGCACCTTCGGGTTCGATTTCTTGTTGTTGTAAATCGCCGTGCCATTGCCGCGGAAGAGATTCTTTTCCACCTGTGACGAACCATACTGGTCATTGTGCAGTGCGGTCCCGTTATTGAGGAACAGGTTGTTGACGACGACCGGGTAGGCGAAGGAGACATTCGCCACCGCCACCTTGTTCCCATCGAAACGGTTGCGTTCGATGCGCGGCGTATTCTGCGTCTGGTTGCAAAAGATCGCCGTCTCGTTGGCGTTGAACTGATTGTCGGCAATCTGCCCCTCAAAGCGCTGGATCAGGGCGATCCCCTGCTGATTTTCGACGAAACGGTTGCCGGTGATCGGTCCGCGGCTGCCGTGGGAAGCCAGGATTGCCGTCTTGGTGTGCCCGGAGAAACGGTTGTTGCGGATGGTCGGCGCCGACTTCATCTCGTTGGAGACGCCGATGCCGTTGTCGGCAAACCAGTTGTTCTCGATCACCGGGTTGGCTTCACGCTCCAGCTTGATGGCAAATTCGCACCCCTGGAATTCGCTGTTGGCGACGGTAAAGTCGGTGGCGACCGTACTGATCGCCTGGGCCGCCCGGGCGAAGCGCGCATGGCGGATGCGGCTGCCGGCTTCCCCCTCGGTGAACTGGATCCCCTGCCAGCCAACGGGGGTATCGAACACCACCGGCGCCGCCGGGCTCCCCTCAACCAGCAGCTTGCCGCTCACGGCAATCAGCGCTTCGGCGGACACGGCAACGACATGCGTTCCGGCAGCAATGGTCAGTGTTGCGCCGCGCGGCACGCTGACAGCCTCGCTCAGCCTGACTTCGCCGGACCAGCGGGTCGCACCGGGCAGGTTGGCGGCCAAGGCCGGCAGAGCCATCAGGAGCAGCAGAGCAGTTGGCAGAATGCTACAGGTCTTTCGGAGCGACACGGATCGTCACCTCCTGTGGTTTGTTGCGGGGATCGATGCGTACCGGGGCCCCAAGGCGCCCATAGAGTTCATTCTCACCGGCCGGGCCGCCGAACTCCTGGCGGGCCAGCAGGTAAAACGGGCCGCCTTCGGGAAGCGGCAGATCGAAGCGGCCGTCACTGCCGGTCGGCGCCGAGAAAAACTCGGGGGTGCCGGTCATCTCGGCCTGGCGGTAGGCAAAGACGTGCAGCCGTGCAGCCGGCTTGCCGGCGGCATCGACAATCCGGCCGCGGATACCGACAAACGGGGCATTCGGATCATCTTCCAGCATCGACAGCCGGGTGATCGTCTCGATCTTGACCTCGCGCACCTCCCCGGCGGTGACCGTCACCGGGTTGCCGGAATAGTAGTTGAAGTAGTCGCCGGTCTCGATCGGACCGAACTGCCCGCCGCGCAGCCGCTTGCGCGCCAACAGCCAGTAGGTGCCGGGGGGGAGATTGAGCCGGAACGCCCCCTTTTCCACCGGCTGGATCAGGTAGCCCGGCCCCTTGAAGCCTTTCTCGGCGTCCTGGTAAACGTAGAGGTAGGCTCGTTCCAACGGTGCGTCCTGAAAAGTGATTTCGCCGCGGATGCCGGAACGCGGCGCCTTCTCGGCGGCGGCCTCCTGCGGTACGCGGACCAGATTGAAGCCGACGTTGCGGTAGCTCCCGGCGACGACCTGCACCGGTGCGCCGCTGTAATAGCAGAAGTAATTGCCGGGACGCAGCGGGCCGCTGCCGTCGCGGGCCGTCAGGTAGTAGCTGCCGGGGGGCAGTTCCAACTTGTAGGTGCCGTCAAGACCGACCGGCGCGGCTTCGGCGACGACCTTGCCGGCAGCAATGTCGGGAATGCTCCGGTAGGCACGAACGATGATTCCGGGGATCAACTCGCCGCGCCAGGCGGCGCGCCCCTGGATGCCGGAAGCCCCCCAGGCCGTACCGGCGCACAACAGCAGAAGAGTGAAAACAATGGCCGGCCGGAACTTCATGGCAACGACTCCCTGACCTGCGGAGCGGCGCTCCACGGGGCAAAGGTCACCGTGTCGAGCGGGTAGTTTTTCCCTTTTTCGACGAAACTCGGCTGGTCGCGACCATCATGGATGAAGGTCGGGTTGCCTTGCTCCCCGCCACGGGCGAGTTCCAGGTTGCCGACCTCTCCCCACCAGTTGCCGCGCGCATTGATGGTCCCGTCAAGGCTAGCCGGGCGGCGTTCCGCCTCGGTCACGTTCTTCGCCCCCTGGCCGCTGCCGAAGGCCCCGATCGCCGCCACCTCGCCGGCGCGCGCCGCCGCCCCCTGCTCGCGCTCCCAGGTCGACGACTGGAATTCGAGCTTGATCGCCAGTGGATTGCCGGCAAAATCGTTGCCGGTGATGCGCGGATAGGAAGAGAAGGCCAGTTTGATTGCCACCTGGTTGTCGGCGAAGCGGTTGCCCGTCACCAGAGGATCGGCGCGCCGCTGCAGGGAGAGCGCGATCCGGTTGCCGCGCGGCAGGTTGCCGCGCAGCTCGGGCTGGGCGGCGCGGTCGACCTCGATGGCGATCTCGTTGTTCTCGAAACGGTTGCCGTCCACCCGCGGGTCGCTGCCGAAATAGGCGACCATCAGCCCCACCGGATTGCCGCTGAAGCGGTTGCCGGTGAATGCCGCCGGGCGCGCCCGGTAGATATAGGCGCCAAACTTGCCGTTGCTCTCGAAACCGCAGCCGGTGATCCGGGCCACGCTGTCGTCCTTGACGAACAGCCCCACCTTGCGGTTGCCACGAAAGATCCCGTCGCGCACGACGGCCGCCGCTTTGCCGCGCAGCTCCACCCCGACCTCGTTGTCGCGGAGCGTCACCCGGTCGAGGAGCGGTGCCCCGCCCTGAACCAGAATGCCGGTTTTGGCCCCGCGAACTTCAACGGCAGTCAGGCGGGTTTGGGCATCGCACCCTTTGAGGGTCAGTCCGGCCCAATTCTCGCCGGTAAACTCAGCCTTTTCAGCCACCAAGCGACCGGCCACCTCGAGGCCGCCGGCCGTGAACCGCACCCGGGTGCCGGGAGCAACCTCCAAATTCACGCCGGCCGGGACGGTGACGCTTTCGGCAAAGCGCAGTTCGCCGTTCCAGCGCGTGTCACGCGTCAGCGTCAGGGCGTGCGCGGGCCCGCTGCCGAGCAGCAGGAGCAGGATGGCGGCCAGCGTTTTCACCAGACCTCCCGGACGGTCAGCGGGCCGAGGGACTGCGTGCTCCCCTTGGCCACGGTGACGGCATGATCGGGGCGCCCGTCGAAGGTGCCGACCCATTCCCCCGGCTCCAGCGGGCCGCCGTAGTTGCTGCGCGCGCCGACAAAATAGGTGCCCCCCTCGCCGAGATGCAGCTGGAACTGCCCGTCGGCACCGGACGGCGCTGAAATGTGCACCGGCTTGCCGACCATGCGGCTGTCCAGGTAGGCGAAGACGTGAACGCCGCGCACCGGTTCCCCCTGCGGGTCGAGCACCTTGCCGGTGAGCATCGTGCCGGTGACTGCAAAGGTTCCCGCCGCCTGGCGCCTGGCACGCACCGCCGGGTCGATGACGACCAACGGGAAGACCCCCAGTTGCAGGCGTTCGCCGCGGTGGACCTCGACCGGGTTGCCTGGATAGTTGCCGTTGAGGTCGCCGGGGACAAGTTCTCCCGAACGGCTGCCGGCGGCCCGGCGCCGGGCGACCAGGTGATAGCGCCCGGCCGGCAGATCGATCTGGAAGCGGCCGTCACTGTCGGCCTGGACCGCCTCGCCGAAGGAGGGGCCAATCAGCCCCGACCCGGTTTCGGTGTAGACGTAGACGAAAGCCCGGTCGAGCGCTTGGCCGGCGGCGGTGAGCCGACCGCTTACGCCGCTGTCGGCGGCGGTCGACAGGCCGCCTTCACGCCCCATTTCGCGAAGGTTGAACGCCGGCACGGCAGCCGTGCCGCGCTCGACCGCATAGGGGTTGCCGGGGGCGTCGGCCATCAGCATGCGCGGGTGACCGTCGGCCCCCTGGCCGCGCTGCTTGCCGATCACGAAGTAGCGGCCGGGCGGCAGTTCGACCCGGTAGTTGCCGGCGGCATCGGTGGTTCCGACAGCAAACGGCTGCACCGAACGGTCCTTGTCCGCCTTGAGATAGATTTCGACCTGCGCCTGGGCCAGCGGCTTGTCCTGGAAGAGGAGTTGGCCGGACAGACCGCTGCCGGAATCCTGGGTGCAGCCGGCCAGAAAACCGAGAACCAAGACGCAAGACACTAGAGCCAAGCGCCAAGAAAAGGCTTTTTCTTGAGTCTTGCGTCTTGGCGCTAGCATCTTATTGTCGAATTTATTCATCATTCCACCTTGTAAGCCGTCACCGGCAGCAACGCCAGCAGGTAGAGAAACGTGCCGGTCAGCAGGGTGGCGGTGAAGCCGGCGTTCATCGCCACGGCGACGGCAAGGATGGCACCGAGAACGCTGGTGGCGCTGTTCACCCCCCAGCTCCACGGCACCGCGCTGCCGTCGCGGTGGAAAAGACGCATCCCCAGCGGCAGCGGCATCCCCATCAGCAGTCCCAGCGGCGCCAGCAGCACGCCGGCGACCAGGCAGCGCACCGGCAGGGGCAGGCCGAGCCAGCGCTCCAATAGCTCCGGCAGCCCGAACCCATACCAGAGACTGAGCAAGACGAGTGCCAACAGCACCGCCGGCAACCCCCGGCGCAGGCGGTGTTCCGGCAGGCGGCCGCTGAGCAGCGCACCGCAGCCGGAACTGACCAGCAGGGCGCAGAGGATCACCGCCAGGGCGTAGATCGGCGGGCCGAGGAAGATGCTGAAGCGCCGCAGCAGACCGATCTCGACGAACATGAAGCCGAGGCCGAGGCAGGTGAAGTAGCCGAGCCGCCAGCCGGAGCCCCGGGAACGCAGGTCGCGGCGCTGCCAGAGGAGCAGCGGCAGGAGCAGGAACAGGGTCACGCAGCCGCCGACCACCACCAGCAGGTTGCGCAGGGTCAAAATCGCCCGGTCCTCGAATTTTGCCTGCTCGGGAAAGCTGAAAAGACTTATGAAATCGA
Source organism: Desulfuromonas sp. (assembly GCA_012026975.1). GTDB lineage: Bacteria > Desulfobacterota > Desulfuromonadia > Desulfuromonadales > BM103 > VAUL01. The sequence goes on along the minus strand of VEPG01000095.1, from coordinate 35,262 downwards.
ATGGTTTGAGCATGTAGTAGAAGAACGGCCGATCATCGTCCACCGGGGTGATGTCGAAGGGGAAGTCAGCGTAAAAAGCCGCGCTCCCGTTTGCGGCGATCAGCTTCTGGAAGACCCCGTCCCCCTCGCGCTGATCAGGGAGAAAGACCACCTGGAACTCGAGATCGCGCACCAGGGCGCGCAGCTGCGTCAACTCGGCGGCGGTGAACGGGGTGCGCTTGAGCAGGAAGTTGGCCATGCCGCGCTCACGGATCACCGCGATATGCGCGGCCGGATCGGCGACCCCGCGCTCCTGCAATAGCGCCAGGCCGAGGGAGACCAGGCGCAGCGTCTCGCGCTCGAAGATGAAGCGCGAAATGGTCAGAATCCCGTCATCCTTGAGGTGATCCCAGTACTCGCCGAAGGCCTCGCGGGTATAGAGATGGTCCTCGGAGAGGGTGAAGGCGCCGGCGGCCGGCGCCTGCCGGCCGAAGACCGCCGAGGCCTGGATCACGTCGTAGCGCCCCCGGTCGCGGCGCACGAAGCTGCGCCCCTCGTCGACCACCGCAGTCACCTGCGGATGCCGGTAGAGCTGGCCGGTGAAATCGCCGAAACGGTCGTTGACCGCCCCCACGATCAGCGGGTTGACCTCGACGGCGGTGACGTGCCGGGCGTCGAGGGAGAGTGCGGTCAGCACGTCCTTGCCGCCGCCGGGACCGATGACCAGCGCGTCGGCCCGCGTTTTCAGGCGATAGGCCAGGCCGATGACGTTGCTGCGGAAGAAATCGAGGTCGCCCTTGCGGTCCCAGCGGTACATGGTGGTGTAGCCGGTGTCGTCGACCACCATGCCGAGCTGCTCGGGAACCGGCCCACGATAACTGCGCGACAACCCCCACGCCTGATCGAGATTCTGCCCCTCGGCCGGGTAGACCGCCACCCGCGAGAAGGAGTTCCAGCCGCTCCACAGCAGGTTCGGCTCGTAACGCCCGCGCACGAAGCGAATCTCCGCGAATCCGGTCAGATGATGGACCGTTGCGACCGCCAGCAGACCGCCCAAAAACGCCAGGGCGCCAAACCGGTGGATGCGGGCGACATCGCCCGGCAGCAGGGCCAGTCCGGCCGCGACCGCCACCGCGGCAATGATCAGGATCGCGGTGATACCGCCGAGCAGCTTGAGGAGCAGGATGATCAGCAGGCAGCCCGCCCCGGCGCCGGCCAGATCCCAGAAATAGAGACGGGAAAAATCCTGGTGGTAGCGGGAGAAGAGCAGACTCAGCGTGACCCCGGCGCAGAAGAACGGCAGGGCGGTCACCAGATAGAGCGCGGTCAGGGTCAGCAGCAGCCCGGCCGGCACGCCGGGATCCTGAAACCCCTGCTGGAACGGCTGGAAGAACGGCTGGTGGAAGAAAGCCAGCACCTTGAAGCCGATGTGCGGCTGCAGGCGAAAGAGGACGAACACGCCGAAAAACAACGTCACGGTGAGGCCGGTCAGCACCGCCCAGCGCGCGGCGATGAAACGGACCTCGCCGGCAAACCACTGCGGACGCAGCTGCACCGCCAAAGCCGCCGCCCCCATGCCGAACAGCGCCAGGGAGATGGCCATCGAGGCGAAGTGATACCACATCAGCACCGAGAAGATCCGGGTCAGGATCAGCTCGTACATCAGCGTGGCCAGACAGAGCAGGAAGATCCCGCCGCCCAGCCGGCGCATTTCACCGGGAGCCAGTACCCTGCCGGTCATGGCGCGACTCCGTCGGCCACGGTCAGCGCATGCAGTTTCCCGTCCCGGCTGCCGAACAGCAGCCGCCCCTGCCAGAGCAGCGGCCGCGACTGGATGGCGTCGCCGGCCCGGTACGTGGCAAGCAGTGCCGCGCTGTCGGCTCCGAAGACCTGCAGGGTGCCGCCGTTGTCGCCCACGTAGACCCGCCCATCGGCCATTAGCGGCGTGGCATAAACCGGTCCGGCAGTCGCGACACGCCAGACGACGGCTCCGCTGGCAGCATCGAGCTTCCACAAGGCACCAGCCGCCGTCGGCACAAACAGGGCGCCGTCGGCAAAAACCGGCGCAGCGTAGTAGCAACGCTCCTGCAAGTCGCGCCGCCACAACTCCGTTCCCTGTTGATCGACGGCCACCAGCAGCCCGGCGCGGGTCAGTACGACGACACCGTCGGGGAATACGGTCGGTGCGCTGATCAAGGGCTCGGGAAAGGTTTGCCGCCAGAGAAGATCCCCGCTTGGCGTCGTTGCCGTCAGGACACCGCTGCCGGACGTCTGGTAGAGACGACTGCCATCGAAAACCGGGCGGGCGCGCAGCGGCAAACCGGCATCCACCTGCCAGCGCAAAGCGCCGGTCGCGGCATCAAGGGCGCAGAGGGTGCCGTTCCAGGCCGGCACCAGGACCAGGTCGCCGACCGCCAGCAGCCCCCCCTGGCGGTGGTCGTCGGCCAGAGACGGCGGGTAGGTGAAGCGCCAGCGCTCGGCGCCCGTAGCCCGATCGAGGGCGTACACGGTGCGGTCCCACCCCTGGACGACAACCGCTTCGCCGGCAATGGCCGGCGCGGCATCGAGGGTCTCGCCGAGATCACGCTCCCAGCGCTGTGATCCGTCCGGGGCCACGGCGCGCAGGTGACCGTCCCACCCGGCCAGGTAGAGGGTATCGGCAGCGGCCACCGGGTCGGCGTCGAGGTAGCCGCCGGTTGCCAGCGTCCAGTCCGGCTGCAGCGCCACGGCATCACGCGGCCCGGCGCCGGCAATCCAGGCCGAAGCCGATTCGATCGTCACCCGGCCGATACCGGGGTCGCGCTTGCGGTCGAAGATCGATGCGTTGGCGGCGGCCGGATCGGCCGTCCCCCACCAGTTGCTCCCCAGGGCCACGTCGCCGGTGTAAAAGTCGCCGAGACGGAAGTTGTCGATGTTGCCGTAGATATTGTTGTCGCGGACGTCGATCGGACGATCGTTCTCGAAGAGGAAGATCCCCGAGTCATTGTGACGGATGATGTTCCGCTCGATCGTCACCTGTGAGTTGCGGAAGTTGATCCCCTTGCCGCGATTGTGCTCGATCAGGTTGTGGCGGAAGGTGAAGGTCGCCTGGCCGAGCCGACAACCGTCGAAGTTGCCGCGGATGGTGCAGTCCTCGATCACCCCACGGGTAAAGTGGGCATGCAGGGTATAGGCGGAATCACGGATCTCGCAGTAGCGCAGCTGCACCTCGCGGGAGAAATCGACGCGCACTTCCAACCAGTCGCCGGGTTGCGGCTCGATGGCGGCACTGTGGAAGACAATCGGCGCTTCGCGGGTGCCGACAGCGATGAAGCGCCCTTCGACGATCAAGGTGCCGTCGCCGAGCCCGTCGCCATCGGCATCGCGACGCACGAAGGCGACCTCGGTGCCGGGAAGGATGGTCAGCGTGGCGTTTTTCGCCACCTTTACCGAGCCGTCGATCAGCACGTGGCCCGACCAGACCGTATCGACGGTCAGCAGTTCGCCCTGGTAGCGCTGCCCGGCGGATGATGGCGCGGAATACCAGGCGCAGCCAGTCAAAAGGCAGATTGCCGTCAGCAGGCAGAGGATCGGGGGGCGAAAGTTCATCACGTCAACAGCTGATAAAGCCAGCCGAGCAGAATCGACACGCCGAGGCTGACGGTCAAAAAGACGATCACCACCCGCGGCCGGAACAGGCCGTAGAGCGCCGCCGCCGCCGGAATGCTGCTCACTGGCCCGGCCAGCAACAGAGTCAGGGCCGCGCCGGGATCCATGCCGCGCTGCAGCAGCCCGGCGAGGATCGGGATCAGCGGGATCTGGTTGACCGGCATCGGCAGGCCGACCAGGGCGGCGACCACCACCGAGCTGAGATTGTTGGCCCCGACCAGGCTGAGAATCCAGGAGGTCGGCACCACGGTGACAATGATCGCTTCAAGGATAATGGCCAGCAGCAGGAACCTGCCGGTGAACCAGGCGGCATCGAGGGTGCGGTCGAGGATGAAGCGCAGCCGGCTGTCGCGCGGCACAATGACCATGCTTTTGACGCGGATGCCGGCCGCCGCCCCGATCATGCGCGCCGGGGCCAGGGTGCCGTCGGGGTTATGGATCGGCTTGAGGCGCACCTGATTGCCGGCCAGATAGCCCTGCCTTTCCAGCAGCAGGGTGACGAAGCCGGCGCTCAGGCCGAGGATCGTCGCCCCGCCGAGCTTGAGCCACGCCCACTCGCTCCCCAGTCCGCGCCAGGTCAGGACAAACGCGTCCGGCCCCATCACCGGCGAAGCGACCAGCAGGGCGATCAGCGGCGCCAAGGGGGTTTCGACCATGGCGAGGGAGATCGCCACCGGCAGGATGCCGCAGGCGCACAGCGGCGAGACCAGCCCGATACCGACCGCCAGCACCACCCCCCAGGCCCCGGAACGGCGCAAGGCGTCGCGGATCTTCAGGTCGAGTTTGTACCCCTTGATGATACCGACCAGCAGGCAGGCCAGCAGGAAGAACCACCACATCTTGGCGATTTCCGTCCAGACAACCTGCAGCATGCGGATAAACAGCGACTCAGGCATCGCGCCCCTCGTCCGTCAACGCCGTCAGTGTCATTAACTCGGCAACCGGAGCGGTGCGCAACGCAGCCAGCACCACGTCCGGATCGGCGCCTTCATCCAGCTGCCGACGGCAGACCGCCGCCCGCTCCAGCGCCGTCGCCGTCAGTTCGGCCGCCACCCCGCAACCGTCGCCGCAGCGCAGTTCGAGCCGATGGCAACCGTTGTTGCTCACGGCCAGCCGCCCGTCCTCCTGGAGACAGCCGGTCGCCACGGCAATGCCGTCGGCGGCGCAGGTGTCGATGTGATAGCTGGCCGTCAACTCTTCGTCGGCATCACCCAGCGCCGACAGCGCCGCCATCCCCAGTCGCCCGCCGAGGGTGCTCATCGGGCAGTAGTGGCCGTGGCGGGCGCGAATGCGAAGAAATAGATCGAGAGAATCCGTCATTGCTCAAACAGTTTCCGCCATCAGGCCGGATGCGGCAGGCTTTCCGCAGGCGCGGACAGATTGTCTGAAGCGCAGCAAGTTTCTGGCCGCCCAAGGAAGGGCTGCCGCATCCGGCCACCCCGGCAAGGTCCATCTAAAACTCATAATGATGTGGACAGTCGGTATCGCGAATCTCGTGATACTTGGCCACCATGTCCGGGGTGAGGAACTGCCGCACCTCCTTGAGCGCCCGGCGGAAATGTTCGGCGGTAACGATCTCCGCATCAGTCTTGATGGCGTTGACCGTCGCCCGCTTGCACAGGCTCTCGATGTCCCAGCCCACGTACCCCTCGGCCAGCCGCGCCAGCTCGTCACGATCGATCCCCGGAGCCAGGTTCGGCATCTTATCCATGTAGATATCGAGCATCCCGCGCCGATCGACGGCGGTCGGCGGATGGACAAACACCTTGCGATTAAAGCGCTTCTTCTCCTTGATCAACGCCTGATCGACGGTATCGATCCGGTAGCACGAACCGAGCAGCGCCACCCCCTTGACCTGGTTGATCCGGTCGACCTGCTCGATGAACAGAGTGGAGAGCTCTTTGGACGCAAAGGTCGGCGGCACCGCCCGACGGTTCCCCGGGCTCCATTCGTAATCGCAGCCGGCGCGCGGGCAGAGCCACTCGCAGTCGGAGATGAAGAGCACGCACGGCGCCTCGTGAATCGCGCAGTCGAACGCCTCGACCAACTCCTCCCCCTTGCCGAGCATCTCCTGCCCGGAGACGTAGACGAAGCTCACTCCCGCCTCCCTGGCGCACGCCTCGGCCAGCATGGTGATGCCGGTGCCCAGCGGCCCCCACAGCATCACCCCGGCCGGCAGCCCCAGGCCGTGATGGCTGATCATCTCCGGCTTCTTCAGCGGCAGGCAGACCATCTCCTTGAGGGTCTCCTTGACATCGGCATAGCCGCCGATGTCGTCCCAACCAAGGGCCGGGTCGCGGACTTCGTAGAAGAGGTTCTTCAGACGTCTATGCATGACCACTCCATTTCACGGGATTGGAATCTCGGCGCAAGCTCCAGAAAAATCAGCAACAATCATGCCACCTTGACGACAGCGATTACCTCGTCGATACTGAGATTTCACGGGAGGCTGCCATGCAAGAGTTCATCCTCGCCATCGACCAGGGGACCACCGGCACCACCGCCCTGCTGGTCGGCCATGATCTTGCCGTGCACGGCAAGCAGACCGTCGACTTCCCCCAGCATTATCCCCGCCCCGGCTGGGTCGAGCACGACCCGGAAGAAATCTGGCACTCGGTGCGCCGCACCGTGCGTCAACTGCTCGAGACCACCGGCACCGCCACCGGACAGATTGCCGCCATCGGCCTCACCAACCAGCGCGAGCCCACCGTGCTGTGGGAGCGGGCCAACAGCCGTTCCGCAGCCAACGCCATCGTCTGGCAGTGCCGGCGCAGCGCCGATATTTGCGATGAATTCAAAACCGCCGGGCTGGAGCCTGCGATACGGGCCAAAACCGGGTTGGTCCTCGACCCCTATTTCTCCGGAACCAAGCTGACCTGGCTGCTGCGTGAACAGCCGGGGCTGCACCAAAGGGCTGTCGACGGCCGACTCGCCTTCGGCACCATCGACAGCTTTCTCGCCTGGCGCCTGACCGGCGGCAAACAGCACGTCACCGACGTCTCCAACGCCTCGCGCACCCTGCTGATGGATCTGCAAACTCTCCATTGGGACGCCGATCTGCTGGAGACCTTCGCCGTCCCCCGCGCCCTCCTGCCGGAGATCGTCCCGTCTTCGGCGGTGTACGGTACAACCTGCGGCCTCGATTTCCTCCCCGATGGCATACCGGTAGCGGGGATGGCCGGCGACCAGCAGGCGGCGCTGTTCGGCCAGGCCTGTTTCCGCGCCGGCGAATCAAAATGCACCTACGGCACCGGCGCCTTCCTCCTCGAAAACACCGGCAGCCGGGCCGTCGCCAGCAAGAGCGGCCTGCTCACCACCGTTGCCTGGCAGGTTGACGGACAGACCAGCTACGCCCTGGAGGGGAGTTCCTTCATCGCCGGCGCGGCGGTACAGTGGTTGCGCGACGGGCTGGGGCTGGTGCACACCGCCGCGGAGATCGAGACGCTGGCCCGTCAGGTTCCCGACAGCGGCGGCGTGGTCTTCGTCCCGGCACTCACCGGCCTGGGCGCCCCGCACTGGAACAGCGGCGCCCGCGGCCTGATCAGCGGCATCACCCGCGGCACCACCGCCGCCCATCTGGCGCGCGCCACCCTGGAAGGGATCGCTTTGCAGATCCATGACCTCTGCCGAGCGATGGCCGACGACAAAGGGGAGCCGCTGGCCGTCCTCAAGGTCGATGGCGGCGCCGCCCAGAACGATCTGCTCATGCAACTGCAGGCCGACCTGCTCGACAAACCGGTCTCACGGCCGCAGACCGTGGAAACCACGGCGCTGGGCGCGGCGATGCTGGCCGGACTGGCGATCGGCTTCTGGCAGGATCAGCATGAATTGGCAAACAGTTGGCGCGAGGAAAAACGCTTTACCCCGCAGGCGGAAACAGCGTGGCGGGACGAGTTGCTTGGACGTTGGAACACGGCGGTGCCCCGCGCGTGAAGGCTACAGATCGTTGAGCAGCCGATAGATCCTCTGCTCCAGCTCCCACGACTTGGCGGCACGGTCCTCTTCGCCGGCTTCCTCGAAGAGCAACCGGGCCTGATCGAGTTTCTGGTGGGCCTTGAGCAACACCGGGGTCAGCTTCGACTCCAGCTTGATGCGCGGGATGTCGCCGACCGAATCACGCAGTTCCTCGAGCGCGACCACCGCCTTCCCGGCCTCGCGGAAACGGCGATTGGCCTCCCCCTCGCCCCCCTCGCCCAGACTGGTGACAAACGTCTGCACCTCGCGGGTGATTTCACGGTAGCGGTCGGAAATAGTCATCGTCGGGTCCTTTCGATCCGGCGGTGGAGAACCTCCGGCAACATCGATTTCAATCCTATGCCATTGACCCCGACCCTGACAACCGAAAAGGCGGCAACGCCGTTGACTTCGATCGACCGCACCTGCTACTGTGCCTCTACATTCACATTGCAGCAACGCCCTGGGGGAGCAGAAATCGCTCTGCTGAGAGTCCGTGACGCGGACGACCCCTCGAACCTGATCCGGGTCATGCCGGCGGAGGGAAGCGGCGCATCACATCGGGCAAGCAAGCTCGACTGAGGCCGCTATTAAGCGGCTTTTTGTATTTAACGACCATGAGAATCGCAGTCAACGAACAACTCTACGACGCAGTGCCGAGCAGCACCGCCGGGACGGTTCGCGACGAGGTCAAGCCGGACGCAGACGTGCTGATCGTCAACGGCTTCCCGGCCGAACCCGGCCAGCGTCTCGGCGACGGCGACCGGTTGGTACTGATCCGGCGCGGCGAGGTACCGAGTGCTGACGAACTCGACGCCCTGCTGACCGCCCGCCACACCCCGGGGGTCCATGAACGGGTCAAGCAGGCGACAGTCGGCATCGCCGGAGTCGGCGGTCTCGGTTCGGCGGCGGCCATCGCCCTGGCCCGCACCGGCGTGGGCCGGCTGATCATTGCCGACTTCGACCTGGTCGAACCGTCGAATCTGAATCGCCAGCAGTACTTCCTCGATCAGTTGGGCCTCCCCAAGGTCTACGCCCTGCGCGACACCCTGGCCCGCATCAACCCGCACGTCCACGTGACCGCCTGCCACCTGCGCCTGACACCGGGAAACATCGCCGAGATCTTCGGCGCCGTGGACGTCCTGGTCGAGGCTTTCGACCGCGCCGACCAGAAGGCGATGCTGGCGGAGACGTTTACGGCCCGCTTCCCGGACAGGCCACTGGTGGCCGGCTCCGGCATGGCCGGCTTCGGTCCGGCCAACAGCATCACAACCCGGCGCGTCTTCGGCAGCCTGTACCTGTGCGGCGACGGGGAAACCGCGGCCGCCCCCGGCATCGGCCTGATGGCCCCACGGGTCGGCATCGCCGCCCATCATCAGGCGAACGCAGTGCTCAGATTGCTGCTCGGAGAAGATCCGGCGGCAGACTAGTGCCAACCCTGACGGGACACGATGGAACTGGAAGGCGCCGACGAATTGTCTGAGCGCAGCGAGTTTTCGGCGGCAACTCGAAGTTTCGCCGTGGCCCGTCGACCAACAATCACCAAAGGCAACAGCATGCAATTGACCATCAACGGCAAACCAACCGAAACCACCGCGGGCAGCACCATCCAGAACCTTCTCGACCAGCTACGGCTCGACAGCCGGCAGGTGGTGGTCGAGTGCAACCGCGCCATCGTCCCCCGCCAACGTTTCGGCGAGGAATTCCTGGCCGAGGGCGACACCCTGGAAATCGTGCATTTTGTCGGCGGCGGGTAAAAATCAGGCAAAAGGCTCAAGGTCAAAGGTTAAAGGACCTGCACATCCGAACCTGCACATCCACGCCTTAACCTTTAATCTTTAACCTTTGACCCAAAAGGATTTAATTATGGACACTCTGACAATCGCCAATCGCACGTTCCGCTCCCGCCTGATGGTGGGCACCGGCAAGTTTTCTTCCAACGCCGCCATGGTCGCCGCCATGGAAGGGTCGGGGTGCGAGATCGTTACCGTCGCCCTCAGAAGGGTCGATGTCGACAACCCCCACGACAGCATTCTCACCCACATCGACCGCGAGAAGTACCTGTTGCTCCCCAACACCAGCGGTGCCCGCGACGCCGAGGAGGCGGTGCGCCTGGCTCGGCTGGCCCGCGCCGCCGGCTGCGAGCCATGGGTCAAGCTGGAGGTGACCCCCGACCCCTTCTATCTTCTCCCCGACCCGATCGAGACGCTGAAAGCCGCCGAGATCCTGGTGAAGGACGGCTTCGTGGTGCTCCCCTACATCAACGCCGACCCGGTGCTGGCCAAGCGCCTGCAGGAAGCCGGCACCGCCACGGTCATGCCCCTCGGCGCACCGATCGGCACCAACAAGGGGGTGCGCACCCGCGACAGCATCGCCATCATCATCGAGCAGGCGATCGTGCCGGTAGTGGTCGACGCCGGGCTGGGCGCCCCCTCCCACGCCGCCGAGGCGATGGAGATGGGGGCCGACGCCGTGCTGGTCAACACCGCTCTGGCCGTGGCCCGCGACCCCGGAGCGATGGGTCAGGCCTTCCGCAAAGGGGTGGAAGCCGGCCGCGAGGCGTACCTGGCCGGTCTCGGCCGCCAACAGGAACGCGCCGAAGCCAGCAGCCCGCTGACGGGCTTTCTGCACAACTAAACAACAATCAATTTACCGCAGAGAGCGCAGAGAAAGACTCAAACTCTCTAGGAGGATTTTTCCTCTGCGTTCTCTGCGGTGAAAAGGTTTTTCACCATGAACTTCCAACAGACACTCGACAGCTACAACCTCGCCGAAGTCGAAGCCCGCATCGCTGCCAAGCGCTCGGCCGATGTCGAGGCCGCCCTGGCCGCCGCGCACCTCGGCATTGACGACTTCATGGCCCTGCTCTCGCCGGCCGCCGCCGCCTACATCGAACCAATGGCGCAGCGGGCACACCAACTGACCGTGCAGCGCTTCGGCAAAACGATCCTGATGTACGCGCCGCTGTATCTCTCCAACGAGTGCACCAACGGCTGCCGCTACTGCGGCTTCAACGCGCACAACAAGGTGCCGCGCCGCACCCTGACTCTCGACGAGACCGAGGCCGAGGCCCGGGTGCTCCATGACCGCGGCTTCCGTCATCTGCTGCTGGTCACCGGCGAGGCGCCCAGGGCCGCCGATACCGACTACCTCACGGCGGCGGTCGCACGCCTCCGCCCCCTTTTCTCTTCCATCAGCATTGAGGTCTATCCGATGGAGGAGTCCGGCTACCGACAGGTCATCGATGCCGGCGTCGACGGGTTGACCATCTATCAGGAAACCTACGACCGCGCGCTTTACGCCGAGATGCACCCCTTTGGCAAAAAACGCGACTTCGCCTTCCGCCTGCGTGCCCCGGAACATGCCGCGGCGGCCGGGATGCGCCGCATCGGCGTCGGCGCCCTGCTTGGTCTGGGAAAGTTCCGCGTCGAGGCCTTCTGTACCGGGCTGCACGCCCTGCACCTGGCGCGGCACTGCTGGCGGACGCACCTGACCGTCTCCTTCCCGCGCATGCGCCCGGCCGACGGCGGCTTTCAGCCGCTCAACCCGGTTTCAGACCATGACTTCGTGCAGTTGATCTGCGCCCTGCGCCTGCTGCTCCCCGATGCCGGGCTGGTTCTCTCCACCCGCGAGAGCGCGCAACTGCGGGACAACCTGCTCCCCCTGGGGATCACCCAGATGAGCGCCGGTTCCTGCACCTCTCCCGGCGGCTATGCGGAAAAAGACGAGAGCGGCCGTCAGTTCGTCATCGACGACGATCGTACCCATACCGAAGTCGAGGCGATGCTGCGCTCACGCGGGTACGATCCGGTCTGGAAAGATTGGGATTCTGCGTTTCATGCCTAATCCGATCGACTTCACCCTCTACCTGATCACCGACCGCCACCAAGTACTACCCGGCCGTACCCTGCTCGAAACGGGCGACGCTGCGCTGCGGGGCGGCGTGCGCGCCGTGCAACTGCGCGAGAAGGATCTGTCCGCCGCCGAACTGCTGCCCCTGGCGATGGAACTGCGAACCCTTACCCGCCGCTTCGAGGCCCGCCTGCTGATCAACGATCGCATCGACGTGGCGTTGGCGGTTGGCGCCGACGGCGTGCACCTCGGCGGCCACTCATTACCGCCCGAGACAGCCCGCAGTCTGCTCGGACCGGATAAACTGATAGGCGTCTCCACCCATCACCCTGACGAAATTGCCGCGGCCGCCACCGCCGGCGCCGACTTTGTCACCTTCGGCCCGGTATTCACCACACCGTCGAAACTCGCGTATGGCCGGCCGCTCGGTCTCGCTGCCCTGCGTGCAGCATGTGTCGCTTCGCCCCTGCCGGTTTTTGCGCTCGGCGGCATCAGGCTCAACCATCTCCCCGAATTGATCGACAGCGGCAGCTACGGTGTTGCGGTGATTTCCGCCGTCATTGCCGCCACCGATCCCAACGCCGCCGCCGGCGCCTTTCTCGGCAACACGACTCCGGCAATCGGCTGACAGCCGGAATTCGTTTCAACCGGCAACACGCCGTTTTTTTATCTCTCCAGGCATCATCCGACAAAGCCCGTCACTCCTCCAAGCAATCGCCGGAAAATGCGCTAGAATTTGTTTCATTGAGTGAAACACCCTGTTAATTTCGTAAATGTTTCACAAAAAAAACAAGCGTTGCTTTTTTATTTTAAAAAAAAAATATTTTATTTCAAATACTTATCAAATATATACCTCGATTAACATTATTTCAGTTGACAAGAAATAGAACAATATTCCAAAAATAGCGCACACGACATGGGAAAAAGGGTTGGTTGCGCGCGCCCAACTCTCTTTCCCCGGCAATGTTCCTGGCTATGCCCCGCTAACAATCGACTCGCGACGACTTCCGGAGGGGACCCGGAAACAGGTCGCGGCCAGGGGGCACAAATCTAACAAGGAGAGAACGTATGGCGACACAAACGTATGACTGGGCGGCCATCGCCAAGAACCCGAAGTTCGTCGAGCTTCATCACCGCAAACAGAAGTTCCTGTTCGGCTGGTGGATCTTCTCCACCGTGTATTACTTCCTGCTGCCGATCGGGGCGGCCTATGCCACGGACCTGTTCAAGATCAAGGTGATCGGGGTCATCAATTTCGGCTACGCTTTCGCCCTTTCCCAGTTCTTCGTTTCCTGGGGGCTGGCCCACTATTACGCCCACGTGGCCAACAAGGACTTCGACCGTCTGACCCGTGAACTGGTCAGCGAGCTCGCGAAATAAGGAGGTCACAACGATGAAACGTCTGCAACTCTTTCTGATGACCGCCTGCTTGCTGGCCCTGCCCAGCCTGGCCATGGCGGCCGAAATCAAGGCCAATAAAACCATCACCATCAGCATGTTCCTGGTGATCATCGGCATCACCCTGTCGGTCGTCATCTGGGCGGCCAAGCGCACCAAGACCGCCGCCGACTTCTACGCCGCCGGCGGCGGCATCACCGGTACCCAGAACGGCTGGGCGATCGCCGGCGACTACATGTCGGCTGCCTCGTTCCTCGGGATTTCCGGGATGATCTCGCTGTACGGGTACGACGGCTTCATGTATTCGGTCGGCTGGCTGGTGGCCTACATCACCGTCCTTTTGATCGTTGCCGAGCCGTGCCGCAACGCCGGCAAGTACACCCTCGGCGACATTCTGGCCTTCCGCACCCAGCCCAAGCCGGTGCGCGCCGTGGCGGCGATTTCCACCGTGGCGGTGTCGACCTTCTACCTGACCGCGCAGATGGTCGGCGCCGGCAAGCTCATGGCGCTGTTGATCGGCTTCAACTACACCTTCTCAATCATCGGCGTCGGCATCCTGATGGTCGGCTACGTCGTCTTCGGCGGCATGAAGGCCACCACCTGGGTCCAGATCATCAAGGCCGGCCTGCTCATGTCAGGTGCCGCCCTGCTGTCGGTGATGGTCGGCTGGAAGGCCGGCTTCAACCCGCTCCAGTTCTTCTCGGACATCGTCAACAGCCCGAACATCCAGGACCACGTCTCCAAACTGCTCCTGCGCGACGGCATCACCATGACCGGCGAAGCCGCCGGCCAGCGCTTCCTGGAGCCGGCCCTGTTCATGAAGGCGCCGCTTGACCAGATTTCCCTGGGGATGGCGCTGGTGCTCGGCACCGCCGGGATGCCGCACATCCTGATGCGCTTCTTCACCGTGCCGACCGCCCAGGCCGCCCGCAAGTCGGTCATCATCGCCATGTGGATCATCGGCGGCTTCTACGTCCTCACCACCCTGCTCGGCTTCGGCGCCGCCATTCACGTCACTCCGCAGGGGATCACCGCGGTGGACAAGGGCGGCAACATGGCCACCCTGCTGCTGGCCCAACAGCTCGGCGCGGACATCTCCCCGATCGTCGGCGACATCTTCCTGGCCTTCCTCTGCTCGGTGGCCTTCGCCACCATCCTGGCGGTCGTTTCGGGCCTGGTCCTCGCGGCCTCCGCGGCGATTGCCCATGACATCTACGTCAACGTCATCAAGGAAGGCCATGCCGACCAGCACGAGCAGGTCATGGCGGCCCGCATCACCTCGCTGGTCGTCGGCGCGATGGGGATCGTCATCGGCATCGCGGCGGAGAAGCAGAACGTCGCCCACCTGGTGGCGCTGGCCTTCGCCGTCGCCTCCTCGGGGAACCTGCCGGTCGTGGTGCTGTCGCTCTTCTGGCGGCGCTTCAACACCGCCGGCGTCATCTGCGGCCTGGTGGTCGGAACGATCGCCTCGATCGGCCTGGTGATGGTGTCGCCGAACATGACCTATCCGCAGAAGATCGCCGACGGCGCCAAGAAGGTCATCACCGCCATGGAGGCCAAGCAGGCCGCCGGCGAGGTGTTGAACGAGAAGGACGCCAAGGCTCTGGCCACGGCCAAGGACGAGTTCGCCAAGAACGATGGCGGGACGTCGATGATGGGTCTGAAGACCCCGTTGTTCGGCCTGAAGAACCCTGGTATCGTCTCGATCCCGCTGGGCTTCCTCGCCGCGATTTTTGGCGCCCTGGCGTTCCGCGAGAAGCGGGCCGAAGAGATGTTCGACGAGGTCTATGTCCGCCAGAACACCGGCATCGGCATGGCCAAGGCTGTCGATCACTAATTCCCCTTGGGAACCTGGTTGTGATAAAGTGGGGAGGGCCTTGCGCCTTCCCCATTTTTTTCGCCGGTCGGCCCGGTGACCGGCAACCATCAACCCCCTGTCCGGACCTGAACACATGTCGCTCAGCAGGCAGACGACACCGCAACTTCAAGACTTCGTGAGGCGCTTCGAGGAGCAGCTGCAGTGGTTCCTGCGCCATCTTGATCGCCCCGCGGCACTGGCTCTGCTGGCCAATCTCAGCGACGGTCTGGCACGGGAGCGCGGCGCCATTCAGAACATGGAGAAAAGCCGCGCGGAAATGCTCTCCCAGGCGGCCCAGAGCAACAGTTATAAGGAGTTACGCGAAATCGAGCACGCCCTGACGGTTCTGGAGATTGCACGCTTTCTCTCCTGCGGCTCCGTGACCGGCTTGCATCGCGGGTGTACGGAATACCGCGACCTGCTGGCCGCGCGCACCATCACGCTGGTTATTGCGGAACTGAAAGATCAGGGGCGGGGAGAGCCCCCCCTCCCCTTCGCGCTGGTCAGCATGGGGAGTGATGGCCGTGAAGAGCAGACCCTGGTGACCGACCAGGATTATCTGATCGTCTATGCCGACGGCGGCGACGAAACTGTCGACGAATATTTCCGCGTATTTTCGGAACTGCTGGTGGATCGGTTGGCCGAAGTCGGCTTTGCCAAGTGCACCGGCGACATCATGCCTTCCAATCCGACCTGGAGAGGTTCGCGCCAGCAGTGGAAACAGCGGCTGATGGCCATCGTCCGCTATGAGTATGAAGAGTATGCCAAGAACCTGATGGATCTCATCGTACTCTCGGACGCACGCTACGTGGCCGGCGATCGGGCCATCGCCGCCGATTTGATCGAACTGATTCACGACTTCGAACAGAGTTACTTCCAGGTGCTCTGGGGGATGGCGCGGGCCGCCACCGAAATGAAGGTCGGACTGGGGATGCTTGGCGGACTTTGGACCGATCGCCATGGCGAGCACAAGGGACTGCACAACATCAAACTGCTCGGCTGGGCCCCTCTGGTCATGAATGTGCGCATCCTGGCGGTCAACATGGGAGCAAAAGCCACCAACACCCTGAAACGCATCGCTCTGCTCGAGGGGGACAAACGGCTCTCCCCCGCCAACGCGGCCGAATTGAGCGAGGCCTATCACGTATTGACCCGGCATCGAATCATGATGCAGATTTGCATGTTGCGCGGCGAATGCACTGACAGCTATTATCTCGACCCCCAGAAGTTGAGTGACGATGAGGAAGAAGAATTGCGGCGAGCACTGGTCAGCATCAAGGACTTGCAGCAGGTGATCCGCACCAACTTCTCGACCATGTAACCCCTTCAGGAATAATTATGACCACAACTGAAAAGCCCAAACGTTCCCTGCTGTCCCGCATCATTTCCCTCGAAGGGGCCATGGCCGCTTTCGGCCTGTACTCCCTGTTTACCGGTTTCAGGGACGGGCAGGAACTCCAGATTTTCTGGGGTGTGATGATCCTCGGCGGTCTCTGCGTCCTGGTCGCGGTGCGGCGCCGCGACTGGAAAAAGCACTGGGAAGAGATTGAAGCGGCCACTGGCGGGCGGGCGCAGGGCACCCCCCCGGAGCATACCGATACGACCCAAAAGGAGAGCTGACATGGCGGAAACCATCGGCATGCGCCGCATTCGCAAGACGTTGATCATTCACCGCATCGTACAGGTATTTCTGGTCGTACTGCTTGTCTATATGGCGTTTCTCTTTCAACAGAGATTCCAGGAGAAATACGACAGTCTCAAGCCGTTCTACAACAGTGTGATCTTCACCGTTTTGCTCCAGATTGCGCTGTTCTTCCCGATCCGCAAGTTTGCCGAGAAGGAAGCTCTTCGCGAACTGGGCGCCGCCGCCAGGGAAACATTCACTGCCGACGAGCAGAATCAGCTGCGCAGACAGCGGTTGTTCAGCGATTTCATCAAGGCCAGTGTTTTCATCTTCTTCGTCGTTTTCATTCTGATGCTGAAGGAGCAGGCCACGTTCGTCCAAAGCACCGCCTTTTTCTGCTGCATCGGCACCATTCTCAGCTACCTGCAGAACTTCAACTTCGCCGTACGACGCCGACTGGCGGGAGGCGGCACCATCTAGCCGCGGCGGCATGGGACTGCTCCGCCGCTGGCACCTCCACAGGCTTCATCGCCAACCGTTTCCAACAGCCTGGCGACAGATCCTGGACGAAAATGTCCCCCTCTGCCGCTCCCTGCCGGAACAGCTGCGGGCCGTCTTTGAAAAACACGTACGGGTCTTCCTGGACGAGAAATATTTCGAAGGGTGCGGCGGCCTGGAAGTCACCGACGAGATGCGGTTGACGGTGGCGGGCTATGCCTGCCTGCTGCTGCTGCACGATCCGGACGGCTACTACCCCCGGCTCGGGACCGTGGTGATCTATCCGGAGAGTTTTGCGGCGCCGATCCGGGCGACCGATCAGTCGGGGATCGTCACGGAAACGGTTGAGGAACGGCTCGGCGAATCGTGGGAAGAGGGGACTGTCGTCCTGGCCTGGGACAGCATCCGGGAGATTATCCGCGGCGTCAGCGGCGACTGCAACGTAATAGTTCACGAGTTCGCGCACCAGATCGATGCCCAGCAAGGCCTCACCGAAGGCCGCCGACTGCTGGCCCCAGACCGGCGCTTCGATGGCTGGGAGGAACTGCTGGAACACGAACAGCGGCGGCAACGGACGGCCAGGCGCCGTGGCCCGCCGTCAATCCTCGATCCCTATGCCTACACCAGCCCGGAAGAACTGTTCGCCGTAGCCACCGAGACCTTCTTTATGCGCCCCCTGCGCTTCAAAGCCAACCACGAGGATTTGTACAGGGAGTTGCAAACGGTCTACGGAGTGGATCCCGCGGAGTGGCTTGTCAAAACCACGGTTGAGTAGTTAGGTTGTCGCGAGGTAAAACCTGGACAACGGCTCAGCTACTCAAACTCGGTGTTCTTCAACATCAGCGAACCCTGCCCAGTGTGACTCGATATTTGGTGTTGGTGGGATCAATGCGCACAGCTCGCTCGTAGCAGGATATCGCTCGTTCACGGTTGCCCCGCGCCAACTCAAGAGTGCCCAGTTCGAACCAGGCATTAGCGAATTCGGGCCTGCACTGCAGGGTGCGTTGCAAGTCCTGCAATGCGGACTCCATTTGTCCAAGCCTTTTGAAGGCAATCGCCCGATTGAAAATGACCAGGCAGTCAATCGGATTGATCTGGATCGAACGGCTATAGGCTGCGACAGACTCCTCGTAACGACCCTCGTTGAACAGCAGCACCCCCATCGCGTTATGCCCCATGGCACTTTCGGGAGCATCGGAGACCAAGCGCTGGATGAAACTCGTCTGATCGCGCCACACTTCATTGTGCATATTGACCTTGTAAAGCATGCCAAACATTACGAGTGCAATTACCGTAGCGCCAATCACATCGACAAAGCGGTTTCGATTGAAGAAGCCTTCCGCACGTGCGATAGCCGAGAGAATCAGCCAGGCGGCTACCGTACAGATCCCGATGCTGGGAAGGTAGAGGTATCGCTCAGCCATCAACGCCGGCCGGGTAAAAAAAACGAAACCGGAGACGGGAAAGATGAAGAGCGGAAAAAACATGGCGAAACCGAATATCCGGGGATTGGAGCGCCACATCCAAAACAAGGCAGCCAGAAGCAGCAACAGGCATAGCCAAGAGAGCAGCACCACAGGTGACACGAGACTGTTTTGTGGATCAAGGTCATAAAAGACCTTCAAAGGATATGGCCAAACAGTAAGCCCGAAGTAGCGAGCCACGAGAACCGGGGCTGTTGCGAGGTGCGTCAGCAGGTCTTTTTGAAAGAGGCTCGTCTCACTGAGAATGTGGGCTCGCAAACCCAGATAGATGAGAACCATCGCCAGGTAAGGTGTGACGATCAGCAAGGCACCTCGTCGTGTGGCGCCGGCCACGCCGGCCATCCAGTAGTAAATGAAGACCGGGAGGAGGATCGCAACCTCTTTGCATAGAAGCGACAAGAAAAAACTGAACGCACTCAACATCAACATGACCGGCTTCACAGCCCGGTCGCGAGCAGGCAGAAGCAGTAACAGTGAGATTGCTACGAACAACGCGGCGAGCAAGTCCGGGCGGGCCGAGATCCAGCCCACAGACTCCGAGTGAACAGGGTGCGCCGCAAATAACGCCGCGGCCAACAGAGCGAGACGGCGGTCCTGCAGCGCGTGAGACAACAGCAAGTACATCAACAGCGTCACCAGAGCATGCAGGACCACGTTAGTCAGGTGAAACCCAAAAGCCCGTCCTTCCCACAGAACCCAATCAAGAGACAGGCTGGTCGAGAAAAGGGGGCGGTAGTAACTGCCGTCGTCCCCCGTGTGAGACCAGACTGAATGTGAAAACAAGGATGGTATCCCTGAAAGTTTCTTTATCGAACCGTTGTTGACGATCTGGTGGACGTCGTCCCAGACGAAACCCATAGTGAGCGTACGGCCATAGGCTAAGGCGATGATCACGCATAATACCGCGACGCCAATCAGCGCTGATCCTGCTCGAGCCGACCGCAGCCTGCGGACAGAATCGCTCACCATAAAATTTTCGCTCCTTCCCTACGAGGTTGGAATTGCAAGTCTATCCAGGCTTTTGAGTTCATCATCTTCGATCGCTTTTCTGGGGGCTAGTCATATGTAGTCCCTCGGCTGCCGTTACTCCCCCTCCTGTACGCACCCCTCAATAACCTTCAACCCTCGCCTTGCCGCTTCGGTCACTTCAGGGGTTCGCGCCAAATCGACCGCGGTCAGGAAATAGTGCCAGGCGGCCGTATCGCAACGCTGCTTCTGCAGCATGGCCTGCCCGGCGCCAAGATAGGCCTGGTCGAGGGCCGCATCGCCGGGACGTTCGGCAATCACCCGGCGAAACAGGGTCAGGGCCTGATCGGAGTGGCCGTTCTCCAACAGGAAACGGCCGATGGCCAGGATGTTGCCGGTGGCCAACTGACTGCGCTGCAATCGGCTTTCCAGGGCAAGGTAGCGCGCGGCGGCATGCGGCAGCTCACCTCGTTCCAGCGCACGAACGATATCGGTCACGACATCGACCAGGTCGGCACGGGCACGCGGGATGCGCGGCCCCTTTGGTTTTAACAGCCCGGGGAGATGATCGCTGGCCGCCGCCAGCCCCATGCCGGCCAGAAACCCGCCGATATGGGCGCCATGAGCCACTCCGCCGCCGCCCGAGCCGGCCAACAGAAACGGCAGCAGGTTGTCGATCAGCAGGTAGAAACCGAGAACCAGGCGGGCCGGGATCAAAACATGGGTCATCAACAGGGGGAAGAGAAAGACGAACACCTTGACCTGGTTGCGCGGGAACCAGACGAAGTAGAAGCCGAGCACCCCGGAGATTGCGCCGGAAGCGCCGATCAGCGGAACCTGGGAACCCGGCACGAACAGGGCAAAAAACAGGGTCGCGGCAATTCCCGCACCGAGGTAACCGAGCAGGTAGCGCCCCCGTCCCATGCGGTGCTCGACGTTGTCGCCAAAAATATAGAGGAATAGCATGTTGCCGGCGAGATGCAGCCAGCCGGCGTGCATGAACATCGCCGTAAACAGAGTCAGGAAAGAACCCTGCGCCGGACGGTAGCCGTAGCGGAAGACCGTCAGATCGTAGGCGCTGACCTGGTCGAGCACCGACTGGATCGGCCAGTCGCCGTGCAGGTTCAGGGCATTCAGATAGTCGAGCAGCAGTGGATCGTTCAGATCGGGACGAGCCAGCGACAACGGCACCGTCACCAGAACAAAGACCGCGATGTTGATCGCCATCAGCGCATAGGTTGCCCAGGGAGTCGTGCGCGGATTGGGGATGTCGCCAATGGGCAGGAACATGAGGGACGCTCGCCGGTTCTTGTCTTTTCAGTTTGGCGCAGGTATGTTGGCCGTCAGCAAAGGCACCAAGGAGCCGTCATTATGCACTCTGTCACCATGCAAGGCCAACAGCAGAAGCTTGCCGTCGGCAAAATTGTCTGCGTCGCCCGCAATTATGCCGAGCACGCACGGGAACTCGGCAACCCGGTGCCGGATAAGGCCGTGCTCTTCATCAAGCCGGCCAGCAGCCTTCTGGCCGATGGCGGCACGGTCGTCATCCCCGCCTATTCCAGCGATTGCCACCACGAAATCGAACTGGCCGTGCTGATCGGCCGCACCGGCAAGTCGATCGCCGAAGCCGACGCCCTCTCTCACGTGGCCGGCTATGCCGTGGCTCTCGACCTGACCCTGCGGGACGTGCAGGCCGAGTTGAAGACGAAGGGGCTTCCCTGGGAAATCGCCAAAGCCTTCGACAACTCCTGCCCGCTTTCCACGTTCGTTCCGGAAAGCCAGGTGCCCGATCCCCAGAAATTGAAGCTGTGCCTGCGGGTCAATGATGAGGTTCGTCAGGATGGTACCACCGCCGACATGCTGCGCCCGGTAGCACGGCTGATCAGCGAAGCATCCCATTACTTCACCCTCGAAGCGGGCGATATCCTGCTGACCGGCACCCCTTCCGGCGTCGGTCCGATTCGCAGCGGCGACCGACTGGAGGCGGTGATCGAGGGGGTGGGCAGGCTGGCAGTTGCTGTCGAATAGCAGGATAAACCAAGCGAGATAGCAAGTAGCGAGATGGTGAGATAGAAAATTCTACCTCGCTATCTGACTATCTCGCTACCTCGCTGCATCTCAACCGGTTGCTCTCAACGTGCGCCTGTCTGGTCGGCTCCGGCAGGCGATAGCCACGCCCGCACTCCAAGACAATCCGAACCGCCCGCTCCAGACCGACCATGTGTCCGGGGGACACGAAGAGCGGCCTGATCCGATCGCGGGTGCGCACCACCCGCCCTATCTCCTCGCCATTATCCCACAGGCTTGTCCAGTCACCGCGCCTTGCTCCCGGCGCGTCATGCTCGCCGCACAGCCGGCTCTTGGCACAACCGACGGTCGGCAGGCCGAGCCACAGACCGAGATGGCTGGCGATTCCCAGTCGTCGCGTGTGGGCGACCCCCTGCCCGTCGACCAGCACCACGTCGGGGCTCCGTTCCAGTTTGTGGAAGGCTTCCAGCACCACCGGCAGCTCCCGGAAGGAGAGCAGGCCAGGAACATAGGGGAATGACTTGGCGGCTTGCGCCGTGGTGGTTTCGACAATGACGCTTGCGCTCAGGTCGAAGATCACGACCGCGGCAAAGACCTCCGGGGCAAAGCGGGAGCAGGAAACATCGACCCCGGCAACAGACCTGACTTCGGGAGGCAGGCAGTCGCGCAGCACCACCCTTCCCGCCAGCTCCCGCTGCAGGGCAATCGCTTCTTTCGGGGTCAGGTCCCACGAGTGCAATTCGGGAAAGTTCATGGCGATGCTAACTTGAAAGCGCAAAGGCAATTGGCCGCTGATCAAGGCGGATCAAATCGGATCAGGCAAAACCTCAAAGCTTAATTTACAGGGATATACAGGATGAGGCCCATAGAACAAAACCCCAAGGTTTTATGGCTTTAAAATCCAAAAGCTTGTTTAGGTTTTATCCTGTATATCCTCCGTATCCCTGTTAATGGTTTTTCGATTTATCCGACTTTATCCGCTTTTATCTGCGGCCAATGATTTGGTTGTCACCCCACCCGGTTCTGCGGATGCCCTTCCACGAACGCCCGGACATTGGCAGCGGCGGTATCGAGTAAACGCTGGCGAGCGGCACGGGTCGCCCAGGCAATGTGCGGGGTGATGACGCAGTTCGGCGCCGTCAACAGCGGGTTATCCGCTGCCGGTGGCTCCTGGGAGAGAACGTCGAGTCCGGCGCCGGCGATCCGGCCGACATGCAGCGCCGCGGCCAGCGCCGCCTCGTCGACCAGCGGCCCGCGCCCGGTGTTGATCAGATAGGCCCCGGACTTCATGGCGGCAAGGGTTGCCGCGTTGACCATCCCCTTTGTCTCCTCGGTCAGCGGGCAGTGCAGGCTGACCACATCGGCCTGCATGAACAATGCGTCCCGGTCGACAAAAGTCACCTCCGGCCAGGCAGTCGGATCGGGACGGCGGGTCTGCACCAGCACCCGCATGCCGAAGGCCCGGGCAATGCGCGCCACCGCCTGGCCGATGGCGCCAAAGCCGACGATACCGAAAGTCAGCCCGGCCAGTTCCACCTGCGGCCCTTCCCAGAAGCAGAAGTCCGGGGCACTGCTCCAGCGCCCCTCGCGCACCAGTCCGGCGTGCCGACCGGTGCCGCGGGTCAGTTCGAGCAGCAGGGCGAAAACCTGCTGCGCCACCGAAGGGGTGCTGTAGGCGGGGACGTTGGTCACGACGATGCCGCGTTCGCGAGCTGCCGCCACATCAATGACGTTGTAGCCGGTGGCCAGCACACCGATGTAGCGCAGCTCCGGCAAAACGGCCAGCTCTTGAGCGCCGAGCAGCACCTTGTTGGTCAACAATGCCTGCGCGCCGGCCGCGCGCACCAGCGTCAGTGACGCCGGGGTACGCTCATGGACAGTCAGTTCGCCCAACGCGGCGAGCGGTGTCCAGTCAAGATCGCCGGGGTTGGCGGCATGTCCGTCGAGCACCACGATTTTCATGTCATTCCTCCACGAAAATGGGGACAGAATTCAATTCTGTCCCCATTTTAACATCTCACGGGGACACTTCCTTGAAGGAAGTGTCCCCACCGGCTATTTTTTCTCCTCGATCACCGCCTGCGCCGCCGCCAAGCGGGCGATCGGCACCCGGTAGGGGGAACAGGAGACGTAGTCGAGGCCGATGCGGTGGCAGAACTTTACCGACGAGGCCTCGCCGCCATGTTCGCCGCAGATGCCGAGTTTCAGGTCGGGCCGCGTCGCCCGCCCCTTTTCGCACCCCATCCTGACCAGCATGCCGACGCCGACCTGGTCGAGGGCCACGAACGGGTCGTTGGGGTAAAGCTCCTGCTCGACATAGTGGGGGAGGAACTTGCCGGCATCGTCGCGTGACAGGCCATAGGTGGTCTGGGTCAGGTCGTTGGTACCGAAGGAGAAGAACTCGGCCTCCTTGGCGATTTCGTCGGCGGTCAGGGCAGCGCGCGGCAGTTCGATCATGGTACCGATCAGGTACTTGACCTTGACGCCGTACTCGGCGATCACCTCATCGGCCACGCGGATCGCACTCTTGCGCAGCACCGCCAGCTCCTTCACTTCGCCGACCAGCGGGATCATGATTTCGGGAATGATCTCGTAGCCTTCGTGCTTGATCAGTTCGCAGGCCGCCTCCATGATCGCCCGGACCTGCATGTCGTAGATTTCCGGGAAGGTAATCGCCAGGCGGCAGCCGCGATGGCCGAGCATCGGGTTGAACTCGTGGAGCGATTCGACCTTGGCCTTGAGCGTCGCCGCCGGCACGTGAATCTCCGCGGCCAACTCCTCGATCTCCGCTTCGGTGTGGGGGAGGAACTCGTGCAGCGGCGGATCGAGCAGACGGATCGTCACCGGCAGCCCCTTCATCACCCGGAAGATGCCGAGGAAGTCGCCTTTTTGCATCGGCAGGATCTTGGCCAGGGCCTTCTGCCGCCCTTCGAGGTCGGCGGCGAGGATCATCTCGCGCACCGCCATGATCCGCTCCCCTTCGAAGAACATGTGCTCGGTGCGGCACAGGCCGATCCCCTCGGCGCCGAAATCGCGCGCCACCTGGGAATCGTTCGGGGTATCGGCATTGGTGCGTACCCGCAGCCGGCGGATATCGTCGACCCAGCCCATCAACTGACCGAAAGCACCGGTCAGTTCCGGCTTGACGGTCGGCACCTGCCCGAGGATCACTTCGCCGGAGGAGCCGTCGAGGGTGATCACATCCCCCTTGCTCACCACCAGGCCATTACGCGCCGTGAACTGCTGGGCCTTGTAGTCGACCTTGATGTCGCCGCAGCCGGCCACGCAGCACTTGCCCATGCCGCGGGCGACCACCGCCGCGTGCGAGGTCATGCCGCCGCGCGCGGTGAGGATCCCCTGGGCGGCGTGCATGCCGTGGATATCTTCGGGGCTGGTCTCGACGCGGACCAGCACCACCTTGAGACCGATCTTGGCCGCTTCCTCGGCCTCGTCGGCGGAGAAGACCACCTGACCGCTGGCGGCGCCGGGGGAAGCCGGCAGCCCCTTGGCGATCACCTGCTTCGGCGCCTTCGGGTCGAGGGAGGGGTGCAGCAGCTGATCCAACTGTTCGGGAGCGACGCGCATGACCGCGGTCTCCTTATCGATCAGCCCTTCCTGGACCATGTCGACGGCGATCTTCACCGCCGCCTGGGCGGTGCGCTTGCCGTTGCGGGTCTGCAGCATGTAGAGCTTGTGCTTCTCGATGGTGAACTCGATGTCCTGCATATCCTTGTAGTGCTTCTCGAGGATGGCACGGATCTGCACCAGCTGCTGGTAGCAGTCGGGGAGGACGTCCTCCATGGCCGGCAGGTCGCCCGGCTTGTGCTTGGCCTTGTTGATCGGCTGCGGCGTGCGGATGCCGGCGACCACATCCTCCCCTTGCGCATTGACCAGGTACTCGCCGTAGAAGTAGTTCTCGCCGGTGGACGGATCGCGGGTGAAGGCCACGCCGGTGGCGCAGTCGCTCCCCATGTTGCCGAACACCATCGACTGCACGTTGACTGCGGTCCCCCATTCGGCCGGGATGTTGTTGAGCCGACGGTAGGTGATGGCCCGCGGGTTCATCCACGAGCCGAAGACCGCGCCGACCGCCCCCCACAGCTGCTCCTGCGGGTCATCGGGGAACGCCTGACCGAGGCTCTCGCGCACCTTGTGCTTGAACAGCGCGACCAGCTGCTTGAGGTCGTCGGCATCGAGCTCGGTATCGAGATGCACCCCCTTCTGCTCCTTCATCTGCTCCATGATGTGGTCGAGCTCTTCCTTGTGCATCCCCATGACCACGTCGGAATACATCTGCACGAAACGCCGGTAGGCGTCATAGGCAAAGCGGGAATCGCCGCTCTGGGCGATGATCCCCTGCACGGTCCGGTCGTTGAGGCCGAGATTGAGCACCGTATCCATCATCCCCGGCATCGACGCCCGCGCCCCGGAACGCACCGAAACCAGCAGTGGATTGACGGCATCGCCGAACGTCTTCCCCATCATCGACTCGATCCGCGCCAGGTTCCGGGCCACTTCCTCTTTCAGTTCGGCCGGATAGTTGCGGTCGTTCTTGTAGAACTCGGTGCACACCTCGGTGGTGATCGTGAACCCGGCCGGAACCGGCAGGCCGATACTGGTCATTTCCGCCAGATTGGCCCCCTTGCCGCCCAGCAGATTCTTCATGTCGCCGCGTCCTTCGGCCTGTCCGTTGCCGAAGAAGTACACATACTTGCCCATCGTCTCTTCCTCCTGTTTTTTCACTCCCGCTGGAGAACCATGCGGATTGGTTTAGTCTAAATAAAACAGCCGCTTAGAGTTATCCAAGCGGCTGCGGAAGCTGATTTTCGAGTGATCTTGTCAGCGTGTGTCTCATGCATTGATTTTCGCGAAATCGGCGATCCCGTCGAACAATCGTCCCACCTCCGTGAGCAGGGCGAGGCGGTTGGTCCGAACCTCCGGTTTTTCCGCCATGACCATGACCCCCTCGAAGAAGGCATCGACCGGGATCCGCAGGGCAGCAATCGATTGCAGCGCCGCGGCATAGTCGCCGGCAGCCACCGCCGCGGCCACCGCGGCCCGGGCCTGGGCCACGGCGTCAGCCAGCGTGCGCTCGCAGTCAGCTTCGAACAGCTCACTGCGCAGAGGGGTGTCCACCCCGCCCTTGATGATGTTGCCGACGCGCTTGAAGGCCACCGCCAGCGGCTCGAACCCGGCCTGGACCTTGAGATTGGCCAGCGCTTCGATACGGGCCACAGCGTCGAGCGGGTCATCGAAACGCGCCGCCAGCACCGCCTCGACCACATCGGCCGGGAAGCCGCGCTGGGTCAGCATGTTCACCAGGCGCAGGCGAATGAACTCGACCACTTCTCCCTGCACCTGGTCGCGGGGCCGGGTCAGCTTCGCCGCCAGCAGTTCCAGGCTGCGCTCGACCAGTTCCGGGATCGATTGCCGGTAGCCGCGCTCGAGCAGGATATTGAGGATGCCGATGGCACTGCGCCGCAGGGCATAGGGGTCGGCGGAGCCGGTCGGGATCAGGCCGACGCCGAAACAGCCGCAGACGGTATCGATCTTGTCAGCCACCGAGACGAAGGCTCCGACGTTGTCCTGGGGCAATGCGCCGCCGGCCTCGACCGGCAGATAGTGTTCGAAGATCGCCTGGACCACGCGCGGCGGTTCCCCTTCCAGGCGGGCATACTCGCGGCCCATGATCCCCTGCAGTTCGGGGAACTCGTAAACCATCTTGGTTTCGAGATCGCATTTGGCCAGTCGCGCCGCCCGTTCGGTCAACTCCGACGCCACCGGCTCGAAGCGTGCCGCCAGCCCTCTGGCCAGGGCGGTGAAGCGCTCGACCTTCTCGAAGCTGGTGCCGAGTTTCGCCTGATAGATCACGTTTTTCAGAGCGTCGAGGCGCGTCTCCAGCTTCGCCTTGCGATCCTCTTCCCAGAAGAACATGGCGTCGGAAAAACGGGCCCGGATCACCCGGCCGTTCCCTCTGATGACGACATCCGGATCTTCGGGACGGGTGTTGGCGACGGTGATGAACTTGTTGAGCAGCCGGCCATCCGCGCCTTCGACCGTGAAGTAGCGCTGGTTCTTGCGCATGGTGGTGACCAGCAGTTCGCGCGGTAGGGCCAGGAAACGCTCCTCGAAGGTGCCGCACAGCGGGGTCGGGTCTTCGACCAGGTAGGTGACCTCATTAAGCAGCGCGTCGTCCATGCGGACCCGGCCGCCGGCGGCCCGGGCCGCTTCCTCGACCTGGCGACGGATCGTCTCCTTGCGCTCGTTCTGATCGGCCATGACGAAGTGCTCGCGACACTTTTGCATCCAGTCATCGCAACCGTTGACCGCGAACGGCTGGGGCGCCATGAAGCGGTGCCCGCGCGAGACGTTGCCGCTGGTCAACTCCCCGAAGGTGAGCGGCACCACCTCGCCGCCGAACTGGGCGACGATCCAGTGCACCGGGCGGGCGAAGCGTACGTCCAGATCCTTCCAACGCATCGACTTCTTGAAGGAGATCCCGTTGATCAGGCGCGGCAGGATCTCGCGCAGCAACTCAAGAGTCGGCCGTCCGGCCTCTTCCTTCTCGGCGCAGAGGTATTCCCCCTTGTCGGTGGCGACGATCTTCAGTTCACCGACCGCCACGCCCTGGCCGCGGGCAAACCCTTCCGCGGCTTTGGTCGGGTTGCCGGCGGCATCGAAGGCATGCTGCCTGGCCGGGCCCATGGCCTTGACCTGCAGCGTCGGCTGCTGTTCGGCGACAGCACCGACGGCCAGCGCCAGCCGACGCGGCGTGGCGAAGGTGCGGACCGTGCCGAATTCAACCCGCGCGGACTCAAACTCCTTGCGGATCAGCGCTTCCATGTCGGCCATGGCCTTCGGCAGGAAGCCGGCGGGGATCTCTTCGGTGCCTATTTCTAGGAATAACTCTTTGGCCATCGAAAAACTCCAAATTCTTCTTTACCGCCGAGGGCGCAGAGAAAACAAAAAATTGCTCTGCGTTCTCCGCGTCCTCTGCGGTGAAAGCCTTATTTCTTCAACAACGGGAAACCGAGCCGTTCGCGCTGGGCGACGTAGCCTTCGGCACAGAGGCGGGCGACGTTGCGCACGCGGCCGATATAGGAAGCGCGCTCGGTCACCGAGATCGCTCCGCGGGCGTCCAGCAGGTTGAAGGTGTGCGAACACTTCATGACAAAGTCGTAAGCCGGGAAGACCAGCCCCTTGCCGATCAGGCGGATGCACTCCTGCTCGTAGTTGTTAAACGCATCGAGCAGTAAGGGAACGTTGGCTTCCTCGAAGTTGTAGGTCGAGAACTCCACCTCGGTGATGTGGTGGATGTCGCCGTACTTGACCCCCTTGACCCACTCGAGGTCGTAGACGTTGTCGACCCCCTGCAGGTACATGGCGATCCGCTCGCACCCGTAGGTGATCTCGCCGGCCACCGGCTTGAGATCGATGCCGCCGGCCTGCTGGAAGTAGGTGAACTGGGTGATCTCCATGCCGTCCAGCCAGACTTCCCACCCCAGTCCCCAGGCGCCGAGGGTCGGCGATTCCCAGTCGTCCTCGACGAAGCGGATATCGTGCTTGGCCGGGTCGATGCCGAAACTTTTCAGCGAGTCGAGATAGAGGTCCAGGATGTTCATCGGCGACGGCTTCATGATCACCTGAAACTGGTAGTAGTGCTGCAGGCGGTTGGGGTTCTCGCCGTAGCGGCCGTCGGTCGGGCGGCGCGATGGCTCGACGTAGGCGACATTCCACGGCTCGGGACCGAGCACCCGCAGGAAGGTGGCGGGATTGAACGTCCCGGCCCCTTTCTCGGTATCGTAGGGCTGCTGGATCACGCACCCCTGCTTCGCCCAATAGCCTTGCAGGGAAAGAAGCAGATCTTGAAAGGTCACAATGCCTCCCGGGCCTGATGCCCAGTGAAATTTACTCTGGCTGAAGCGGCTTCAGGGAGCCTGAAACATGGATACTGTATACAAATTGCAGGGTTCGCATATTAGCGGCCGGGGCGATTTGTGTCAAGGAATAGACAGGGAAATCCGAGAGGTCTGATCCTTGCGAGCAAATGTAGGGGCGCATTGCATGCGCCCAGGGCGGACGCAGTCCGCCCCTACCCGGAACCGCCTCCCAACTCACCCAGAAACGCCGCGCTCTTCAGCGGTTTTGACAAATATCCGCGCAGAGCATCGTCCAGCAGGGCGCTGCCTTCCCGCAAAGTGCGCGGCGACAGGTGGATATCGGCAAACCGCTCGGCGGGCGTCTGCAGCAGCCGGCCGAGGCTCCCCAAGGTCAGACGATCGACCTTGAGCGAGGCCGCTCCGCCGCCGCAGGCCGGACAGAGGCTGCCGCCGCGACTGGCGGCAAAGCCGACCGGCCCGTCGGGGAGCATTCCGTGGCACTCGGCGCAGTGCTGCAGGTGCGGGACGATCCCCGCCAGTGCCAGCAGGCGCAGCTCCAGCAGCAGCTTGGTTTCGCGCGCCGCGCCGGTCCTGTCGAGATGATCGAGAAACGCTCGCAGCAAACCGAACGCCTCGGCAAAACCGACGGCTTCATCGTACAGCGCCTCGATCAGTTCACAGCCGTAACCGGCCAGCGCCAGGGTTTCCAGGTCGCGGCGCAACCCCATGCGCAGATTGACCAGTTCCGCCTCGCGCAGGCTGACCAACTCCCCTCCCGACCTCGACGCCCAGTGCAGGCGCACCTCGGCAAACGGCTCCAGCGCCGGGCCGAAGCGCTTGCGGCTTTTGCGCGCGCCACGGGCAAACCCTTTCAGCCGGCCGTGATCGGGGGTCAGAACAGTAACGATCCGGTCGGCCTCGCCATAATCGACATGGCGCAGGATGATGGCTTGGGAGATGGTGAGAGGCACAATTCAACCATTCAACAGTTCAACAGAGATGTCAACCTGTCCGTTGACAAGCAGCGGATACGCTGTCTAAAGTGAAGGATATCATCAAGAAAGGCTCCGCCTTGCCCAACCTGCTCGACCCCGCCCTGATCGGCATACTCTGCTTTGCGCTGTTCAGCAACATCCCGCTCGGCTACCTGCGCGAAGGGGCCCCTCGCTTCTCCGTGCGCTGGTTCGTCTTCATCCACCTGTCGATCCCGTTCATCGTCGCCTTGCGCGTGGTCAACGGCGTCGGCTGGCGGGTCATCCCGTTTACTCTGGGGCTGGCAGTCGCCGGACAATGGTTTGGCGGCCGGGCCCGGCGGCGGAGACGCAAATGAGCCGACCCCGCCGGCCGCGCATGCGCAAGGCCACCCGGGCCGGCGACCTCCTCTCCGGCCTGCTCGCCGGGTGGGGCCTCGACGAGCGCCTGCGGCAGTACCAGGCATTGGTCATCTGGGACGAGGTGGTCGGGCCGCAGATCGCCGCCCGGACCAAGCCGGAGAAAATCCGCGACGGCATCCTGGAAGTCTGCGTCGACCAGCCGACCTGGATGCAGCAGCTGCAGCTGCTCAAGCCGCAAATTCTGGCCAAGCTCAACGCCCGCCTGGGCGATGCGCCCCTGCGCGAGATCTTCCTCAAGCGCGGCAAGGTGACGGCCCAGGCGCCTGCTGCCGTCAAGGCACCCGTTCCCGTTTGGCGCAACGTGACCTTGACGTCCGCGGAGAGCGCCGAGTTAAAAACCTTGTTGGCAGGGATAACCGACGAGGAACTGCGACGGGATATGGAATCACTGTTGGTGAAGCAGGCGAGACTGATGAAGGCAAGAAGCAACCCAGAACACTAAATGTACTGGCAACTTCATCATTCTACCTCAACCGCGGAATCGAACCCGGAGGTTTCTTCGACCAGATAAACAGGACGCTGCTTGGCTTCCATGTAGAGCCGCCCCAGATACTCGCCAAAAATTCCGAAGGTGAACATCTGGACTCCGCCCAGGAAGAGGACCACCACCATCAGCGACGCGTAGCCCGGCACATCGATGCCAAGCATGAGCGTGCGTATGATCAGTAAAAAAGAGTAGATAAAAGCCAAGGCTGCCACCAGCAAGCCGAAATATCCACATAGACGCAGCGGCAGAGTGGTAAACCCCGTGATCCCGTCAAGGGCAAAATTCCACAGCCTCCAGTAATTCCAGCTGGTCTTGCCGTGCAGCCGCGGCGGCCGCGTGTACGGAACACCGACCTGGCGGAAGCCGACCCAGGTGAACAGCCCCTTCATGAAGCGGTTGCGTTCCGGAAATGTTTTGAGAACCTCGACGACCCTCCGGTCGATCAGGCGAAAGTCGCCGGCGTTGCGCGGCATCTGGATATCACTCAGAGTGTTGAACAGCCGATAGAACAAGCTGGCGGTTATCCGCTTCAGGAAGCTGTCACTGTCGCGATTCCGACGTACTCCGTAGACGACGGCATAACCTTCCCGCCACTTGGAGATGAATTCCCCTATCAGCTCGGGAGGGTCCTGAAGGTCAACATCTATCGGGATCACCGCATCACCCGTACAGTAATCGAGCCCGGCCGACAGCGCCCGCTCTTTGCCGAAGTTGCGGGACAACTTGATCAGTTTGATGCACGGATTTTGTTCACGCATCAACCTGATGATCGCGCAGGTCGCATCCTGACTGCCATCATCGATGAACAGTATTTCATAGTGACAACCGAGTTCGGCGAGAATCGGCACAAGCCGCTCTAAAAACGGGCGAACGGCCTGTTCCTCATTGTAGACCGGCACTAGTACCGACAAGGTATGTTTTTGATCTGGCGTCATTGTCCGCCCCTTCATAAAGTCAACCTGCCGTACGTCGCTGCAACCTCGGGTGTGTACGTGCGCCCCTGTCCGGCGTAGATGATCAGTGGCGCCGCAACAGTCAATCCCCCCCTGGCGTTCTTGCGTCCCTCGACCAGGCCCAACTTCGCCGGCTCTCCCGCCCGCGAATGCACCGTCCGCAACCGTTTCGGTTCCAGGCGAAAGGTGCGCATCTCATCGAGCAGTTCCGCCATTCGCTCGGCAAGGTAGATGATGCAAAAACGCCCGCCGTTGTTCAGAAGAAACGCCGCCGAACGCAGAAAGTCGGTCAGCCCCCCGGCCAGTTCGTGGCGCGCCGCGCCGCGTTCCGCGCCCGGAGCCACCCTGCCGGATGTTGGCCGGCGATAGGGGGGATTGCTCACCACCGCATCGAAACTGCCGGCGACCAACGCTTCCGGCAGGTCACGCAGATCGGCACGGACAATGCGGATATGGTCTTCCAAACCGTTCAACGCCACGCTGCGGCCGGCGCGCCCGGCCAGTTCCGCCTGCAGTTCGATGCCGATGAATTCCTGCCCTTTCCCTGCCTTGGCCAACAGCAGCGGAATCACCCCGCTACCGGTGCCGAGATCGGCGACTTTGGCCCTGGCGGGGATCTCCGCGAACGCACAGAGGAGCAGCGGGTCGAGGGAGAAACGGTAGCCGCTTTTCGGCTGGATAATTTGCACGCCGCCGAACTTCAGGTTGGTGATGGTTTCGCCGGGAAGCAAAGTCATCATTGACTCTTCACGTTCAGACCATGCTGCCGACGCAGTCTCTCGGCCAACGCTCCGGCAGCTTCCCGATAGGCCGGGGTATCGTCACGAAGGAACTCCCGGTAATGTTCAAGCGCCATGGGGAGGAATCCGTTGCGTTCGAGAGCCTGGCCGAGGTTGTAGTGGGCCGCGGCATTGCGCGGGTTGCGCTCGAGGGCTGCCCTGAAATAGGCCATGGCCGCCGGATCATCCCCCCGCTTCTCGGCGATCTTGCCGAGCTCGTTGTTGAGAAAGGAAGATTGCGGGCTGACATCGAGGGCGTGACGGTGCAGGACGTCATCGTTTTGCCAGAACCCGGATTGATGCCAGCTGACGACCGCCAGCGGCAGGCAGATCCCCAATGCGATGGCAAGGTATGCGCCGTCGCGGCGCGCCAGATTATGCAGCCACCAGGCAGTCAATGCCGCAACCCCGGCAATGAACGGATAGAGATAGCGGTCGGCAGCCGGATAGACCATCGGCCAGAGATTGCTGGTGGGCAGCCAGAAGGCGATCAGCCACCCGCTCCAGAATGCCTGCCAGGGGCGGCCGCAGTGCAGACCATGAACTAGCAATGCCAACATGCCGGTGATGAAGGCCAATCCGCCAAGCACCCACGGGTCAAACCAGGACCCTGGCACCGGATAGAGATATTCCACTGCCAGGTCGGCCGGCCAGACCAGGCGAACCGCCATGAACGCCCAGGACTTGAACATCGCCCGCAGATAGGTGTCGAGCTGCGCCGGCCCGAAGTATTCGAGTTTTCCCAGCAGATGCCCGGCATAGGTCCGGCAATAAGCAACGCCCCCTTGCTGCCAGCACCAGACACCTACAACAACGACCGTTCCCAGGGGATAGGCAATCGCCGCCTTGGGCAGCTTGAGCAGAAAGCGTTTCTCCGCGGGGACAAACTGCCATTCGTAGAGCAGCCATAGCAACGGCAGAACAATGGCATTTTCCTTGGCCAACAACGCCATTCCCAAGGCCAGCACGGCCCCGGCACGCCACCAACCGGGGCGGAACCCGGCGAAGCTGCGAATCCAGGCCAACAGGGCCAGCAGACAGAAAGCCAGCACCAGGCTGTCCTTGCGGTGGGAGATATTGGCCACCACTTCCACCTGCAGCGGATGGAGAAGAAAGACCAGTGCGGCAAAGGCCCCGATACGGGCTTGTCCAGACAGCGTGCGGCAAAGTTCAAAGAGTAGCGAAGCGCAGAGCGCATGCCAGAGCAACTGCTGGATGCGCCACCCAGCGGGACTCATGCCGAACAGGGCATGATCGAACAGGTAGGTCAGCTCGCGCAGCGGCCTTCCCGGATAGCTGTCGGCGAGGAAGTTCTTCCAGGACAGGACATCGGAATTATCGACAATGACCATGAAGTCGTCATAGGTCCAGTCGAAGCCGAAGGTGCGCGCATACAGCGCGGCGGTTACAACCAGGCAAAGCAGAAAGGCTTGAGGGAAAGCGATCCGGCTCATTTGTCGAAAACGAACTGCCCGCCGACAAAGCGCGCCCCGTATTCCCTGACCAGACGTAATTCGAGAGCTTCCTGATCCTTTTGCCACTCCGGATGCTTGAGCAGCAGAAAGTTTCTGTAAAACTGGAACATGCGCGGCTTGTCGCCGATTTTCTCGAAAACCATCCCCATGTTGTGCTGAGCTGCGGGATTCAAAGGGTTGTTGTCAACGGCCCTTGAATAGAATTCATAGGCCTTTGCCAGGTTCCCCTTATAGTATTCAATGGTTCCGACGTTGCTCAAGGCAAAACCAGAGGTCGGATTGACCTCGACGGCATGCACCCACAGGGTTTCAGGCGTGCGCCACACCTCGTTCTGCCGCCAGGTCAGCATGGCCAGCACGATGAGCCCCCCCCCTGCCGCTGCCCAGGCAGCCTTCGGCTGCGCCGCAAACAGCCGGACCAGAACGACCGCCACGAGGATTGCGACGCCGACCGTCGGCGCATAGAGGTAGCGGTCAGCCGCCAGGTAGGCCAGCGGCCAGATATTGGACGTGGGCAGAAAGAACAGGCCGACCCAGGCCACCGGGAAGAGCAGCGGCGACCGTTTGCGGAGCAGCAGGATCATTGCCGTCAGCCAGCCGCCGGCAAGGGCAAGGCCGCCAAGAACCCAAGGGTCAAACCAACCCGGGGGAACCGTGACGATATATTCCGCTGCGAGGCCGACCGGCAAGACCCACTTGGCCGCCATGAACAGCCACGCCTTCAGGATCGTGCGACTGAACGCATTGACCGTCATCTGCGAAACATCGAGACAGTTGGCCTTGAAGGAGAGAACCGCCCGGATGCCGCTGAGATATTTCTCTCCGCCCTGGCCGAAGAACAACCACCAACCCATGCCGAGCGCGCCAAGCACCGCAATGCCGATCAACGGTTTCCACCAACGCAGCAGGCACCAGCGCTCGCGCGGCAGATAGACACATTCGTAGGCTAGGAAAAGCGAGAAAGCTGCCACCGCCGTCTGCTTGCCGAGACTACCACTGCCGACC
>VEPG01000079.1 GCA_012026975.1 Desulfuromonas sp. | reverse complement strand
GTGACCACGATGCTGTTGCGGATATGGCGGAAGACCGGCGGCACCTTGTGGCCGTCAAAGCCTAGGCGGGCGTAAGGTTCGTCTGAGATCACGTAGATGGTCCGGCCAAATTCGGCCTGCTTGCGTTCGAGCATCTGGCCGAGTGCTGCCAGCGTCTCGGCCGGATAGACCACACCGGTCGGGTTGTTCGGCGAATTGATCAGCAGGGCGCGGGTGTTCGGGCCGCTGACCGCCTCGATCGCGGCCACATCCGGCTGGAAGGTCTCCCGGTCGGTCCAGACTTCGGTGGTGGTGCCGCCGTGGTTGTCGATGTAGAATTTGTACTCGACGAAATACGGGGCAAGGATGATCACTTCCTCGCCGGGATTGAGGATGGTTTTGAGCACGACATTCAAGCCGGCACCGGCCCCGCAGATCATGACCACGTGGCCGGCGGTGATGGGGACGCCGGTCTGTTCGGCAAGGAACCCGGCCACCGCCTGGCGGGTGAATTCGTAGCCGGCGTTGTTCATATAGCGGTGCATCCCCGGTACCGGATTTTCGGCCAACCGCCGCAGTTCGCGACGAAACGCTTCGGGTGGCTCGACGGCCGGGTTGCCGAGGGTGAAATCGTAGACGTTTTCGGCGCCGAAGCGGGCGGTGAGGGCGGCACCCTCCTCGAACATGCGGCGGATCCATGAGGCGTGCTCGATGGCGCCGCGAACCTTGATGGCAATCGACATGAAAAACTCCTTGGAGTAGATCGCCGGAGTTTATAGGAAATGGGGACAGAATTCAATTCTGTCCCCATTTCCTGGTCGCTGTGCAATCCCCCCTCACCTTGCCTTTTCCCCTCGTTTCGGCTAGAGTCGCAGCTCCGGAAACCCCGGTAAAGGAGGCGGCCGTGGCCGAGCAGAATCTCTCCGAACTGCGCCAGCAGATCGATGCCATCGACGACCGGATTCTCGACCTGCTCAATCGCCGCGCCGAGTTGGTGATTACTGTCGGCAAGGCCAAAGAAGGAACCAGCGGCGATTTTTACGTGCCGAGCCGCGAACAGGCCATCTATGCCCGGCTGCTTGCCGCCAATGCCGGGCCGTTCCCCGAGGAGGGGGTACGCCGGGTTTTCCGCGAAATCATTTCTGCCTCGCTCTCCCTGGAACAACCGATGAAAGTGGCGTTTCTCGGCCCGCAGGGGACGTTCACCCACGTTGCTGCCATGCAGCAGTTCGGCTTCTCCGCCCAACTGGTGCCGATCAAAAGCATCCCCTCGATCTTCGAAGAAGTTGGCCGCGGGCGCGCCAACTACGGGGTGGTGCCGGTGGAGAACTCCAACGAGGGGGTGGTTTCCCACACCCTCGACCAGTTCATGAAGTCCGACCTCAAGATCATTGCCGAGGTACTGATCGAAGTCTCCCACGATCTGCTCAACCGTACCGGCCGGATTGAGGACATCCGCAAGGTAGTTTCTCATCCGCAGGCGTTGGCGCAGTGTCGCGTCTGGCTGGAGGAGAACCTTCCCGACGTGCCGTTGGTCGATATGGGCAGCACCACCCAGGCCGCCCAGCAGGCGGCCGAGGACGAGGGGGTCGCGGCGATCGCCAGCGAGGCCGCGGCCAACCTCTACGGGCTACGTGCCGTCAAGCACCGTATCGAGGACAATCCCAACAACTTCACGCGTTTTCTGGTGATCGGCCAGCAGATGCCCGAGCCGGGAGGGAACGACAAAACCTCGATCATGTTCAGCGTCCGCGACGAACCGGGGATTCTTTACCGGATGCTCGAACCGTTCTCCAAGCGCGGTCTCAATCTATCCAAGATCGAGAGCCGGCCGATGAAGGGGCGGGCCTGGGAATACATCTTCTTTCTCGACCTGGAAGGGCACATCCGCGATAAACGGGTAGCCGCTGCCGTCGAGGAACTCAATGGCTATTGCCAGTTCCTCAAGGTCCTTGGATCGTATCCGAAGGCAAGGTAAAAGGTGCAAGACTCAGGGTTAAAGGTTCATGGCTCAAGGCATAAGCACTTTCAGGTGATCGGGTAAATGGCTGATTTTCATATTGATAAGCTGGCGGTCGTGGGGGTCGGGTTGATTGGCGGCTCGCTCTCGCTGGCCCTGAAGGCGACCGGGTCGGTCGGGCACGTGGTCGGCATCGGTCGCGGCCAGGCAAATCTCGACAAAGCCATGGAACTCAAGGTGGTCGACAGCGTCACCCGGGATCTGGCCGTTGGTGTTGCCGATGCCGATGTGGTTTTCCTGGCCACGCCGGTGTTGAATCTCGGTCCGGTGGCCCGCGCGGCGATGCCGTATCTCAAGCCGGGGGCGATCCTGACCGACGGCGGCAGTGTCAAGCAGGCGGTCATCGACGAGATCGAGCCGTTTCTGCGCGACGATGTCCATTTCGTCCCCGGGCACCCGATTGCCGGCACTGAACACAGCGGCGCCGAGGCGGCCTTCGCATCGCTCTACCAGGGACGGCGCTGTATCCTGACCCCGACGTCTCGGACCGATCCTGCCGCCCTGGCGAAAATCCACGCCATGTGGGAGGCCGCCGGTTGCGACGTGGCGGCGATGGCGGTGGAGAAGCATGACCGGGTACTGGCGGCGATCAGCCATTTGCCGCACATGGTTGCCTACGCACTGGTCAATGCCGTCGGCGCCTACGATCGCTACGAGGAGAACATCCTCGAGTATTCTGCCGGCGGGTTTCGCGATTTCACCCGGATCGCTTCCTCCGATCCGACCATGTGGCGCGATATCGCCCTGACCAATCGCGACGCTCTGGTCGAGATGATGGGGCAGTTCGAGGCGTTCTTCCGTGAGCTGAAAGATGATGTGGCGCGCGGGGATAGCGAACGTCTGTTCGAGTTCTTTCGCAGGTCGAAGGAGAGCAGGGACGCCATTCTGTAATAAAGTTTGGCACGCGGGGTGCGCCGCCCTCCCGTCGGCGTTTCGAAACTTGCTGCGCTTCAGACAATCGAAACGCTGTCCGAGATGACGGCACCCCCCGCGCCTATTCTGAAATATTTGCTGTAAAATCAGATGCGTAAGGCAGGCTCATGAGCATTGATCGCACCCTCCATCCCGTCAAAACCCTGCGCGGCGAGATCGTCACCCCGGGCGACAAGTCGATATCCCACCGCTCGATCATGTTCGGCTCGCTGGCGGATGGAACCACCCGGGTCAGCGGTTTTTTGACCGGCGAGGACAACCTGTCGACGCTGAAGGCCTTCGAGGCGATGGGGATCACCATCCGCCAGCTTAGCCGCGGTGAACTGGAGATCGAGGGCCGGGGCCTGGACGGGCTGCAGGAGCCGGTTGACGTTCTCGACTGTGGCAACTCCGGCACCACCATGCGCCTGATGAGCGGCCTGCTGGCAGGGCAGAAGTTCTTTTCGGTGCTGACCGGCGACCAGTACCTGCGCCGCCGGCCGATGAAGCGCGTGGTTGCGCCGCTGGCCACCATGGGGGCGCGCATCTGGGGCCGCCGCGGCGGGGAACTGGCGCCGCTGGCGATTCAGGGGACGGCTCTCAAGTCAATCAGCTATGACTCGCCGATTGCCAGCGCCCAGGTCAAGTCGGCAATATTGCTGGCCGGCCTCTATGCGGAAGGGGAGACCACCGTACGCGAGCCGCACCTTTCCCGCGATCACAGCGAACGGATGCTGACCTGGTTCGGCGCCGATGTCCGCCCGTTCCCGGGCGGGGTGACGATCTCGGGCCGGCCACGCCTGGTCGCCCGCGACATGCATGTCCCCGGTGACATCTCATCGGCCACCTTCTTCCTGGTCGCCGGGCTGATTACCCCCGGCGCGGAATTGCTGGTGAAAAACGTCGGACTCAATCCCACCCGCAGCGGCGCCATCGACATCCTGCGTGCCATGGGCGGCCAGCTCGACTTGCTCAATGAGCGGGAGCAGTCGGGGGAACCGGTGGCCGATATCCTGGTCAGGCACAGCCATCTCAAGGGGATCGAAATTGGTGGCGAGGTGGTGCCGCGCGCCATTGACGAATTCCCGGTGCTGAGCGTCGCCGCGGCTTTGGCCGAAGGGATGACGATCATTCGCGACGCCGAGGAGTTGCGCGTCAAGGAGACCGACCGGATCGCGGCCATGGCCAGCGAGCTCGGAAAACTCGGTGCCGACGTCACCCCGACACCGGATGGCATGATCATCAACGGGCGCGAACGGCTGCAGGGTGGAGACGTTAGCTCCCATGGCGACCATCGCATCGCCATGAGCTGCGCCATTGCCTCGCTGGTTGCCGCCGGGCCGGTAACCATTGCCGACACGGCCTGTACCGAAACCTCCTTCCCGAATTTCTGGGAGCTGCTGGAGTTGATCCGGGCATGATCGCCAGTTCCCAATCGCCACTTTCCGGCTCCCGCCTTCCGATCATCGCCATTGATGGCCCTTCGGGGGTCGGCAAAAGCACCCTGAGCAAGCTGCTAGCCCAAGAGCTCGGTTTTGTTAATCTCGATACCGGGGCCATGTACCGGGCCGTGGCGCTCGCCGCCTCCCGGCGTGGCATCGACCCCGACGATGCCGTTGCCCTCGGTCGGTTGGCCAATAAAGTCGTCATTGATTTCGCCCGCAATTCCGGCAGCGAACGGGTGCTGCTCGACGGCGAGGATGTGTCTGCCGCGATCCGTACCCCTGAGATCAGCCTGCTGACGTCGAAGGTCTCCGCCTGCCCGACGGTACGCGAAGCCCTGGTGCGGCGGCAGCGCGAACTCTGTATCCAGGGTGGGTTCGTTTTGGAAGGGCGCGATATCGGCACCGTGGTCTTTCCCGATGCCGATATCAAGTTTTTTCTGGTGGCCACGGCCGAAGAGCGGGGTCGGCGGCGCTTCCTGGAGTTGCGGGCCAAGGGGGTGCCGGTGGATCTGGCAAAAACCGTGGCCGAGGTCGAAGCACGCGACGCCGCCGACAGCGGCCGCACCCATTCACCGCTGCGCCGGGCCGCCGATGCGGTAGCAATCGATACGACAGCCTGCGGCATTGACCAGGTCCTGGCGAAAATGCTGCACCTGGTCCGTTCCCGGCAGGCTGCCGCGGTTGCCGGCCGGGAGTGAGCTGATGGAAATCCTCCTCGCCAAGAGCGCGGGTTTTTGTTTCGGCGTCAAGCGTGCAACCCAGATGGCCTTTGAAGCTACGACCGAGTACGAACAGATCTGCTCGCTGGGACCGATCATTCATTCACCTCAGGTGGTGCGGAAACTCGCCGAAAAAGGCGTGACGGTAGTCGATCAGGTTGATGCGATTCGCGAGGGTGCGGTCATCATCCGCTCGCACGGGGTCGCTGCCGATGAGCTGCGGGCGATCCAGGAACGCGGCCTGACGGTAGTCGACGCTACCTGCCCGTTTGTCAAAAAGGCCCAGGAGTACGCAGCACGCCTGAGGGCGGAAGGCTACGAAGTGGTGATTGTCGGCGAAACCGAGCATCCAGAGGTGCAGGGGATCGTTTCCTACGCGGCCGGCGGCAAGGTACATGTGGTCGCTGATGCGCTCGAGGCAGCCAGCCTGCCGCGGATGAAGCGGGTCGGCATCGTTGCCCAGACCACCCAGTCGTTCGAGAATCTGCAGCAGGTCGCCGACATTTGCCTGGCAAAATGTCAGGAACTCCATGTGTTCAATACGATCTGTGATGCGACGACCGTTCGCCAGAACGAAGCCAGGGACATTGCCCGACAGGTGGATGTCATGCTGGTGATCGGCGGCTTCAACAGTGCCAACACCACCCGACTTGCGCAGATCTGCCGGGAAATCCAGCCGGCAACCCATCATCTTGAAACGGCGGATGAAGTGCAGAGCTCCTGGTTCAACGGTGTCGAACGGATCGGGATCACCGCCGGCGCTTCGACGCCACGATGGCTGATCGACGACATTGTCAATCGGGTTGCCGAACTCACCCATCCTGGCGAAAAATAAACATTTGTCTTTCTTCAGTTGCTGTGCTACTTTCAGCGACCATGGCTAGGGCCATACTGCCGCCTGGCGGCAGACTTTGTTAGGGGGTATCGGGTTAATGTCGGACAACATCAACAACAAACGGGAACAAAACGAAGGCGCGGACCACGAACAGGACTTCCAGTCGCTGTTCGAAAGCAGCCTGCAAGAACTGCATGTCGGCGACGTCGTGCGCGGAACGGTCGTTCAGGTCAACGATGACACGGTCATCGTCGATGTCGGCTACAAATCGGAAGGCGTTATCCCGATCGAGGAATTCCGGGACGAGAACGGTCAACTCCAGGTCAAGAGGGGAGATGAGATCGACGTCCTGTTCGAGCGTCGTGAGAACGAAAGCGGCCTCATTTCTTTGTCCAAGTCGAAAGCTGATCGTCAGCGCATCTGGGGCTCCCTCGAAGAAGGTACAGTGGTCGAAGGGAAAATCACTGGCCGCATCAAGGGTGGTCTGACCGTCGACATCGGCTTGAGTGCGTTCCTTCCCGGTTCCCAGGTGGATATCCGCCCGGTGCGCAACCTCGACAAGTTGCTGGGTGCCACCCTCAAGTTCAAAATCATCAAGCTCAACAAGCGTCGTGGCAACATCGTCCTCTCCCGCCGCGGCCTGCTCGAGGAAGAGCGCGATTCCATGCGCGGCCAGACACTGGAGGTCCTGGTGGAAGGTCAGGTGGTCGAGGGTGTCGTCAAGAATCTTACCGACTACGGGGCGTTCATCGATTTGGGCGGCCTCGACGGCCTGTTGCACATTACCGACATGTCCTGGGGGCGGGTCAACAATCCTGCCGATGTGCTGACCGTCGGGCAGAAGCTGAACGTCAAGGTACTGAAGTTCGACCGCGAGCGCGAGCGTGTCTCCCTCGGTCTGAAACAGATCAACCCCGATCCCTGGGAAGACGTCGAAGGAAAATACCCGGTTGGCGGTCGCGTCAAGGGGAAGGTTGTCAGCCTGACCGATTACGGGGCTTTCATTGAACTCGAAGGTGGCGTCGAAGGGTTGATCCATGTTTCGGAAATGAGCTGGACCAAGCGCGTCAAGCATCCCAACAAACTGCTCAATGTCGGCGACGAAGTCGAAACCGTGGTTCTGGCGCTGGACATTCCCAATCGGCGCATCTCCCTCGGCCTGAAGCAGATTGAGCAGAACCCCTGGGAACAGATCGGTGAGAAATTCCCGATCGGCACCATTATCGAAGGGCAGATCAAGAACATCACCGACTTCGGCATCTTTGTCGGGGTTGACGAAGGGATCGACGGATTGGTTCATATCTCCGACCTGTCCTGGACCCGGCGCATCAAGCATCCCTCCGAGCTCTACCGCAAAGGGGATACGGTCAAGGCGGTGGTGCTTAACATCGATCGTGAAAACGAGCGGTTCTCCCTTGGTATCAAACAGTTTACTCCCGATCCGTGGAGCGTGATCCCGACCAAGTGCGCCCCGGGGACGATCATCCGCGGCCGCGTGACGTCGGTGACCGATTTCGGCGTGTTCCTCGAAATCGAGGAGGGGATCGAAGGGCTGATCCACGTCTCCGAGTTGAGTCGGGAGAAGGTCGAGAGCCCGCGCGACTTCGCCAAGCCAGGGGATGTTCTTGAAGCGGTGGTGCTGAGCATTGATGGTGTTGATCGCAAGATTGCCCTGTCGATCAAGCATCTTGACGAACACTAGGAAAAAGCCTAAGGCCGGGAATTCCTCGGTGCCCAGAAGGAGGCGACCTCTATCCTCGGCGCCCTTCTGCAGGGAGCCATGGAACGCAGCGGTTCAGAGAACAACGACTAACTTACCGATTGGTCAACCGCCGCGCCCCCGCCGTCTGGCGGGGGTGCGGCATTCCCTCCATTTCCGATGCAAAAGCGACCGCTGTTCATAGCCTTGGCCCTGTTGGCCGGAATCTTCGTCTTCTTTCTGACGCTGGTTCTAACGGTCTCGCGTTTTTTTGACCGTCCGGCCCGCTTCGTGGCGCATAACCTGGTCGGTGTCGTCGAGGTGGAAGGGGTCATCGTCGATTCCAAAACGATTATCAAGCAACTTGCTGATTTCCACGAGGATGACTCGATCAAGGCGATCGTGCTGCGGATCGATTCACCCGGCGGCGGGGTCGGCCCTTCGCAGGAGATCTACGACGAAGTCAAGCGGATCGATGCCGACAAGCCGATCATTGCATCGATGGGATCGGTTGCGGCCTCGGGCGGCTACTATATCGCCGCCCCTGCTCGCGAGATTTTCGCCAACCCCGGCACCATCACCGGCAGTATCGGTGTCATCATGGAGTTTGCCAACTTCCAGGAGTTGCTCGAGAAGATCGGCCTGCGCAGCGAGGTTGTGAAGAGCGGCAAACACAAGGATATCGGTTCGCCGGTTCGG
Source organism: Desulfuromonas sp. (assembly GCA_012026975.1). Lineage (GTDB taxonomy): Bacteria > Desulfobacterota > Desulfuromonadia > Desulfuromonadales > BM103 > VAUL01. The sequence continues at coordinate 2,720 of VEPG01000079.1, read as the reverse complement.
CCCATGACTGAAGAGGAGAGGGCCCTGCTGCAATCACTGATTGACGATGTGCACAGTCAGTTTGTCGATTCGGTCGCTGCCGGCCGCCATTTGGATGTTCAAAAGGTGCGCGGTTTTGCCGATGGCCGTATCTTTACCGGTCGGCAGGCGCGCGAGCTTGGCCTGGTCGACAAACTCGGCAGCCTTGAGGCGGCCGTTCAACGTGCCGGGGAGTTGAGTGGTATCGACGGCAAGCCCGAAGTTGTTTATCCCCCCACTGACAAGCCACGGCTGATCGATTTTCTGGTTCAGGAAGCATCCAGCCAGATTCGTCAGGCACTGCTTCGTCAGCAAGGCGGCAAGCTGCAATACGTCTGGCCAGGATTTAATTGAGGAGGAATGGAAAATGACCAAGAGTGAATTGATCGAACAACTGACGGTAACCAACGAAATGCTGAACAAGCGTGAAGCGGAAGTGATCGTCAACGCGATTTTCGATGGCATCGGCGAAGCACTTGCCGGCGGCGACCGGGTGGAAATCCGCGGGTTCGGATCCTTTACCGTGCGTCAGCGCGATGCTCGCGAGGCCCGCAACCCGAAAAGCGGTACGGTCGTGCGCATCCCCTCCAAAAAGACACCGTTCTTCAAAACCGGCAAGGAACTGCGCGAGCGGGTCAATGGCGCTGAAGACTGAACCGAGCAGGTTTTCCTGATCGAAGCGGCAAAGGCCAAAGGCCCCGTGCAAGCACGGGGCCTTTGGCCTTTATCTTATTGGTATTGCACTAGCCGACGGTTGCCCGGTGTCCTGGCCGAACCTGTGATTCTGTTGGACCGGGCTGGATACACAGACCCTTTTGTGTGGCTGTGCAATACCAAACTCATAAAATGCAAACTCCGGAATGCCGACGGTTTCCTCTGCCCGGCCTCAAATGTTGAAAATGCCCCGGGATACCGCTTCAGGCGTCCCGCTCGCGGGCGGGCTGGCACACCACGGTGTAACCTGGGGACGGGCAGAAATTTGGTTGGCCGGGGGTAGGTTCGCAACCGCCGGGCATTCCAGAGAATGTCAAAGAACTTGGTTGCCTTTGATTCACATGCTAGCATGCGCCGGTTACCTGTCAAGTCGCGTTCCTGAACTTTTCTATACGGTTTCGTAAGGCATGGAACAACGGCTGTTTTCCCCCGGAGTTTATCGTTTTGTCGTGCCCGGTGATCAATCCGGAGTTCGTCTCGACCTGTTTCTAGCAGGGGCCCTGGAGGGCGGACGTGGCATGATCAAACGGATGATCGATCTTGGCGGAGCGCATGTCGACGGTCGGCGAGTGCGCCGTTGCAGTCTTTCGGTCGTTGCGGGACAACACATCGAACTCCATGTCGACGGCTTGCCGCTTGAGCCGTTTCGGCTCGATACTGCGCGGATCATCTATCGTGATCGCTATCTGCTGGCGCTGGACAAGCCGGCAGGGGTTGCCACCCAGCCTACGCCGGCACGGTATCAGGGGACAATCTATGCCGCACTTCAACAGTTTCTCAGCGAGAGCGGGCAGGTCAGCCTCGGCATGGTTCAACGGCTTGACCGCGATACCAGCGGAGTCCTGGTTTTTTCCACGCATTCCCGGGCGCACAAGGGGTTGACGGCCGCTTTCAGCGAACATCGGGTGACCAAGCGCTACCTGGCATTAGTGGCCGGTTGCCTGGAGCATGATGCAGGTGAGATGCAGTCGCAATTGGCTCGCCGTCGGGCAACCAATCGTATGGTTTCGGTGGAGCGGGGCGGCAAGCCGGCGTTGACCCGCTACCGGCGACTTGCTTGCTACGACGGTGCCAGCCTGGTTGAAGTCGAGATTCCGACCGGCCGTTCCCATCAGATCCGTATCCATTTTGCCGAAGCGGGCCATCCGCTGCTTGGTGATCAGGCCTACGGAGGCCCGGTCATGGTCGGGGGGGTGACGATCGCCCGGCAGATGCTGCACGCCAGTGAGCTCTGCCTCGATCATCCGGTCAGCGGCGCCCGTCTGGAGCTTAAGTCGCCACTTCCGGAAGACTTTCAAAAGGTCCTGCATTCTCTTGCCACTTCACAATGATGGGCAGTTGATATTTCGAACTTCGTTTTCCTCGAGTATTGATCATGATTTTTCCACAGATTGATCCGGTTTTGATCCACATAGGCCCATTGGCCATCCGTTGGTATGGGCTGATGTATCTGTTCGGTTTTCTGGCGGCTTACGGGTTGATCTGCCACCTGTCCAGGTTGCGTGACCTGCCGCTCGACAGCGACGGGGCGGCCGACCTGCTGTTCTACGGGGCGGTTGGCGTGGTAGCTGGCGGTCGACTTGGATACGTCCTGTTCTATAACCCGGGGTGGTACCTTTCCCACCCGCTCGAAGCCTTCGCCATCTGGCAGGGGGGGATGAGTTTTCATGGCGGTTTGTTGGGCGTGGTGGCGGCGGCTTTGCTCTTCTGCCGGCGCAGAAGGCTACCGGTCCTGCTGACCGGGGATATCCTGGTCGCGGCGGCACCGGTCGGGCTTGGACTTGGCCGGCTGGGCAATTTCATCAACGGCGAGTTGTGGGGCCGGCCGACCGACTTGCCATGGGGAGTCATCTTTCCCGGAGCAGGCCCGGAACCGCGTCATCCCAGTCAGCTCTACCAGGCGTCCCTGGAAGGACTGGTGCTGTTTATAGTTCTCTACTGGCTCCATCTGCGGCGGGTTCCCCGGGGCGTACCGTTTTTCAGCTTTT
>VEPG01000025.1:3587-11147 GCA_012026975.1 Desulfuromonas sp. | reverse complement strand
GCTGGGCTGCCCGCGAGTTCCCGTCCCCCATCTCCGGCTGCCCGGGGAAATCGGCGGGGAACCAACCGTTGCTGTCGGTCAGCACCTGCTGATCGTTCATCAGGTAGTAGAGCGAGCGGATTTCCCCGCTGTCGCGGTAGCGGGCCAGGATTTCGACCACCTTCGGGCTGACCTTCTCCGGATATTCCGGCCCGCCGGTCCTGATCATGGTGCCGTAGAGCGTGGCCTGGTGATCATATCCCTCCTGCATGCGCAGGCGCCGGTCCTTGCTGGACGACTTCTTGTAATCGACCACGAGCAGCCGGCCGTCGCTCAGTTCCAGCAGCAGGTCGGCGTCGCCATGCACGGGCAGGGGCTTCTGCGCGCCCAAGGGCAGCGTACCTTTCAGGCTGATTTCGTTCCCCACCACCGTGGCGCCGAGTTCCCTGAGAATCTCACTCCAGCGCCGCGCCGCACGGATGATCTCCTGTTCCAGGTGGTGACGCTCCACGTTCCACTCCGGGGCGTGCAGGTAGGGGCAGATTTTCGTGACGGCAGTTTTCAGCAGACCGGGCACCTGCGCCTCTATCCCGTCTTCATCCGGCAGCGATTTGCCGCGCGCAAAAAGTTCCTCAAAGACGAGATGAGCAAGCTTCCCTTTCATCGACACATCCAGAGCCTCCGGCTGCCACTCCTGCGGCTTGATATTCATCCGCTCCAGAAGCCAAACCAGGGGGGAGATCATCAGCTTTTCAAGACGGCTGGGCGACTCGGCCCCGCTGCGCAATGCCACCAGGTCGGCGCCAAGTTCAAGATCCGCAACCACCGGCGCCCAGGGGGCGTCGGCTTCCCGCTCCGGGGCCATTGCCAGGCCACGGGCCTCGCTGTAGTCACCATCCAGATCGATGATCAGCTTATCGGCATCCTTGACTCCGGTGATGAGCGACGCCATGAACGCCAGCGCCGGGGACGGGGCCAGCGCCTTGCCCATGCGGTCGCGGCGCGGCAAAAGGAACGTCACTTCATCCGTGGCGGCACAGAGCTGCCTTCGGAAAACCTCGCGCAGGCGGACGCCGCGCTCCCCGGCGGTCTCGATCTCCAGCCCGCAGGTCTCTCGCAGGGCGGCCAGGTCGGCATCGAAGAAGACCGGCGAACGGGCGGCGGGCGCGGGGTAATGCCCTTCACCGCACCCCAGCACCAGCAGCCGGCGCACCCGGCGCCACGGTTCGCCCCCCTCGTGGAAGACGGCCACCCCCTCGCGGGTCGTCAGGCTGCCGGCGGCGGAGGAACTGAGCGGCTGAGGTTGGCAGGCGTGCAGCAGATCGTGCCAGACCGCTTCCGTGAGCGGACCGGGACGCGCGGCCAGGATTCTTTGCAGGATTTTGACCGCTTCCTCGGCGCGCCGGCGGTGAAGCACCAGCGGATGGTCGTATTCGGGGCAGATGCGTAACTGTTTCACGAACTTCGGCAGGAGCCCGGCGAGTTCTGCGGCCGAGGCCACCCGCTGGCGGACCAGTGCCAACATGGCCTGGTGCCCGGTTTCGGCGTCATCGGGGAGCCTGACGTTGAAATCCCCTTCGGCAACTTTCTGCGCGAGACGGTTGCCGACCTGCGCATCCCACGGCATGAGGGGGGAAGTGAGCAGGGTCGCCAGGGCCATGGAAGGCGCCAGCCCACGGGTGCCGAGCAGAAAATAATGGACCGCTTCGCGACCGGGATCACGCAGCGCCGTCTCCCTCTCCAGTCCGGCGAGAGGGAGGCCGGCAGCGGCGAAGCATTCATCGACCGCCTGCAGATAGCGCTCGTCGCGCGGTAACAGCAGGGCGAAGTCGCTGAATGCCAGTGCCGGTTCATCGGCCATGGCCCGTTGCACCATGCCGGCGGCGATCTCGGCCTCCTGGAGGCAGTCGCGGCAGCCCAGCCACTGGACCGTCGCATCGCGCGGCCGCGTCTCGGTCAGCCCTTTGGGCACGACCGTGAACAGATTCGCCTGCAGATGCCCGAGCAGGGAGTCCGCAGGTGCCGACGGCGAGGCGGGGAGGGTTTCCAGCAACGTCGCGAGTTCGGGTGAGGGGGAGTCTGCCCGCCGGTTGAGCGTATCGATCAGAGCCCGCTGCCAGGGGTTAAGGCGCGGCCAACCGTCGCGACGGTAGACTCGCACCGCGCGCAGCACCCTTTCCGGCGGCGCCGCCAGCATCTCCCGGATCGCCGCCAGTTCCGGCGGCAGCAGTTGCCCCATGGCCGCATGCAGCGCGATGAAATCCCGCACGCGCCGGCCGGGCCGGCCGGTGCCGGCGGCACCGGCAAGGGCCTCCAAACTCCGCTCCGTCCCCAGCCCTTCGAGGAGGAGAGTGAGGTGCTGCCCGACCATGGCGACAACAGCCTCTTCCTCGGCCGGCACGTTTTTCAGCGATTCGGCCCAGAAGGCTTCCCCCGGCGCGCGGATGGCGGCGGTCAACCTTTCCTGCCAGTCGCCCTGCGGGGTTGGGAGGATGTGGCAGTTTTGGGCAAGCGTCAGCAGTTCCGGCCAGGTGCCGATCACCACGTCATCGCGGGCGCCCTGCTCCGCCACCCGACGCTTGAGGGCCAGGGACGAGGAACGGTCAGGAGTGAGGAGAAAATGGATCATGGCCCCCTGCGGTCAATAACAAGCATCCATGCGAGTGGTCATCATAGCTTTCCCCGCAATCATCTCCAATCAATTAATGGCCCCGCCGGGGATTATTCACGGACCGTACTTGCTCATGGCGAAAATGACGCGACGGCCCCGCTCCGTGTCATGATGATGGATCTAATCCGGCACTTCCTTCAGGTCTTTTACGGGCGTGAATTTGAGAACCCGTTTGGCAGGAACGGAAATTTTCTCACCAGTGCGTGGATGACGTGCAGTCCGCGCTGGCCTGGCTTTGATGCTGAATGTCCCAAGACCATTGATGCGCAGCTTGTCACCAGACTTTATCGTCATAATCAGCCCGTCGACAACTGAATCAACAACGGCCTTCCCGAGTTTCTTCGTAAGGTTGAAATCTGTTGCAACTTTTTCAACGACTCGTTTCATACCACTCTCCTTGCATGGATTTTTATCGGGATGATTTCTGCGCCAACGCCTCCGCCCGGCTCACCAGGACCGAGTGATAGCAGTAGCCCCACCCTGCGCCGAGACCGGGCCAGACAGCGGCGTATATCGTCGCCTGTTCCTCCTCGGCCAGCTTTTGCCTAAGGTTTGGATTCAGCCATGACCGAAAGACCTGAAAGCTTTCCGCTTCACTCATCAGACTTTGGAGTGTGTCGACGCGCCGGGAAATTTTGCCTTTCGTCATCAGCGGATCGCACAGCTTGCGGAACAGGGCGTCACGCTGCTCCTCGAAAACAATCAACCTGCAAGTGTCCGGCATGTTCCAGTCGCTCAGGTCAAGCAGCGGATGGTCCGGCAACGCAGGCTTGCCGCCCCTGCGCCGGCGCAGATATTCGTCACGTTCCGAGGTGCGCCCGTAAAGGCCGCACCAAAAAGCAAAGACCCGTTCGACATGATTTTCCGGCCGGATCTTCACCAGTGCCTGATGAATGCGTTTGCGCACGCGGCTCCGGGCAATTTCCGGCCAGACAGTTTCGGCAAGGGCGGCACCGGCATCGCGAATGACATGTTCCCAGTAGACTTGCCACAGTGCTTCGGCAAAAGGGTTCATCGCTTTCATCCGGACACCGATTTCCTTCACTCTGTCAGGTTGCGCCACCGGCCATGGTACCAGGCAATCATTGCCGGGAAGAATCCATGCCCATCCCGCTTGACGGTAGCCCCGAAATGTTCCGGGAGATGGATGGCCATTTCCGCCGCCAGATGCTGTGCCGTCGCCCCGGCGTCCAGCATTTGCATGATTTCAACGGCAAGGCATTCATACTCATCATCAGGACATCCGAGTGCAATCAGCCCGATGGGATCCCACTGGTTGATCAGGTCGAGGAGGTGGCACCACTGCTCTCTTGCTTCGACTTCAGCCAGACTTGTCATCCCTTTTTCATGCGCCCGTCGATAATAGTCGTAAAAATAGACCAGATACGGCTGCGGGGCACGGACTGCTGTCCCGCCATCGACAATGGGGGGCTTTTCTTCAGCATCCTTTCCGGAAGCAAGGTCGTCATGAATCTGCCTCCGGGTCCGGTTTTTGTCCCTGAGATAACGGGTCATTCGTCAATGTCTCCTTTCCGGCTTCATGACCACCTTGCCACAGGCTGACGACACAGCATGTCGCATGCATCGTCAATTTCTCGAACCATTTAACGTTCACACCGCGAAGCCGATTCTGCGCTGGACGGTTCCCGTCCTGGCTGCGCACTCCTTTTCCAGTTGGTTGTAGAACCTCTCCGCCGTCGCCGGCGCGCCCGTCAGCTCCAACTGCCTGGCCGCCACGGAGAAGTCCCCCGGCGTGAGCCCGTCGAGTTCCGCGACCCGGCCCGCCCACGGCCCTGACGCCGTCACGGCCTCTCCCAGCCTGATCAGTTCGTCATGGAACATCTCCACGCGCTGCCGGGAGGTCAACGGGAAGAACCGTACCTTGAAGGCAAACCGGCGAAGGGACGCCTGGTCCATTTTATCCATGAGGTTGGTGGTGCAGATGAAAATCCCCTCGAAGGACTCCATCTGGGTGAGGAGTTCGTTCACCATGGTCACTTCCCACATCTTCTGAGCCGTGCGCCTGTCCGTCAGGAAACTGTCCGCCTCGTCGAGGATCAGCACCGCCCCCTGGCTCCTTGCGTCGTTGAACATCCGCGCGATGTTTCTCTCCGACTCGCCGACGTATTTCCCGAGGATGTCCGAGGCCCGCCTGACGATGGCCGGCCGCCCGGTCTGGTCGGCGAGGTAGCGGGCCAACTCGCTTTTGCCGGTACCGGCGTCGCCGTAGAAACAGAAGGTTCCCTTCGGCCGGCACTTCAGCCCCTCGAGGATCCCGGGGATATCGGCATCGGTATTGAGCCGGTCCAGCCGGTAGCCGGTACGGAGCACGTTCCCGGTCGGGGTCGCGGAACAATTCAATAACCGGCAACTCCGTTCAAGCACCTGATCCACCAATTGGCGGGCACGTTCCCGGTCAGTGCCTGCAGCCAGCCGGGCAACCCGGGCAGCCCGCTCCAACTGCGCCGGCGCAAGATCCTCATTCGCTGCGATCCGCTCCAGCCATCCCGTTGACGGCACGAAGGATTTCAGGTGGTGCCGGGCAATGCTCAGGCGCACTCCACGGGGAGGGGTCGGGATCTCGATCGAATAGTCGAACCGCCTGAGGTAGGCAGGATCAATCTGGTCGATGTTATTGCTGATCCAGATAGCCGGAGTGAGATTGCTCTCCATGGTCCGGTTGACCCAGGCCTTCCCGCCGATCTGCTCACCCCTCGACTCAAAGATGGAGGCCTGCGGGAACACGTCCTCGATCTCGTCGAACACGATCACCGTATTGGAACTGCGGGCAAGCAGCCGCTGGCAAAAGTTGTAGGCCTGCAGCCTTGCTTCGCCCTTGATCGAATCCCCGTCATCGTCGGCATAGGCGATCTCGTACAGTTCGAGCCCCAGCATTTCGGCCAGGCACCGGGCGTACTCGGTTTTCCCAACCCCCGGTCTGCCGCTCAGAAGGATGTTGACTCCGGCCACCTTGTCTTTGGCCGCTTTTCGGAGATAAGGGAGCAGAATCTCCGTATCCTGCTGCAGATGAGGGAAGCTGTCCAGGCTGATACCGGGCTTTGCCGCCCTTCTGACGAACCTCGAAGCCAGAGCCTCCTTGCCGTTATACGTCCTCATCAGCACCCCGACAAGCAGGCTGCTGATCTCGAGCTTCTCCTCAAGGTCCCGTATCCGGATCGATATCTTGATCATGCCGGTTCCGACCAGAAGCCCGTTTTCACCGAGAGACTGGTGAAATTCGTCTTCATTGACGCCGGACAAACGGGAAAGGATCTGGCAAAGCAGATGATGCGAGGTCTTGACGCAACGGGACGCGATGGCACCCCGAAACTCCTGAAAAAGCATCACTATGACCGTGAACGCCAACAGGGCCTGGTCGGCCCTGGTCAGGCCGAGAATTTCCGCAAGCAGTGAAATGTTCCGGAACAGGGGGAGGTCCTTTGAAATCTTTTCCTTGCGGAGTTCCGCCAGTCGCCGCTGCAGGATTTTTTTGGCGGCAGTCTTGCCCGGGTCCCAACGGTTGCTTCTCGAGCAGGATTCGTCGTCATCATCAGGCACAGGAGGCACTTCGATGCCGGTCAGCTCACGGAAGTCATCGTCATAAAACGCATCCGGCCAGTTGAATCGCTTCCTCTTCCTGCTCGTCTTCGAGTCGTACCACCCCAGCATGAGAGCCAGTTCGAGCAGCCAGATCCCGAGAAAAGGCCGGTAATCGTCGTAAGTGTCAGCAAGCTTGCCCTGTCGCGAGATTCTCTTCACTTTGTTGCTGATGAACTCGAGCACTCCCGCCATGACAACCCCCTATTAGCCTCTTTTGATCAGATGTTATCCAGCGCAACCTCTTTCCCGATCAGGCGAGATCAAGGTAACACGTAATTGCGACACACCATGTCGCATGTATGTTTTTGGCAATACGGTTTCATTCAGACGAGGAGGAGCATTCTGATCTTTTGCCGTACTGGGCCGTATCAAATCAGCCGCCCCCGGCTTCCATTCAACGTTGGCAAATGTCGCCTCACACCTTGGTATCTTCCAGCTCTCCTCGCAAAAAACGAACCCGGCACCAGGCAAAGAAGAACGCCGATTGACTGACTGTTCGTCGGAGCCGGCCACGGAGGACTGATCTGCAACCGGCAGTAACCAGAAAAAAACCAAAGGGCTGCAACCCTTTAAGGTTACAGCCCTTTTTCTTAACTTGGTGCGAAAGGGAGACTCGAACTCCCACGGCCTTACGGCCACTGGACCCTGAACCTAGCGTGTCTACCAAGTTTTGCGAGCTGCGGGGTCAGGTCTTGAAATATCAGTGTCGCGAATTTCGGCGACAGGATACTTAATTCACGCCACCACGATCCCGGCCCTCAAACACTTCTACCCGTTCTGCCCGAACCCGATCTTCCGCCCCTGCTTCTCCGCCGGCGTCAGCAGCTGGCGGATCGCGTCGAAGACCACGACAAACTGCCGGTCATGCTCGGCATGCTTTTTCTCAAGCTCGTCGAGCTTGCGCGCCAGCTCCCGGTTGGACAGGGCCAGTTCGCGCATCTGCACAAAGGCCCGCATGATGGCGATGTTCACCTGCACCGCACGCTCGCTGTTGAGCACGCTGGAAAGCATGGCGATCCCCTGCTCAGTGAAAGCGTAGGGGAGATATTTCCGGTGGGTTCCGCGACCATTCTTTAAGGTCACAATTTGTGACCTTAAAGAACTCAACCCGGCGAACTCCTCCGTGTTGAGTTGGAACATGAAATCTGCCGGAAACCTGCTGATATTGCGCTTTACCGCCTGGTTCAAAACCTTGACGCCAACCCCGTAAAGCTCCGCCAGATCGTTGTCCAGCGGCATCGTTCCCCCCTGAAAAAACGACAAAAGGGCGCCGGGTCTTGCGACCCGGCGCCCCAGGATTTTATTCTGGC
>VEPG01000025.1:0-3549 GCA_012026975.1 Desulfuromonas sp. | reverse complement strand
CCCCCCGCCGCCCCTGGATTTTATTCTGGCGCGCGGTACAGGATTCGAACCTGTGACCTCTAGCTCCGGAGGCTAGCGCTCTATCCATCTGAGCTAACCGCGCGCGGGGTATGATTTATACCCCATCCTCCCCGGCAATGCAACCGCAAAACCGCCCGCCCGCGCGGGTTGCCGGGGGGCCGCTTTGCCTGCTATGATGCCGACATGATCCGATTTTTGCGCCTGGCCATATTGCTGCTCATCGGGCTTGCCCTGGTCGCGACCCCTGCGGCTGCCGCCAATAAAAAGTCGCCGAAGAAAGCTGTCGCCAGCAAGGCCGTGGCTGCGCAACCCGCCGCGCCAAACGCGCCGCTGGTGATCGCCCAGGCACAACCGCCGGCGCCGGTCCCGGCCAAACCGGCGGCGCCGCTGCAGGACAGTTTCCTGATCGAACCCCTCGGCAACAACGTCTATGCGGCAATTGCCAAGGTCGGCGGGAAAGCGACCAGCAACGCCATGTTCGTCATCGGCGAGCAGTATGTGGTTGCCGCCGGGGCCCACATGACCAAAGAGTCCATCCAGGACCTCCAGGCCGAAATCGCCGCGCGGACCTCCAAGCCGGTCCGCTACTTCGTGCTCGCCCACCACCATGCCGGCTACACCCACGTCGATTTCGATTTCCCGCCGAGCCAGGATGTCATCATGGCCTGGCAGACGTGGCAGGACATGAACAACGAAGTCCGCAAACCAAACTTTCCGATCCTCTTCTTCAACGAAGGGCTGACCCTCAAGCCGGGCGGGGTAACGGTGATCCTCACCAACCTCGGCCGCGGCCACAGTGCCGGCGACGTGGTGACCTTCATCCCCGAAGCCGGGGTGGTATTCGCCAGCGACCTCTTCTACGTGAACAGCGTCGGCTACATGGGCGGGGGCTACATGCGCGAATGGGTGCTGGCCCTGGACTTTCTCGAACAGCTCGGCGCCGAGAAGATCATCCCCGGCACCGGACCGGTCAGCGGTGTCGAGGAAGTCTCGGCCTTCAAGGAATTCTTCAGGGAATTCCTGACCGCCGTGCTGGCGCGGGTTGAACGCGGCGACTCCCTTGACAAGGTGATGAAGGATTTCGACATGCCGGCCTACCGGCAGATGAGCGGCTATCAGCAGCTGATCAAGGTCAACCTGCAGCGGGCCTACATCGAGCTACAGGAAGAGTTCGGCCGCTGACGGTTTGACAACCCCCCCACCACTGCTACGCTTTACCAAACATCCGCATTGAGCCGGCGCTTGAGCTAATTCCAGTTGTTACAACTGATCTCGCGGGCCTGGCAGGGGTTGCCGTGAAGCGAGTCGTGATCATTGTTGCCGCGGTGTTTCTGGCCGGCATGCTGGCTGCGGCCCTGGCCCTGATTTACCATCTCCCCATCGATACCCGCGACCCCTCCCCCGTTCAGCCGCTGGCCTTCAGTCATCGCCTGCATGCCGGTGATTACCGGATCCCCTGCCGCTTCTGTCACCGTGGCGTCGACAGCGCCCGACCGGCCGGCATCCCGCCGCTGGCCACCTGCCAGGCGTGCCACCTGTATATCGCCGCCGACCGGCCGGAAATCATCAAGCTGCTCGATTACATGAAGCGGCAGGAACCGATCGCCTGGGTCAGGGTCTACGCCCTCCCCGAGCACGTGTCCTTCCCCCACATGATGCACCTGCGCGCGAAGCTGGACTGCGTCCTCTGTCATGGCGACGTGGCCGGCATGGAGCGCATTACCCGCGGCATCAAGTTGCAGATGGGCTGGTGCCTGGGCTGTCACCGGGAACATCAGGCCAGCATCGACTGCTGGACCTGCCACATTTAGGGGCCCGACCATGAAGCGTCGCACCTTTCTCAAACTGACCGGCATGTCGTCCGCCGGCGTGGCGCTGGCCGGCTGCCGGCAAGGGAACGAGAAGCTGATCCCGTTCCTGGTGCCCCCCGAGGACGGGACCGTTCCCGGCCAGGCCGACGACTACGCCAGCGTCTGCCGCCAGTGTCCCGCCGGCTGCGGCATCCTGGTGCGGGTCAGCGAGGGGCGGGCGAAGAAGCTCGAAGGGAACCCGCTGCATCCGGTCAATCGCGGCCGGCTCTGCGCCCGGGGGCAGGCGGCGCTGCAGGACCATTACCATCCCGACCGGATCCGCCAGCCGCTGCAGCGCGAGGGGGAACGCGGCTCCGGCCGCTTCGTGCCGATCAGCTGGGAGCAGGCACTCAACCGGTTGACCGAACGGCTGAGCGGATTGCGGGCCCGGGGGCAGACCGGGCGCCTGGCTCTGTTCACGGCGCCGCTGACCGGCTCCCTGGCGACCCTGGTCGCACGTTTTTGCGACGGCTACGGCTACCGCCAGCCCCTGACCTGGGACTGGCTCGGCACCGAGTGGCAGCGCCGGGTGTCCCGGCAGTGTTACGGCATCGACGGCGTCCCCGACTACGATCTGGCCGGCGCCCAGTACCTGCTGGCCTTCGGCGCCGATTTCCTGGAAACGCACCTCTCCCCGGTCCGCTACGGCCAGGGCTTCGGCGCCATGCGCCAGGCGCGGCCGACCGTGCGCGGCCGCTTCACCTATATCGGGGCGCGGCTGTCGCTGACCGCCGCTTCCGCCGACCGCTGGCTGCCGGCCCGCCCCGGCACCGAGGGGGTGTTGGCGCTCGGGCTGGCCCGGGAGCTGTTGCGGCTGGGAGCCCATGACCGGGCGGCGCTGCAGACGGCCGGCCTCGAGGCAAATGCTTTACTGGAACAGCTGGCGGCCTACACCCCGCGGGCCGTCAGCGCGGCGGCCGACATCTCCCTGGCGGACTTCACCGCAACCGCCCTCGATCTGGCGTCCATCCGCCCCGCCCTGGCCATGGCCGGCGACGGCGTGGCCTGGCAGAGCAACGGTGTGGAGGCCGGCAGCGCGATCCAGCTGCTGAACATCCTGACCGGCAGTCTCGGGCAGGCGGGCGGGCTGTATCTTGCCGCAGCCGCGCCAGACCCGGCCGACAGCCGCTTTGCCGGGCTGCGCGCCTTCATCGGGCAGATGGCCGCCGGCCGCTGCGACACCCTGCTGATCCGGGGGAGCGACCCGGTGTACAGCCTGCCGCCGGCGCTGGGGTTCCAGGAACGACTGGCCGGGGTGCCGTTCGTGGTCTGCATGACCCGGATGCTCGACGATACCGCCCGCCTGGCCGACCTGGTGCTCCCCGAACACTCCGCTCTGGAGGGGTGGGACGTCGTCGCCCCCGACCGCGGGATCCGCGCGCCCGTGGTCGGCCTGCAGCAGCCGATCGTCAACCCCCTGCACGACAGCCGCGCCTTCCCCGACGTGCTGCTGGAGCTGGCCCGACGCCTCGGCGGCGGCCCGCGGCAGGCCTGCCCCTGGGAACGCTATCCGGAGCTGCTCAAGGAACAGATGCGGCAGCGCCTCGGCAGCCCCGACGAGGCGGCCTTCCAACAGCAATGGCTCGGCCTGCAGCAGCAGGGCGGCCTGTTCGCAACGCCGACACCGGCCGCCGCCGGGCCGCCGCCGCCCAGCCGCATCCGGCTCCCCCCGCAACGC
>VEPG01000108.1 GCA_012026975.1 Desulfuromonas sp. | reverse complement strand
TGGTGGGCGGCATCGGCATCATGAACATCATGCTGGTGTCGGTGACCGAGCGCACCCGCGAGATCGGCATCCGCATGGCCATCGGCGCCCGCCGCCGCGACATCCTGCTGCAGTTCCTGCTGGAGGCGGTGCTGATCTCCCTGGTGGGCAGCCTCATCGGCGCCGCCATCGGGGTGGCCGGGGCCTGGGCGGTGGCGCGTTTCGCCGAGATGCCGGTGGTGGTGACCCTGTGGTCCGCCCTGCTCGCCTTTGGCGTCGCCGCGGGAGTGGGCATCTTCTTCGGCTACTACCCGGCCCTCAAGGCAGCCGACCTGCGGCCCATCGAGGCCTTGCGGTTTCAGTAGGCCTGCGGCGGCGGCTGTTCGCGGCGAGCGAGCCGGCTGTGGGATTTGCCGGAGGGGGTGTGGGATAACGCATGGCGACCAGCTCCGATTCCGAACGTTTTTGCCGGCTTCCCGGCAACCAACCGTCGCTCTCGTCTCAAATCGTCAGAAAATCAATCGATTGATGCTGGTTGGTCAGGCCTGAAATATCCCTTTTAATCGTGGCACAAATGCTGCAACTCAGCAGCCGCCGGAGCATCTCACTTGCGCCTCCGCTCCGGCGCCTCGCCACACCCGCCGCGAGACGGGGTCGGAAAGCTTCGGGTCTTCCCGTTCGGGAAGACGGCCGGGTTGCCCCCCTGCGAACCGGGGGAGCCGCACTGCCCATCAATTCTCGGATTCTGCCGATCTCCGGGTTGGGGACTACGCGGCCGGTTCGGTGATTGGGGGTTGCCGTCCGCCACATTCGGCCGGTCGCTCCCGCTCCCTTCAATAATGACTATGGCCCCTGGCCGCAACCGCGCCGCGGGCAATTGGAGACTCTTATGAAGTTGACCGTTCTGAAAACGACCTTGACCGCCGTTGCCCTGAGCTTCGCCGTCGCCATGCCCGCCGCCGCCGCCTGGGTGGGAACCGACAACGTGCTCGAACCGGGCACCACCATCACCAACACCGCCGCCAACTCCAACAAGCAGGGCTGGACCGGCAACTCGGCGCTGGCTTATGACGCCTGGGGCATGCAGGGTTCCTGGCTCAGCTTCCAGCTGACCGGCAGTTCCGACACCATCGTCAGCGCTTCCGGTACCACCGCGACCATCGCCCCGGCTTTCACCCTGTACCGCACCAACTCAAGCTATACCGGCGCGACCATCGGCGCCAGCGGTGGTACCAACGGTGCCATCCACAAGTTCAGCCAGGTCGCCCAGGCCGGCCAGAACGGCCTGATTTGGGCCACCGCCACCACGCCGGGGGGCGCCGGGATCGTGGAGACCCTGGGCTACGTGAATTCGGGCAACAGCTATGCCTCCAATTCCTTCGGCCAGCCGGTCAACTCCGGGGTTAACGACGTCAGCATCGACAACCTGTATGAGAGCGGCATCACCGGGAGCGTCAGCAGCAGCGGCGGCATCACCACCGCCTCCCTGATCCTGAGCGATCTGGCAGCCGGCTGGTACACGGTATTCGTGAGCGGTGCCAATGCTTCCCTCACCGGCAGTGCCATCGACGTCAAGGTGAGCGCGGTGCCGGTGCCGGCGGCGGTCTGGTTGTTCGGCAGCGCTCTGGCGGGCCTGGTGGGCACGGCGCGCCGGCGGATGGCCGCTTAAACCGGCGGCCCCGGACCTCAGGAGGAAATCCGGCCGCGTTGCGGGCTTGATTCAGGGAATGGCGCGGGTGTGCGCCAAAGTAAGGACGGGCCGATGAGCCGCCGAGGCGGCTCATCGGCTTTTTTCGTCGGCATCCGGCCGGCGGCTCCCACAGTCGATCCGTTATTCCATCGTTTTTCGGAGACCCTCATGACCGTGTCTCGTCATTGCCCTTGGGCCATCTTCCTGCTCGGCGGCCTGCTTGCCAGTTTCGGCGCCGCTGCCTTCGACCTGCCGCTGGGGCCCATGCCCATCAGCCTCAAACACCTGCCGGTGCCGGAAGTGCCGGGTCTGTTGGATGGAGCCGAACCCATCGTGGTCGACCGGAGCGCCGCCATCGCCTTGGGCAAGGCGCTGTTCTGGGACGTCAACGTGGGGAGCGACGGCATGGCTTGCGGGTCCTGCCATTTCCACGCCGGCGCCGATCGGCGGGTCAAGAATCAGATCTCCCCCGGCGGCCAGTCGATCGCACCGGAAGCCAAGCAATTCGGCGCTGATGCCGGTGGCGAGGCATTGGGTCCCAACCGCAGCCTGAGGTTGTCCGACTTTCCGTTGCATCGGCGCCAGCAACCGCTGGAGGAGTTCTCCCCGGTGACCTACGAGACCGACAACGTGACCGGCTCGTCGGGAACCTTCGGCGGCGATTTCCGCTCCGCCAGCCGCTTCAGCGGCAGTGCCGACAGTTGCGACCGCGGCGTCGACGGGCTGTTTCACGCGAACGGGACCGGCACCCGCAGGGTGACGCCGCGCAACGCGCCCACCGTGATCAATGCCGTCTTCAACCACCGCAGCTTTTGGGACGGCCGCGCCAACAACGTATTCAACGGCTCCAGCCCCTGGGGCGAACGCGACCCGGACGCCGGCGTCTGGGTAAAGGTCAGCGCGCGCTCGGCGAAGAAACAGCGGCTGCATCTGGTGAATTCCTCGCTGGCGTCGCTGGCCACGGCGCCGCCCTTGAACACGACCGAGATGTCTTGCAGCCAGCGGCGCCTGCCCGATATCGGCCGCAAGCTGTTGGCGCGCCGGCCCTTGCAGAACCAGAAGGTCCATTGGAACGACGGCGTGCTGGGCGGCTTGAGCTTCAGCAGCGCCGGCAGCCTGAAGGCCGGCCTCAATACCACCTATACCGAGCTCGTCATGCGCGCCTTCAATAACAAGTACTGGTCCTACTCGCGGCGGGGGGAGTTCGGCGGGCCTCCCGGCCAGACCCCCTACAGCCAGATGGAAGCCAATTTCGGGATGTTCTTCGGACTGGCGATACAGCTGTACGAGAGCACGCTGGTCTCCGACCAGTCACGGTTCGACACCAGTGTCCGCGACGGAGCCAACCAGCCGGTGGAACTGAGCGCGGCGGAGCTTCGCGGCCTTGAACAGTTCCGCTTGAATATGTGCGGCTTGTGCCATTTGGGCCCCAATTTCAGCGCGGCCGCGGTCAATGCCAATGCGGCCATTGCCAAGACCCATCCGGAAGCCTTCGGCGAACCGAGCTTTGAAATCAGCACCACCACCAACGTGGTGGAGCGCATCCCGGTGACGGCCACCACGGTGTTCTACGATACCGGCTTCGCCTCCACCGGTGTCGCCGAGGAGGCGGCGGACCTGGGGCTGGGCGGCACCGACGACTTCGGCAATCCACTGTCCTACAGCCTGCAGTATCTGCAGCATCTGGCGGGAAATCCGGCTGGCGTGGTGGACCCGAACGAAGTCACCACGGTGCGCGCCTGCGACTTCCAGGAGGAATTCGCCATCAACTACGATCCCCCTTATCCGACTCCGGGCCTGTTTCGGCCCGTTGACGGCATCACGCCGCAGCCCCAGGACACGGCAGGCTGCTTCCTGCCGGCGACCACCAACGCCTTCCTGCCCACCGTGGAGGCGGCGCGGGCCGAGCTGAACCGGCCGGGCAGCCTGAAGATGGCGGCGGCGGTGAAGGCCAGCTTCAAGGTGCCGACGCTGCGCAACATCGAATTGACCGGCCCCTACATGCACAACGGCAGCATGGCGACCTTGGAGCAGGTGATCGAGTTCTATACTCGCGGCGGCAACTACAGCAATGACGCCAAGCAGGTCACCCGGGTGTTCCAGCTGCATAACCTGCAGTTTTCCGAACCGAACCGGCAGGACCTGGTGGCGTTCCTCAAGACCCTCACCGACGACCGGGTACGCTACCAGAAGGCGCCTTTCGACCATCCGGAGATTGCCATACCCAGCGGCCACGTGGGCGACCCGTCAGCCGTGGCGGCGGGCAATCCGCTCGGCGCCGGCCTCGCCAAGGACGAGTACCTGGTGGTCCCGGCGACCGGAGCCGACGGCGCGGCGGCGCCGCTGCAGCCGTTTTCCGGCTATCTGGCGCCGTAGCCGGATGCCGTGCAGTTGGAGCGTGGTCCCTCGACCCGTGGCCACAATCCGCGGGCCATGGGGCCGGGAGGGCTGTCCCCGTGGCAGAAGGCTAGGTAAGGGTCGAGGGAAGGAGCTAACTCCATGAATTCTGGTGGTTGTCACGGTGCGCCGAACCAGCGTCCGGCGTTATGCTGCCCTTTTAATGCGCCCTGCCGAGCCTGCATTGCGGCCGCGCGGAATGGCGACGCGCTGTATCGTCTGGAAAACCCTTGCCAAGCTCCCTTCCGATCCGGCAAAGTCCAGATTCCGGCGGGCACCGCTAGCTGCCGTGTTCCCTTCGTACAACTCCTCATCCCGTCTCCTCCATGAAAACGTCGTTCCGCTTCTTGCTCGCCCTGACCCTCTTCATCGCCCAGTCCGGCCATGCCGCGGCGGTGGGCGATCCGGTTCCCGATTGCCAACTCGTCAACTTCGCCGATGGCAAGCCGATCAGCCTCAAACAGCCCGGAAAGGTGGTCTATGTGGATTTTTGGGCGTCCTGGTGCGGGCCCTGCGCCGAATCGATGCCGTTCATGGATAAGATGAACGGCGAGCTGAAGAGCAAGGGCCTGGAACTGATCGCCCTCAACGTGGACGAGGAGCGGGAGGACGCCGACGAATTTCTCGCCAAGCGCCCGGTTCGCTTCACCATCGCCGGCAATCCCGATGGCAACTGCCCCAGCGCCTTCGGGGTGATGGCCATGCCGTCGTCCTACCTGATCGATAAGAAAGGTGTCATCCGCCATGTCCATCTGGGCTTTCGCAAGGGAGAGGCGGCCGATATCCGGAAAAAGGTGGAAACCCTGCTGGCGGAATGATGCGGGTGGACCGCTGAAGTCGGCTCCCCGTCCCAGCCGATGCCCAAACTGCTTTGCCACAGGGACAGTTCGCCCTGCCCGCTGGCCCATGCCCTGGATATCGTGGGCGACCGCTGGACCCTGCTGATCGTGCGCGACCTGATGCTGCGCAACCTGCACGAGTACAAGGACATCCTCAACTCGTTCGAGGGCATCTCCACCAATATCCTGGCAGACCGGTTGCGCCGCCTGACGGAGGCCGGGCTGGTGCGATGCGTTCCTCACCCCCGCAGCGGAACCCGCAAACTGTATTACCTCAGCGCTTCCGGCAAGGACCTGATCCACAGCCTGGTGGAAATCACCCTCTGGTCCAGCCGCCAGTTGGGGAGCGCGCGATTGCCGCCGGAGCTGGCCCAACGCTTGGAGGCCGACCGCGAAGGTTTCATTCACGGCGTGCTGGAGCAACTCGATCGTTGGGAGGCCGAAAACCTGGGGTGAGGTCGTGCGCTTGCGTCGCGCGGCGATGTGTGCGACAGTCGAATCGCTTGCATAAAGCAAGTCAGGCGGGCTTCGACGGCCCTGACGGGAGACTTGGAGCCTGAGAAATTCTTTGATGACGGAGCAGCAAGATGTCCAATCCATTCATGAAACACGGGGCCTTCAGCTGGTGCGAACTGATGACCAGCGACGTGGAGGCCGCCAAGTCGTTCTACGGCAGCCTGTTCGGCTGGGAATATGAGTACAAGGAACCGCTGATCCCCTACCACGTGGTCAAGGCCGGCGGCGACGGCGTCGGCGGCATCATGGCCCTGCCTCCGGACATGGCAGGCGTTCCGCCGCATTGGGGCTGCTGCGTGACGGTGGACGACGTCGATGCCACCGCCGCCAAGGCCGAACAGCTGGGTGCCGAGATCTGCATGCCGCCCACCGACATTCCCGGCGTGGGCCGGTTCTGCATATTGCGCGATCCGCAAGGCGCATCCATCACGGCCATCAGCTACGACATGACCCATTGCGCCTGAAGGTGGCGCAATGATCAGTTCCTTCTATGCGGCGCTGGCGACGCTGCTGCTGGTGTGGTTGATCTGGCAGGTTGTCAGGCTGCGCCGCGCCAAGAAAATTCGGCTGGGCGATGGTGGCGATCCGGACTTGCGGAATGCCATCCGCGCCCATGGCAACGCGGTGGAAACGATACCGCTGTCCCTGCTCCTGTTGGGGCTGGCCGAGTTGAGCGGCGCCCCGGCGGCGCTGCTCCATGCCGGCGGCATCAGTCTGTTGGCCGGGCGGGTTCTGCATGCCCGCGGACTTTTGCGGGAATCCCTCCGGTCCAGGGTTTGGGGCATGCAGATCACGGTCTATGTCTTGATCGCGCTGGCCCTGGTAAACCTTGGCGTTGCGCTGCTTCATGGCCTGAAGGGCGGGTAGCGGCAAATCCGGACGATCGGCGGAAGATGTCCCCCGTGGGGATGGCAATTCGGTCTCAGCTGGTAAAATAGCGGAGTTCCGATCACCACACGTTTTCCAGCCATGATGACGCGACGCGAAGTTCTCCACCATATTCTCGCCCTGGCCGCCTGGGGTGTCCTCAATCCGGTGCTGAGCCGGTCCGGTTCCGCCCTGGCGGGCGACGAGCCGGACGGGGTGGCTTTCAACAAGGAATGGTTGAGGACCGAAGCCAAGCGGCTGGCGGAAGCGGACTATGTCCAGCCGGCCGCCAAGCTGCCCGCCTGGGTGACCGGCCTGGACTGGGACGGTTACCAGTCGATCCGGTTCCGGGACGATCAAGCCCTGTGGCGGGAAGAAGGCTTGCCGTTCCAGGCCAAGCTGTTCCACCTGGGGCTGTTCTTCAAGCATCCGGTCACCATCCATGAAGTGGCCGATGGTTTGGCCAAGCCCATCCACTACTCCAAGGATTTGTTCGACTACGGCAAGGGGGTCAAGGTGCCGGGCAAGGTGGGCGACCTGGGCTTCGCCGGCTTCCGGGTCCATGCCCAGTCGGACTGGGCGCGGGACGTGTTCTCCTTCCTCGGCGCCAGCTATTTCCGGGCGGTGGGCGGTTCCAAGCAGTACGGTTTGTCGGCCCGCGGCCTGGCGGTCGACACCGGCCTCAACCGGCCCGAGGAGTTTCCCGAGTTCCGGTCGTTCTGGCTGGAACGACCCTTGGCAAGTTCCGAGGCGGTGACGATCCATGCCCTGCTGGACAGCCGCAGCATCGCGGGCGCCTACAGCTTCGTGATCAAACCGGGCGATGTCACCGTGATGCAGATCGAGGCCCATCTGTTTCCCCGCAAGGCCATCGAACGGCTCGGGGTTGCGCCGCTCACCTCCATGTATCAGTTCGGCGAAAACGACCACCGGGTCAGCGACGACTTCCGCCCGGAGATCCACGACACCGACGGCCTGGCCTTGTGGACCGGCACCGACGAATGGATCTGGCGGCCCCTGGTCAATCCGCCCCATATCCGGGTCAATTCCTTCCTGGACGAGAACCCCCGGGGCTTCGGCCTGCTGCAGCGCGACCGCGACTTCGACCATTACCAGGACGACGGCGTGTACTACGACAAGCGGCCGTCGGTGTGGGTCGAGCCCATCGGCGGTTGGGGCAAGGGCTCGGTGCAGTTGGTGGAGATCGCCACCGCCGACGAGACCTTCGACAATATCGTGGCGTTCTGGAACCCGGCCGAGCCGGCGGAGCCGGGCAAGGAACTCAGCTTCAAGTACCGCCTCTACTGGGGCGACCAGCCGCCGTTCCGCTCCGCCGCCGCCCAGGTCATCGCCACCCGCATCGGGGTGGGCGGCATACCGGGCCAGAAACAGACGGTGCCGTCCCGCAAGTTCGTCATCGACTTTCGTGGCGGCCGCCTGGATCAGCTGGGGAAGGACGCCAAGGTCAATGCGGTGATCTCCGCCTCCCGTGGCACCGTCACCGCGGTTGCGGCGCGGCCCATCAGGGAGTTGGCGGGATGGCGCTGCAACTTCGACCTGATCGTCGACGGCAAGGAACCGGTCGATCTGCGCTGCTATCTGGCCGACGACCAGGGCGCCCTCACGGAGACCTGGCTCTACCAATGGACCCCCGCCGCCTGATCGACGAGGCCGCCGGCTGAAGCTCCTCCCACGGGTGGCACAAGGGCGTTTAAAGCCCCTCTCTCTGCGAGAGAGACCAAGGTACGCTTTCTCGCACCGGATTGTTCCCTGGACCAAGGTGTAGGGTGAGCAAACGGCTTTTGGTTTGCCCACACTACCTTGAGCCGTCGTTTCATCGATAGGTTCCTGGGTAGGGGTTGGGGCGAGGGCCGAGGCGCCGGTCGCATGGGATGGTACCGCCGAACGCTCCGCGGCATCTGCTCCCGCCCCGCCTTCTCTTCGCGGGAAGGATCGGCCGCATGCCACTGTCGAAGGTTCCTTCTCAACAGCGTTGTCCACGAGGGGGCCGGGAGGCGGCGATGGCATATCGACTGGCGGCAGACGTCCTGGTATTGCTGCACTTGGGCTTCATCGTGTTCGTGCTGTTCGGCGCCAGTCTGATCCTGTGGCGGCGCTGGCTGGTCTGGCCCCACGGGGCCGCCCTGGCCTGGGCCGCGGCCATCGAAATCGAGGGCTGGATCTGTCCCCTCACCCCGTGGGAGCAGCAATTGCGGTGGATGGCCGGCGATCGGGGCTACACCGGCGGATTCATCGAACATTACTTGATCCCCGTGATCTACCCCGCCGGGCTGACCCCCGCCATTCAGCTGGGATTGGGCATCTTCGTGGTGGTGTGGAATTCGCTGCTCTACGGGATCGCAATTCGTCGGCTTAGGCGCCGATGACGCACTGCCGGACCAGCGGGCGAGGTTCTGAATTGGTTCCGTGTCGGAACGTCAACTAGAATTTGTTCATCGTGCGGCAACAGCGTGCTTCCTCCAGCGGAGAGAGACATGACCCTGATCAACGCCCTGCGGGCACTCCGTCTTCTCGCTCCCCTCCTGTTTCTATTGGGTATAGGCATGCCGATAGCCGTGGCCGATGCCCGAGTCTACACCATCGCCGTGATGCCCTTCGCGCCGCCGACGTCGATGCACAAAATCTGGGCGCCCTTCCTCGACCGCCTCAAGCAAGAAACCGGCGCCGAATTCAAGCTCAAGCTGTTTGACCGGACGGCCGAGTTCGAGCGCGACATCTGGGACGGGAAGGCGGACTTCATGTTTGCCTCGCCAATCCAGGAGGTGGTGGCGCGGGAGTCGCACGGCTACATCCCCCTCGTGCGCAGCCGCAAGATGGTGACGCTGGGCCTCTTCGTGCGCACGGATTCACCGATCCGGAACGTCGACGACATGGCTGGCAAGAAGGTATCCTTCGTTGGCAACAAATCCCTCTGCAGCGTGTTCATGCAGGACATGCTGTCGAAATACAACAATAAGCTCGAATACGACAAGGAATATGCCGGTTCGGTCCGCAATGTCGTGCTCAACGTGATCCTCGGCAAAAGCGACGTCGGTGCGGTGTTCATCCCCGAACTGGACAACGAACCCGAGGAAACCCGCAACCAGCTGCGGGAGGTCTTGATCTCGCCGGAAATTGCCCCCCATCCCCTGAGTGCGCATCCGCGCGTGCCGGCAGCCCTGAGCGCGGCGGTACAGAAGGCGGTGCTGGCCATGGCCGCCACGCCGGAAGGCGCCGAACTCCTCAGGTCCGTCAGAATGTCCGATCCGGTCGCTGCCGACTATCGCCGGGACTACCAATCTCTCGAAACCATCGACATCAAGAAGTTCACCAACTGGGGCCGGTAGGATGCTCTTGCTGCCGCGCCGGCTGCAGTCCCGCATCATCCTCGCCGTCACAGGAACGCTGCTTGGGACCGGGCTGATCTTCGGCTGGCTGGCCGCCCGCGACCAGTCCGCGGACATGCTGGCGGGCGCGCGGGAGAACGCGACGGTGATGGCCGCCAACATTGCCGACAGCTGCGCCCACCACCTTCTGGTCGAAGATTACGCCGCGCTCGAGGCTATTCTGCAGCATGCCGCCGAGCTGCCCGACATCCGGCGCATCCAGCTGGTCGAGCCGAGCGGCAAACTCATCCTGGATATTGAGTCTGTCGCCAACGGGCCGTCGCGGGTGACCATCGATCCCGCGCGCCGCCTCGTTCCGCCGATTCCAGCCTCGCCCAAGATCATCGCCGGGTATGATCGGCTCGAGATCTGGCAACCCATCGTCGCCGGCAGCGTCCTCGGCTGGCTCAAGGTCGATTTCGGCCTGCTGGCCATCCAGCGCGCGCAGGACCGGCTTTGGCGGAATGCCCTGCTGCTGATCCTGGTTTGGGTGATGCTCAGCACCATTCTGATCGTCCTCGTGCTTCGCCCCATCGTCGCGGCGATCGACAGACTTTCGGCGTTTTCCGGCCGGCTCGACGAACACAAGGGCGAGCAGATCGATGTCGCCAACGCGGTGAGCGAGATCGCTGCGCTCGGCGCGTCGCTGAACCAGGCATCCACAAAGCTGCTGGCGAGCGAACGCCAGTTGCTCGATCAGAGCGCTGCGCTGCACCAGCTCAACCGTCAGTTGCGCGCCATCAGCCGCTGCAACGAAACCCTGATTCGTGCCGGCAGCGAGCCGGAGCTGCTCGGCGACATCTGCCGCATCGTCTGCGAGGAGGCGGGTTATCGCATGGCCTGGGTGGGCTATGCCGAAGGCGATGAGGCCAGGACCGTACGCCCCATGGCCTGGGCCGGCGCCGAAGACGGTTTTCTCGCCGGTGTCGACATCACCTGGGCCGATACCGAGCGTGGGCAGGGTCCGATGGGGACGGCGATCCGCGAAGGAATCAGCTTGTGCATCGAGGATTTCGCCACCGATCCGAAGGTCGTCCCGTGGCGGGAGGAAGCCTTGCGGCGCGGCTATCGTTCCAGCATCGCGTCGCCGCTGAAGGACGAGAGCGGCGTTATCTTCGGGGCTCTCTGCATCTATGCCTCGGAAGCCGGCGCATTCAGGACGGGCGAGGTATGGCTGTTGGAGGAACTCGCCGGCGACCTCGCCTTCGGCATCGGCACGCTGCGCGCCCGCGCCCAGCGCCGACGGGCCGAGGAGGCTCTTCGGCAGCTCAACCGCGAACTCGAGGATCGCGTCGCCGACCGCACCGCGCGGCTCGAAGCGGCGAACAAGGAACTCGAGGCTTTCGCCTACTCGGTGTCCCACGATCTGCGGGCGCCGCTGCGCCACATCCACGGTTTTCTTTACCGGTTGAGGCAGAAGATCGAGTCGGGCCTAGACGAGGAAAGCCGGCACTTCATGGAAGCCGTCACCCGCGCCGCCAAGCGGATGGACACTCTTATCGAAGACCTGCTGGCCTTCTCGCGCATGGGGCGCGATGAGATGAGGCGAGCAGAATTCGCGCTCGACGAGTTGGTGCAGGAAATCATCCGCGAGCTGGAGCCGGAAACACGTGATCGAAACATTCGCTGGACTATCGCCGCGCTGCCCGTCGTCGCGGGCGATCGCGCCATGCTGCGGGTGGTGCTCGAGAATCTGATCGCGAACGCCATAAAATTCACGCGCCGCAAGGACCCGGCCGAGATCGAGATCGGCAGCCTCCCGCCGGATGCGTCCGAAACGGTCCTCTTCGTGCGCGACAACGGTGCCGGCTTCGACATGCGGTACGCCAGCCGTCTGTTCGGCGTCTTTCAGCGCCTGCACAGCGAGGAGGAATTCGAGGGCACGGGCATCGGCTTGGCCAACGTGCGGCGGGTAATCGTCCGCCACGGCGGACGCACCTGGGCCGCGGGTCGCGTCGGCGAGGGCGCGACCTTCTACTTCACCCTGCCCCGACGGCCGCCGGACGTCGAGTGATC
>VEPG01000007.1 GCA_012026975.1 Desulfuromonas sp. | reverse complement strand
CCGCCTATGCGACCGCCAAAGGGCTCAACGTCTCGATGAACAGCAACGGCTGGCTCCTCGACCGGGCGGCGGCCGAAAAGCTGCGCGAGGCCGGCTTCAAGAGCGTCGGCATCAGCATCGACAGCGTCGACCCGGCGCTGCACGACGATTTCCGCAACATGCCCGGCTCTTTTGAGCGGGCGGTGGCCGCCCTCGACCACCTGCGCGCCGTCGGCATCCGCGCCACCATGAGCGCGGTCATCTCGCGCATCAACCATCACGCCTTCCGCGAACTGCTCGACCTGGCCCGGGAACACGGCGTCGGCCAGGTCTACCTGCACAACTTCAAGTGCAGCGGCCGCGGCTTCAAGAACCGCCAGGAACTCGATCTTTCGCCCGAACAGTGGCGCGCCTTCTACGTCGAGGCGCTGGCGGTCAAGGCGCAGACTCGTGATCTGTCGATCTCCTTCGACGACCCGGTGATCGCCTCGCTCCCCGGCTACCAGGAGCAGGGGCTGGTCAAGGGGAGCAGCTGCGGCAAGCTGTCGCTGCACCTGCGGCCGAACGGCGACATCACCCCGTGCGGTTTCATCCCGCTGGTGGTCGGCAACATCCTGCGCGACGACTTCGACACCATCTGGTTCGATTCCCCCGTGCTCAAAGCGATGCGCGCCAAGGAAGCCACCGGCAAGTGCTCCGGCTGCAGCGCCTTCACCGACTGCCTGGGCGGCTGCACCGCCCGTGCCTTCGCCACCACCGGCGATTTCAATCAACCCGACCCGCACTGCTGGAAGTAGCGGGCCCTTTCCCCGAGGAGGACTGCCATGAAAAAGTACAGCAAGCCCCGCGTCACCGCATCCGGAAGCATCCACCCCTGCTGATGCAGGCAGACAAGGGGGCGGCGTCGGCCGCCCCGATTTTTTCGAACCGATCGGTTGATCATGGGACTTGATCTGCTCGACACCCCCGTCCGCCTGACCTGGGACCTGCACGGTCCGGGACAGCCGTTGAGCGACGGCGCCATGCTGGCGATTGCCGGCCGAATTGTCGATGCCGGGGTCTTTTTCGTCACCCTTGAAGCGCGCCCGCTGGTCCATCCGGCCCTGCCGGAAATCCTCGCGGAACTCGTCGCCGGCGGCTGTCAGGTTCAGGTCGCCTGCGCGGGGGACGAGGAAGAACTGGCTGCCCTGGAAGCCCTGCCGATTCCGCGGCCCCGTGTTCAGCTCGATATCGCGGCGTTTCTGCCCGACGCGATCCACGATGCCGGCCGGCTGCGGATCGTGCTCGAACGCCTGCGTCACATCGGCATCGACCCGACCCTGTGCCTGATCCCGTTGAAGTCAAATCTCCCTATGATTCCAAGCCTTTTGCGCTTATGCCGGGAGCTCGGCGCGGGGCGTTTCAAGTTGCCAAACGCGCGGATCGGTGATACGTTCCAAAGTTGCCCCATCGCGGATTTGCCGCGCTGGCAGGACCTCGAAGCGTACCGCGCGCAATGGGCCGCCGCCAACGTCTCTGCCGCCGATCTGCCGGAGTTGGAGATTCACGACCGCTTCCTCTGGGAGATCATGACGCCGGAAAACGATCAGGCCCGCAGCGAATACGGCGGCTGCCAGGCGGCCAACAGCCTCGGGCATGTCGACGCATCCGGAACCGTCCACCCCTGCGCCGCCTGGCCGGAAGTGCTCGGGTCGTTGTGCGGCGCCGATCTCGAGCGGATCTGGCTGTCGCCCGCACGCTTCGCCGTACGCGAGCGCATCGCGCGGATTCCCGCCGGCTGTGCCGGCTGCCGTGATTATCCCCTGTGCCTGGGCGGCTGCCGCGGGTTGGGGGAGAGTCTCAACCAGGCTGCGGGCGGGCGCGATCCGATGTGCCGCGAACCTCGTCGTTAACACACGATCGACAAGCCGATGACCCTTTACCTCGACAACGCCGCCACCTCGTTCCCCAAGCCGGAAACGGTCTGCACAGCCGTCGACCGGACCCTGCGCCTGGGCGCGGCCAACCCGGGGCGCGGCGGCTACCGGCTCTCCCTCGATGCGGGGCGCATGGTGCTGGCGGCGCGCTCGGCGGCGGCCCGGCTGGTCGGCATGCCGGACCCGGCGCGCATCGTCTTCGTTGCCAACGCCACCGAGGCGCTCAACCTGGCCCTGTTCGGGGCTCTCTCTTCCGGCGACCGGGTGGTGACCACCAGCATGGAGCACAACGCGGTGGTGCGGCCGTTGCGGGCGCTGGCCGACCGGGGCGTCGAGGTGATCAAGGTTTCCGCCGGCCCGGATGGCTTCGTGGCGCCGGCCGACATCAAGGCGGCCTGCGCTCCCCGGACCCGCATGGTGGTCATGACCCACTGTTCGAACGTCACCGGTACCGTGCAGGCGATCGAGGAGATCGGCCCCTGGTGCCGGTCGCGGGGGATCCTCTTCCTGGTCGATGCCGCGCAGAGCGCCGGGCTGTTCCCGATCGATGTCGTCGACATGGGGATCGACCTGCTGGCCGTCCCCGGCCACAAGGCGATCATGGGACCGCCGGGAACCGGGTTCCTCTGCGTCGGTGAAGGGGTGCAGCTTGCGCCGCTGCTCTATGGCGGCACCGGCACGCGTTCCATCTCTGATGAACAGCCCGAAGAGCTGCCGGAACGCCTCGAAAGCGGCACGCTGAACGTGGCCGGCCTGGCCGGCCTGCACGCGGCCCTTGAATTTTTGCACGAAATCGGGCTCAATCGTTTCCGGGCGCATGAACGCGACCTGCTCCGCCAGTTGCTGGACGGGTTGCGCCGGATGGCGTCGGTGCGCCTGTTCGGACCGGCCGATCCCTTGCAACACGGCGGCGCGCTGTCGTTCACGCTCGAAGGGCTCGATCCGGCCGCGGTCGGCTTCCGGCTCGACAACGAGTTCGACATCGGGGTGAGAGTCGGCCTGCACTGCGCCCCGGAGGCCCACCGGACCATCGGCACCTTCCCGGAAGGGACGATCCGGGTCAGTCCGGGTTGGTTCAATACCCCTGACGACATCGACCGTTTTCTGGCGGCCGTGCAGACCCTGACGACCGCCTGAGTGCGGCCATCGTGAATAATCGACTGAAGGAGTGTCCCATGATGCGCACCCTGTCCATGGCCCTTGCCGCGCTCGTCCTGCTGGCAGGCTGTTCCATTGCCCCCGAACAGCCGGTGTCCCGCATGCAGTTGATGAAGACGGGGATCTACGATAAGTACATTGTCGATGAATCGCCGGAAGAGCTGCTGTATGCCCTCAATACGCGCGGCGAGGTGGTGGTCGAATCGAAGCGCAACATCCCCGGCAAGAATTTCAACATCTACCTCAAGCTGCTGGCCACCGCCGACGGCATCGAAGTTCTGGAATACGACCGCTGAGCGGTCGCGAAGGGAACCCATGAGAAAAGTTTACGTACTGGACACCAACGTTCTGCTTCACGATCCCCAGGCCCTGTTCCGTTTCGAGGAGAACGACCTGGTCATCCCGATGACGGTCATCGAGGAGATCGACCGCTTCAAGAAGGAACTCAGTGAAATCGGCCGCAACGCCCGGCACTTTTCGCGGCTGGTCGACGGTCTGCGCGAAAAGGCCAAACTGGTCGACGGGGTGAAGCTGGAGAGCGGCGGCACCCTGCGCGTCGCGCTCTACACCGAGGATGCGCTCAGGCGCCTGCCGCCGGAGCTGCGCTTCGATCATGGCGACAACCGCATCCTGGCCGTCGCCATGGAATTGATGGAAAAGTGCGACTGCCCGGTGATCTTCGTCACCAAGGATACCAACCTGCGCATCAAGTCCGACGTCATCGGTCTTCCTGCCGAGGACTACGAATCGGACAAGGTTTCCATCGAGGAACTCTACTCGGGGACGGCGGAGGTGCTGGTCGACGGCAGCGCCATCGACCGTTTTTACGGGCAGGGCTATCTCGATGTGGAAGAGGAATTCCTTGCGAACCAGTGCCTGACGCTGGTCGACGAGCGCAACCCCTCGCATACCGCCCTGGCGCGCTACCAGCGCAGCCTGCGCCGGGCGGTGCCGTTGCTGCGGGCCCCCAAGGAAGGGATCTGGGGGATCCATCCGCGCAACCGCGAACAGCAGTTCGCCTTCGACCTTCTGCTGAATGAAGAGATCCAGCTGGTGACGCTGGTCGGCAAGGCCGGTACCGGCAAAACGCTGCTGGCGATCGCCGCCGGCCTGCTCAAGTCGACCGACGAGGGGCATTACAACCGCCTGCTGGTTTCCCGCCCGGTCTTCCCGTTGGGGCGCGACCTCGGTTTCCTCCCCGGCGATATCAAGGAAAAGCTCTCGCCGTGGATGCAGCCGATTTTCGACAACGTCGAACTGCTGCTTGGCGCGGTGGAAGAGCGCGGCAAGCGCAAGCGCGGCTACAAGGAGCTGGTCGACCTGGGGATTCTCGAGATCGAAGCGCTCACCTACATCCGCGGCCGCTCCATTCCCAAGCAGTACATGATCGTCGACGAGGCGCAGAACCTCACTCCGCACGAGATCAAGACGATCATCACCCGCGCCGGAGAGGGGACCAAGATCGTCCTCACCGGCGACCCCTACCAGATCGACAATCCCTACGTCGATTCCGCCAGCAACGGCCTGACCTACCTGGTCGAGAAGTTCAAATCTCAGGAGATCGCCGGGCATGTGACGCTGAGCAAGGGGGAGCGCTCCAATCTGGCGGAACTGGCCGCGAATCTATTGTAGGCTGATGAAAAACGCCCATCTGCTGTGTTGCCCTGGTCTTCGTCGCTGCGACGTAGCTTTCGCTACGCCTCACTCCTCAGCCTGCGGGCGCCTTGCACCTGGGCATTTTTGATCAGCCTGGTTTGAAATAGGGTGGGGTGAGCATAATGCTTGTGCTTTGCATCGAATCTTCCTGTGACGAAACTGCTGCTGCCGTCGTCCGCGACGGCCGGCAGATGCTGTCGAACGTGGTCGCCTCGCAGGTCGACGTGCACGCCCGCTACGGGGGCGTAGTTCCGGAGCTCGCCTCGCGCAAGCACGTCGAAGCGCTGCCGGTGGTGATCGAACAGGCGCTGGGAGAAGCCGGCGTGGCTATCGGCGACATCGAGGGGTTCGGCGTCACCCGCGGGCCGGGGCTGCTCGGCGCCCTGCTGACCGGGCTCTCCACCGCCAAGGCGATGGCCTGGTCGCTGGGCAGGCCGCTGGTCGCCGTGCACCACATGGAAGGGCATATTCTCGCCCCCCTGCTGGAGGGCGAAATTGATTTCCCCTTCCTGGCCTTGGCCGTCTCCGGCGGACACACCCACCTCTACCGGGTCGACGGCATCGGCCGCTACCGGATTCTCGGCCAGACCCTCGACGACGCGGCCGGCGAAGCCTACGACAAAGTCGCCAAGCTGCTCGGCCTCGGCTATCCGGGCGGGGCGCTGATCGACCGGCTGGCAGCTGAGGGCGACCCCCGCGCCATCGCCTTCCCGCGGCCGATGCTGCACAAGGGCGGATTGGATTTCAGTTTCAGCGGCATCAAGACCGCCGTACTGCAGGAAGTCGGGGCCAATCCCGGCACCCTGCCGCCGGAACGCCTCAAGGATCTGGCCGCCAGCTTTCAGGCGGCGATGGTCGAAGTGCTCACCATCAAGACGCTGCGCGCCGCCGAGAACGAGGGGCTGTCGCGCATCGTCGTTGCCGGCGGCGTGGCCTGCAATCGCGGCCTGCGCCAGCGCTTCGCGGCCCTGGCGGCCGAACGCCGCCTCGAGGTGCGCTTCCCGAGTCCGGCACTGTGCGGCGACAATGCGGCCATGCTCGGAGTCCCGGCGGACTACTACCTGCGCATGGGGCGTACCGCCGGACTCGAGACCGAGCCGCTGGCGAGCTGGGCTCTGGACAAGTGCTGAGCGATGAGCGATGAACTGACCGCGCATCGGCCGCGCAAGCGGTTCGGGCAGAACTTTCTGCGGGCGCCGCACGTGGTCGACCAGATTCTCGCCGCCGCGGAACTGGCCTCGGGTGACCGGGTGGTGGAGGTCGGTCCCGGTCCCGGGGCGCTGACCGACCGCATGCTGGCCGCGGGAGCCGAGGTCGTTGCCTTCGAGGTCGATCGCGACCTGGCCGCGGCGCTGGAACGGCGCAACGCCGGCAACCTCACCGTCCACCAGGGCGATGTGCTCAAGGCCGACTGGCCGGCGCTGCTTCCCGCTCCCCCCTACAAGCTGATCGCCAATCTCCCCTACAACATCTCCAGTCAGGTGCTGTTCAAGATCCTTGATCATCGCCTGCTGTTCGGCCGCCTGGTGCTGATGTTCCAGAAGGAGGTCGGCGACCGGCTGCTGGCGGCACCGAATACGCGTGACTACGGAATTCTTTCGGTGCTGGTGCAGAACTGGTTCGATGTCGCCCGGGTGGTGAAGGTCGCGCCGGGGTGCTTCTTCCCACCGCCAAAGGTCGAGTCGGTGGTGCTGCGCTTCGACCCGCGCCCGCAGCCGCTGGCACCGGTAACGGACGAGGCCGCCTTCCGCCGCCTGGTCAAGGCGGTCTTCGCCCAACGCCGCAAGACGCTGCGCAACGGCCTGCTCGGCGCCGGGTACGAGCCAGACGCTGTCGATCATGCCCTGGCCGCCCAGCAGTTGCCCCCGACCGTTCGCGGCGAAACGCTGACCATCGCCCAGATGGCCAGCCTTACGGATGAACTCAGCAACCTCAATTAGCCACAGATCAATGCGGATAAAGGCGGATAAACCTGAAGCCAAATCAAAAGCTCCGGTTTTTTGATTTGCATCCTGCTTATCCTGTATATCCCTGTGAATAAAGCTTTTGCGGTTATTGTCTAATCCGATTTGATCCGCCTTGATCTGTGGCTAATGAATCACAGGGTTTTTTCTAGACAGTCCGTACCCCCTGTTATACGATTATCTTTTTTTTCGGGAAGGGAGAGCCCCTTGAGCGAATCACCCCGCAAGCGCAGGACGATCCCCGAACTTCAGGCGATGAAGGCCCGCGGCGAGAAGATCGCCGTGCTGACTGCCTACGACTTCCCCTTTGCCCGGATCATGGACCAGGCCGGCATCGACATCGTGCTGGTCGGCGACTCGGCCGGCGTGGTGACGGCCGGCTACGACACCACTTTGCCGGTGACGATGGAGGAGATGCTCTACCATACCCGTGCCGTGGTGCGGGGTGTGGCGCAGGCGCTGGTGGTTGCCGACATGCCGTTCCTCTCCTACCAGGTCGATCTCGCCGAAGCGCGCCGCAACGCCGGGCTGCTGATCAAGGAGGGGGGAGCGCAGGCGGTCAAGCTCGAAGGCGGGGTGCATGTCGCCGAGACGATCCGCGCGATTGTCGCCATGGACGTGCCGGTGGTCGGCCACATCGGCCTGACGCCGCAGTCGATCCATCGCATGGGCGGCTACCGCGTGCAGGGGCGCGAAGAGGCCCAGGCCGCGCAGTTGCGCGAGGATGCCCAGGCCGTGGCCGAGGCCGGTGCCTGCGCCGTGGTCCTCGAAGGGATTCCGGCGGCCCTGGCCCGCGAGATTACGGCTGAGCTGCCGATCCCGACCATCGGCATCGGCGCCGGGGCTGGCTGCGACGGCCAAGTGCTGGTGATCCACGACATCCTCGGCCTGTGCGAGAAATACTCGCCCAAGTTCGTCAAGCGCTATGCCGACATCTCCGACACCATCCGCGAGGGGATCGACGCCTACATCCGCGAGGTCAAGGCGGGGGAGTTCCCCGGGCCGGAGCATAGTTTTTAGGGCAGCGAGATAGTCAGGTAGCGAGATAGCTTTTCTACTTGCTACCTCGCTACTTGCTACTTCGCTGATTTGAGGCATATGGACATCATCTCATCCATCACCGAAATGCAGTCCTTCTCCCTGGCCGCGCGCCAGTCCGGCAAGAAGGTAGCCTTCGTGCCGACCATGGGTTTTCTGCATGAGGGGCATGCGTCGCTGCTGCGCGAAGGACGCCGGCGCGGCGATATCCTGGTGCTGTCGATCTTCGTCAACCCGACCCAGTTCGGGCCGAACGAGGATCTCGACCGCTACCCGCGTGATTTCGCCCGCGACGAGACGATTGCTCGCGAGGCCGGGGTCGACGTGATCTTCTACCCGACGGCCGACACCATCTACCCGCCGGGCTACAGCACCTATGTCGATGTCGAAGGCGCCCTGACCACGGTGCTCGAAGGGGCCTGTCGTCCCGGCCACTTCCGCGGCGTGGCCACGGTGGTCGCCAAGCTTTTTCTGATCGTCCAGCCGCACGTGGCACTCTTCGGCCGGAAGGATTTCCAGCAACTGGCCGTGGTCCGGCGGATGACGCGGGATCTCAACCTGCCGGTGGAGATTGTCGGCATGCCGATCGTGCGCGAGGCGGACGGGCTGGCCATGAGTTCGCGCAACGTTTACCTTGCTCCCGATGAACGGCGCCAGGCGCTGGCCATCGCCGCTGCCCTGCATCTGGCGGGCCAGGCGGCCCGGGAGGGTGAGTGTTCTCCCCGCAAGCTGCTGCTGCTGGCCGAAGGGCGTCTGCACCAGGAGCCTGAGCTGTGCATCGAATACGTCACCATCCGCCATCAGGAAACCCTCCGGGAGGTTGATGAGATCGATGCCGATGCAGCCATGCTCATCGCGGTCCGGGTCGGCAAGACCCGTCTGATCGACAACGCCATGCTGCTCGTCTGAACGGGACAACGATGCCGAAGACCAGGGAAACGGCCCGCGCCACCCTCGAAAACCTCTACCGGATCTTCACCGTCCCCGAGGCCCCCGACTCGACCCTGGGCGGCATCGATCAGGCGATCACCGCCGATGTCGCCGGTTTTCTGCAGACCCACATCGTCGCCCTTGAGCGCCCCCTCGAGGAGATCGAGGCTGATTTCTCCTCTTCCGTCATCCCCGAAGATCCGACCTTCGTTTCCGAGTACACCGAGTTCGTTCAGGAGAAACTGGTCGCCCAGTCGGTGCATACCGCCGCCCCCGGCTTCATCGGTCACATGACCTCGGCGCTGCCGTACTTCATGCTGCCGCTCTCCAGGATCATGACCGCGCTCAACCAGAACACCGTCAAGGTCGAGACTTCCAAGGCCTTCACGCCGCTGGAGCGCCAGGTTCTGGCCATGCTCCACCGTCTGGTCTACGGGGGCGACGACGCCTTCTACGAGCAGTGGATACACGACAGCCGCCACGCCCTCGGCGCGTTCTGCTCCGGCGGCACCATCGCCAACGTCACTGCCCTGTGGGTAGCGCGCAACCGCCTCTTTGCGCCAGGCGGCACGTTCCGCGGCATTGCCCAGGAAGGGTGGGCCCGCGCCCTGCAGCATCTCGATTGTGCCGGGGTCGCCGTACTGGTTTCGACCCGCGGCCACTACTCCTTCGGCAAGGCCGCCGACGTGTTGGGAATCGGCCGTGACAACCTGGTGAAGGTTGAGACCGACGGCAACAACCGCATCGATCTGAAGCTGCTGCGCGATGAGCTGCGCCGCCTGCGGGACAAAAACATCAGGCCGCTGGCCCTGGTCGGTATCGCCGGTACCACCGAGACCGGCAACGTCGATCCGCTGGAGGCACTGGCCGACCTGGCCGGTGAAATCGGCTGCCATTTCCACGTCGATGCCGCCTGGGGCGGGCCGACCCTCTTTTCCGAGCGTCATCGCCATCTGCTCAATGGCATCGACCGGGCCGACTCGGTGACCATCGACGCCCACAAGCAGCTGTACGTGCCAATGGGGGCGGGGATGGTGGTCTTCAAGGATCCCACCGCCCTGTCGGCCATCGAGCATCACGCCAACTACATTCTGCGCCACGGCTCCAAGGACCTCGGCAGCCACACCCTCGAAGGGTCGCGTCCCGGCAAGGCGATGCTGGTGCACGCCGGGTTGTCGATCATCGGCCGCAAGGGGTACGAACTGCTGATCGACCTGGGGATCGAGCGGGCACGCTCCTTTGCCGCCATGATCCGCCGGCACCCCGATTTCGAGCTGACCAGCGAGCCGGAGCTCAACATTCTCACCTACCGCTACTGCCCCCGTGCCCTGCGGGAACTGCTGGCCCGGGCGACGGCGCTGCAGAGCGGCCGCATCAACGCCCTGCTCGACCAGGTCAACCAGCTGCTGCAGAAACACCAGCGCGAAGCGGGGAAGACCTTCGTCTCCCGAACCCGGCTGCGGGTGGCTGCCTATGGCCATCAGGAACTGACCGTCCTGCGGGTGGTCCTGGCCAACCCGCTGACCACCGACGAAGTGCTGGCCGCGGTGCTTGCCGAGCAGTGCGCCATCGTCCAGCAACCGGAAATGGCCGCCCTGCTGGAGCACGTGGAAGCGCTGTCCAAAGAGATAAGCTCTTCATGAAAATCTTCACTGCCCGCTACCTGCTGCCGGTCGGTGCTCCCCTGGTCGAGGACGGGGCACTGCTGGTCGCGGACGGGCGCATTCTCGCCGCCGGGACCCGTCGTGAGCTGGCCGCCGCCCATCCCGGGGCGGCGGCCATCGATTTTGGCGAGGCGGTCATCCTGCCGCCGCTGGTCAATGCCCACACCCACCTGGAGCTGACCGACTTTCCGCAGTGGGCCGCCGCAACGGGGGAGGGGGGTGAGCCGGCCGACTTCGTCGACTGGATCCTGCGCCTGGTGCGGGTGCGTCGCACCGTCGGCGATACTGCCGTACAAGCGTCTCTGGCCAACGGCCTGCGCCAGAGCCTGCTGGCCGGCACCGGCATCGTCGGCGATATCCTCACCACCCTCGATGCGGTGCCGGCCTACGCGACCACGCCGCTCCGGGGGACGGTCTTCGCCGAAGCGCTGGGGATTGACGTGGCGCGGGTGGCGGAGCGCCTTGGCGACATCACCGCGCGGCTCGGTACCCCGCCCGGACCGGCCCTGACCTGGGGACTTTCGCCGCATGCCCCGTACACGCTGAGTGCGGCGACGCTCGCCCGGTTGCTCGCCCTGGCCACCTCTCGAAAGCTGCCGCTGGCCATGCACTGGGCCGAAACCGCCGAGGAAACCGCTTTCCTGGCGCATGGCGGCGGCCCCCTCGCGCAGCGTCTCTATCCCGCCGCCGGCTGGCCGTTGCCCGCGACTCCGCCGACCTGCCCGCCACCCGGGGGGCTGCTGATCCACGGCGTTCACTTGCGCGACGACGAGATCGACGACATTGCCCGGTCAGGACGGGGCGTGGTCATCTGTCCGCGCTCCAACAGCTGCTTCGGCGAT
This sequence comes from Desulfuromonas sp., assembly GCA_012026975.1. Taxonomy (GTDB): domain Bacteria; phylum Desulfobacterota; class Desulfuromonadia; order Desulfuromonadales; family BM103; genus VAUL01. The sequence continues at coordinate 902 of VEPG01000007.1, read as the reverse complement.
GCCCGCGCACCAGTCAACGCCCTGCGTCGTGCCGGGGTGGCGCTGGCGCTGGGGACCGACAGCCGGGCCAGCAGCCCGTCGCTCTCGGTCTGGGACGAACTGGCCTTCGCCCGCACATGGTTCACCGACACCCTCGACCCGACGTCCTGGCTGGAGATCGCCACCGCCGGTGGCGCCGCAGTCCTCGGGCTGCACGGGCATACGGGGCGGCTCGCCGCCGGATTGCTGGCGGATTTCCAGGTGGTGCCGGTACCCGCCGGCGCCATGCCGGCCACCCTTGCCGAGGCGCTGTGCGCGGGCGGCGCGGATGTCGGCGTGCAGGCTCTGCACCTCGCCGGCGAAAACGTCTTGCCGCATTCGTGACCGCTCCCTATAATGAGCACCCCGCCGCCCTCGACGCAGCGGGATCCGGAGCAAGTTCGTGCAAGTGGGCCACAAGCTGAAAAAATATTTCCTCACCGGCCTGGTGGTCCTCGGACCGCTGGGGTTGACGCTGCTGGTGGTGCAGTGGGTGGTCGGCATGATGGACCGCCTGATCCTCACCCTCCTGCCCGACGCCCTGCAGCCGACCTCGCTGACCGGCCGCTACATCCCCGGTTTCGGCCTGATCGCGACCGTGCTGCTGGTACTTGTGGTCGGCATGCTCACTGCCAACTTCTTCGGCCGCGCCCTGGGCGCCTGGTCCGAGCAGCTGATGGGAAAAATCCCGCTGATCAAGGGGATCTACGGCCTGTTCCGGCAGGTCACCGACACCATCTTCAGCAAGGACAAGGGTGGCTTTCGCAAGGTCGTGCTGATCGAGTACCCGCGCCGCGGCATCTGGTCCCTTGGCTTTATCACCGGTGTCAGCGAAGGGGAGCTGCAGCAGGGCACGCCGCACCGGCGGGGCAATGTCTTCATTC
>VEPG01000031.1:21337-45478 GCA_012026975.1 Desulfuromonas sp. | reverse complement strand
CGCCGGCAAGCTTCTGCAAACCTTACGACATGACCTTCATGCCGAAAAGAAACAGACCGAGACCTCCCACAAGTCCAAAGAGCAGCGATTGACTGGTCAGGAAGGCAGGCAAAAGAAAAACTCCCGAGGCGGAAATGGTCGGAACAGGGATGAGCGCTCCCGTTTCAGGGCCCCTCTCCCGTTCGCATCAGGTTGCAATTGACAGCAGTCTATTTCTCGATACTGAAGGGGAAACGATACCGGGGTTCACCCTGTACCCGGGAACCGGGATACAACAGCAATTCGGCATGGCCGGTACGGGTCAGGTCCGCGATGAAATAAACCACCCCGGACGATTTCGAATGAGGCAGAACGGGCAAGGCGGGCAAGGCGCGCGTAAAAATGTCCTGAGGGTGGTATTCCGCATAAAACGGCAGTGAACTGGCCATGGTCTGCTGAAAAGCGCTCCGCTCCTGATCTTGCAGGTAATAATAGCCGACGTAGGGGTAAGGGATCAGATAAACCGTATCCTTGCTCACGATTTCCCGGACCCGTTCAGGGGTAATAGCTGGATATTGCCTTCCCTCGCCATCCTTGAGCATGAATGCATCGATGGAGAAGTCTACCTGCTTTTCAGTCTGGTTGTCGATGGTGACATGAAAGGATGTCAGGTTGTCGTCCAATTGATAGGGTTGCACTGAAAGCTGGTCAAGTCGCACGGTAACGGCAACGCCATCAAGAGATTCCGTGAGCGAACTGTCGGCCGGATTGAGAAGTGCGGTCGCTGTCGGTTGGGGGACAACCTTCGTGCTACAGGCTGACAGAAGCAGCACTGCGGCCAGGAGCAGCAGCAAACGCGTACCGGGTCTCATCACAGCCTCCTTATGCCTTATCCCCTTTTATCGACCAGACCAGCATATCCCGGTATTCGTCATTGACCTCACGAATCCGCATACTGAATACACGCATGACATTCATGGCCAGCTTCAAAGCTGTTCCCGGATCACTTTTGCACAGCGTCTCGAAATCCTTTTTTTTCAGACTGTTCTGGACCGCGTCTTCGGCAACGCGGGCGGTTGCCGACCTGGGCAGTCCGTCAACCACGGCCATTTCGCCAAAAACATCTTCGGGGCCGAGCACAACCAAGGTCTTTTCATCTCCTTCGGCAAACATCTTGGAGATGCGGATTGTCCCCTTGCGGATCAGGAAAAGCGATTCGCCCGGCATGTTTTCAATAAAGACCGTCGTCCCCTCCGCCATCTGACGTTCTTCACAAAGTTCGGCGAGGCGGGCGAGTTCCGCGTCGTTCAACCCATGAAGCACGGTGCTGCTGCGGATTACGTCGAAAGCTGCGACTTTAATCATGGAATTTCACCTCATTCAGATCGACATAGCGGGCATTATCAAAGTCGAACAGGAACATCTTGGGATAAGACGCAATTTCAACGCGCATATCGCCGCCGCCATCCTGTCCGCTGCGAAGATTGCCGTAACCGTTGATGCCAACCAGACAGGGGATACCTTTAGTCTCCAGAAACCTGGCCACCGAATAGGCACGGTTCATGGACAAACGGAAAGCGACCTCATCGGGCCCTTCTTCCCCGGAAAACCCTTCGATCCGAATCTGGCGAGCCATGCAGGCCGGTCCCCGGATCTGCGGCAAAGCCGCTTCGAGCCTTCGGACCGAACCGGGACTGAGCTTGCTCGAGCCGCGTTCAAAGGCGACCGAAATAACCAACTCGCGCTGTTCGAAAAAGGCTTTGAACAGCGCCGCATCACCCCAGGCGACTGAACTCCAAAGAGCGGAACCAACAACCAGCAGCAATATTACCAACTGAAAACGCATACAGCCCCCCCTGATGCAAATATCAGCCAGATCGATTATTTCGTGGTTGCCCCCTGCGGCTGACCGGAACGGCCTTCGGCCGACATCGGGATCAGCACCAGCAGTTCCACGCGGCGATTCTTGGTGCGGCCTTCCTCCGTGGCATTATCGGCAATCGGCTTGCTTTCACCATAACCTTTGACAAACATGCGCATCGGGTCGAGGCCGTTGCGCAAGACCAGATGGGTCGCGGCGGAAACAGCGCGTTGGAACGACAGATTCTGGTTGTAGGTCTCCGAACCGATATCGTCGGTATGTCCTTCGATGCTGATGACGAAGTCGCGCCCTTCCCGGCGCAGTTCCTCGGCAACCAGAGACAGATACTTTTCCCCCTCCGCAGTCAATGCATACTGGTCAAGGGCAAAAGTCAACTCCGGGAAACTGAACTTGCGATAAACCGTCGCCAGGAATGTCCCCGCAGGCAGGACATCGGGGGCATTCGGCATCGGCAGCCCCATGGGGGAAACAGCGGAAGCATCCAGTCTGGATAGATCGGGAGACGGCATGCGGTCGGCAGGATCAACCGACACCTGTTCCCGCGGTTCGGTCAGGGGGAGTTCAAGCTGGCTGACCGGGGAAACAATCGCGGCACTCTGGGGAATCAGCGGGGTGAGCGGTCTTACTTTAATGATTTTGACCGGGGTTTGGGGGGCCTGTTCGTCGGCCTTGGCGGAGTCGACCAGTTTGGGGACCGGACGGTTGAAGGTGCCGACCCCCTGGCAGGTGGAAAAACCGAACAGAACCCGCAGGTCGGGGCTGGCATCAGTCAACCCCATGCCGGCACCGAGATTCATGGTCAGGTGCGGCGTAAGGAAATACTGAAAACCAACAGTTGCCTCCATCGGGCCATCGAGACCGGAGACTTTTTCCGTCTCATAGCTGATTTCGGCAATGGCGCGCAGACGATTGACCGGGTAGTATTCGATGCCGCCGCCAAGCGTCAGTTGATCATCGTAGCCGATGTCATCGGGCGATTCGTTCATGATATAGCCGGCATTGGCATGAAATCCGTAGGTTTCCTGTTTGTAGCTGGCAATCAGGGTAGTGGCATAATCAGTCAGCCCGTCACGCGCGGCATCGTCGGAAACCGAGCGGCGGGCCTGCAGATCAAGCCCGAGGCGAAAGGGGTCGGAGCGCTTGCCAAAGACGCGGAACTTGAAGCCGAGGTCGGCGAAGCCGCGGCCACTGACTTGCTCATCGCCATTGAACAGAAGATTCGGATAGGATCCGTAGACTTCCATGAAAGTGCCGAGTCCCAGGGTAATCGTCGCGGGAACGATGACCCCGTTCTGGTCGCTCCCGGCCGTACAATTGGTCCAGAGCCCGACACAGATATTCCCTTCATTGAGGGTTTGGGCGGTCGGCAGATTGAGAAGACCGGAATGTCCGTAATGCGTCGGCGTGGCAAGGCACGGCAGGACGGTCGCAAACAGCAGGAACAGGCAGACTGTTGCTGAGGTCGACAAGTAGCGCATAAGCAATCGGATCATCCCGAGTTGGCGGAGTGTGGTGGTTGTGCCTGAAATCTTTTGGAAACTATCATTATGGTTCAATAAAATCAACAAGTGATGCGCACACTACCGATAGTCGAGGCGGTAGTCGACATATCTGTCCGCCAGCATTTGAAGCTGCTGTATTTCAGTCTCGCTCAACGCACGTTTGATCTTGGCCGGGCTGCCGACAACCAGCGAACGCGGGGGGACAACCATCCCTGGCACCACCAGGCTTCCGGCCGCGACCATCGACGACTCTCCGATGACGGCTCCATCCAGGACAATCGCCCCGATGCCTATCAGGCAACCATCGGCAATCGTGCAGCCATGCAGTTTGACGCCATGCCCGACAGTGACGCCATCGCCAATCGTGGTTGGATGCGTGCCGCTGGTCACATGCACAATCGTCCCGTCCTGCAGGTTGGTACGCCGGCCGACCCGGATCCGATTGACGTCGCCACGCAGGATTACTCCGAACCAGACTCCGGATTCAGCTCCAATGTGGACATCGCCCACTACCGTTGCGGTCGGGGCGACGAATGCATCGTCGGCAATCTCCGGCAAAATGCCGCGGTAGGCCATGATCATCGGCAGAACTTTCTCAAAAAAACACAGGGCAGAACTTATCTGCAATCAATTATCGTGCCAGCAAGTGCCAATTTTGCAATGTCAAATTACGACATTATTTCAACCGGTTAAGGGAACCGGTCGGGCAGTGTTCGGAATGCTGGGAAGCAAACAAAAAAAATTACGGGAAAACACCACGTGTTCTCCCGTAATTTGGTTTCGATATGAAACAAATCGACTTAAGAGCGGCGCGCGGAATTCACGCGTTCACGCAACTCCTTGCCAACCTTGAAAAACGGCAGGCGCTTCGGTTTCACCTTGATCATTTCGCCGGTCTTGGGGTTGCGCCCCATATAGGACTTGTAATCCTTGACGACAAAACTGCCGAAACCGCGTATTTCAATCCGTCCTCCTTCGCTCAACGTCGTAGCCATCGAGTCAAAAAGCAGATTGACGATCTCTTCGGCTTTTTTGTAAGTCAAACCGTTCCCGCTGGCCAAGGCTTCAACAAGCTCCGACTTGTTCATGCTTCCCTCCCTGAGACGATCAGTCCGATATCCCCTGTGCCCGTTGATCTTGATTGTCTCCCCGTTGATCAACAACGTCAAAATAAGCTCAGGCTAATATTGCAAAATCAATAATACCGGAGCCTTAACTCATGTCAAGCAGTATGCGACTAAAAAAGTCAAATCGTGGTAAATGGCGAAAGCGTCCAGATGACTTTCGCCGGCTCCTCACCGATGTTGTCCCAGCGATGCGGCAGGTGGGATTTGAACGATAGGCTGTCCCCCGCCTCAAGCAGATAGGTTTCGCCGGCGATGGTCACCTGAAGCTGTCCCTCAAGCAGTACGATCAGTTCATCGCCGGGATGGTACATCTGCTGACGACCACTGCTCCCGCCCCTGGGAACCGTGCAGAGAAAAGCCATGAACTGCGGATCGCGCAAGCCCGAGGTGAATGATTCCGTGTGCATGTTGAGTTCGTCATCATAGACGGTGGTGTCGCGTTGACCTGGCGATGAGAAAACAACCTCATGGGTGGTGACCACTTCCTCGACAAAGTAGTTGATGCTTTTTTCAAAGACATCAGCAAGCTTCATCAGAATCTGCACCGAAGGGATGGTCAGGCCGCGTTCCACGCGGGAAATCATATTCGAAGAGACCCGTGAACGCAGTGCCAGTTCCTGGATAGTCATCCCCTGCTTGAGGCGAATGGCCTTGAGTTTCTTGCCGACGATTTTTTTGAGTTTCATAGAGAGTTCTTCATTTGAGGTTGGGCGCGGGGGACACTACCCAGAGAACCTGTGTTCGTCCGTCATAAAGATTCCGCCAGCGATGCGGTTGAGAGGCCTTGAAGGCTATCGAGTCACCGACCCGGAGTTCAAAGGGTTGGTCATCAACGGTAAATTCAAGATGGCCGGCAAGAACGTAGGCAAATTCCTCACCGGACTGCACCATCCCGCCGGCGCCACTATCGCAACCCTTTTCCAGCGTATCGATGAAAACGCTGAAACCCGGGTCGCGGATCCCCTGGGTAAGATTGACAATCTGGTGCTTGTCCTCGAAAAAAAAGACCGGGATGCCTTCGCCGTGCCTCGTCAGGATGACGGATGCCCCCTTTTCCGCCTCTTCGATGAAGTAGCCGAGACTCACTCCGAAGGCTGTCGACAATTTCATTAATATCTCGACGGAGGGAGTGGTAAGACCTCGTTCTATCCTGGATATCATATTGGCGGAAACCCGGGAAGTTGTCGCCAGGCCCTGAATAGTCATATCTCTTTTCAGGCGGGTCGCCTTGAGCTTGACGCCTATAAGTCTTCTCAGCATAGACCGTCCATGTAATAAAATGAGATACTGTTCTATACACATACAGACCGGTATTTGTCAATCATTCCGCGCTCACCCGACCGGCGCGGGGAATTGTCAACCGCCAAGCGATTGCTGGTTGACAATTCCCCGAATCTTGCGAATAATCCCAAGCCAAAACGGCTCAAGGGAGTAGCTGATGCTTCAAGAGGCATTTCATTTGGTTGAACAGGTTCTCGACGGTATCCCACCATCGAGGTCGCAAGGTTTGACCATCCTGAACTCCCGAGGCGCTGACTTCACTGCTTACCTGGCGGGCGCCCATCAGCTTCGGGAAAAATCTTTCGGCAACCGGGCGTTGCTCTGTTCGATCATCAACGCCAAGTCCGGCCGCTGTTCGGAAAATTGTGCCTTCTGTGCGCAATCCGCGCATTATCGGACCGCGGCACCGGTCTACCCCCTGAAAACCCGGGAAGAACTTGTGGCTGGCGCAGTCGCGGCACAGGCAGAAGGGTCGCACTGTTACGGCATCGTGACCAGCGGCGCGCGCCTTTCCGCGGGGGCTGAACTTGAGACGGTCCTGAGCGCCATCCGGGAGATCCGGGCAAGCTGTGACATCGAGCCATCCGCCTCCCTCGGCATCCTGGATGAGCCGACATCCCGCCAGTTGGCCGAGGCCGGTTGCGTAACCTATCACCACAACCTGGAAACGGCCCGTTCGTTCTTTCCGCAAATCTGCACTACCCATGATTACGAGCAGGATGTCGCGACCGTGCGCCTTGCCAAGGCGGCCGGGATGAAAGTCTGCTGCGGGGGGATTTTCGGTCTGGGGGAGTCACTGGAACAACGGGTCGAACTGGCCGAAACACTGCGGGAACTGGCGGTCGACTCCGTTCCTCTTAATTTTCTCAATCCGATCGAAGGAACGCCGCTTGCGAGCCGGAGGGAACTGACACCCTTGGATTGTCTGCGCATCGTTGCCCTGTTCCGCTACTACCTCCCGACCACCCCTATCAGTGTCTGTGGCGGGCGCGAACCGAACCTGCGTGAGTTCCAATCGTGGATTTTCATGGCGGGAGCCAGCGGAACCATGGTCGGCAACTACCTGACGACAGTCGGCCGCAACCGGGAAATCGACCTGCAGATGATCCAGGATGCCGAGGTTGAGATCGATGTCTGTTGACAGAAACTGCCCGGGGCTGTTTGTCACCGGTACCGACACGGGCGTGGGCAAAACCATGGTCGCCGCGGCACTCGCCAGATATTGCAGCCGGCGTGGACTGAAGGTCGGGGTGATGAAGCCTTGCGAGACGGGAGTCGACGAAGTGCAGCACCCGGGCGCAGATGCCAACCTGCTGCGTTGGGCCGCCGGGAGTCGTGACAGGGAACAGGCCATCGCCCCTTATCGTCTGAAGGAGCCGCTGGCTCCGTCTCTGGCAGCCGCACGCGAAGGGAGGATCATCGATCCGGCCCACATTGTCGAGTGCTTCAGGGAAGTCCGCACCGGCAAGGATCTGGTTATCGTGGAGGGGGCCGGAGGGTTGATGGTCCCGCTGCGCGGCGGCTACTTGACGGCAGATCTCATCCGCGAACTCGCTCTGCCGCTGCTGGTTGTTTCCCGGGCATCCCTCGGCACCATCAACCATACGTTGCTGACGGTGTTTGCGGCCAGAACCATGGATCTGCCGCTGGCCGGCTTCATGATCAACGGCATGCCGGCCAGCCCCGGCGCCGCAGAGCAGGAAGCGCCGCATCAGCTCGCGGCACTGGCCTCTGCCGACCTGCTGGCGGTGCTCCCCGAAGTTGCCGGTTCGGCGGAAGAGAAGGTGGAACGCCTGACCGAAGCCATCGCCTGCTCCCCCACCCTCCCCTGGCTGGCCAGTCACCTGGGACTCTCCTGATTATTGCTGCCATGCGGACAAAAGGGCTGCCGGAAACGGCAGCCCTTTTGTTTTGCACAATTGAGTGGCAGTGGTCGATTAATGCTTGCCGGCGACACTTCGTCCGGGGATGTCTGCCGACAAAATGTCGGAAACGATCGCCTTCGCTTCCTGAATATAAGGATCCTCTTTCAACAGGCGCAGGAACTTCGCCTGTTCACTCTCTCCCTTGCGTTCACTTTTGGTCGAGTCGTCTTCGCCCATATCGTCGTGGGGTGAATCTCCGCTCTTACCAAGATCCTGGCGTTCCTTGAAGACGACGTCGATCTGCAGAGACTGCCGGGTATTGTCGAGCCGTTCGGCCAGAGTCTTGGCCACATGCCGGATTTTGGTGAATTCCTGGCTGCCGTCTACCCGCGACCGGCTGCGGGCCTTCAGCCAGGCGAGGTCGATCTGGCCATTACTCCAATCCGCGTGTTTGACGCTGGCGATGGTATCCCATGGCAGACTGAAATCGAGATAACGTTCGCCGAACTTGCTGTTCTGCTGACGATCCGGAAGTACGATATCGGGGACGACTCCTCGATATTGGGTCGATTCGCCGCTGATCCGATAGAATTTCTGGGTGGTCAGGCGCAAGGCACCCAATGGCTGATAGCGGCTCATGTTGCGCAAGGTCAGCGCCTCATCAAGATCCATGATGACCTGGACCGTCCCTTTGCCATGGGTATGCTCGCCACCGACGATCACCGCCCGCCCATAATCCTGCAGGGCACCGGCGACAATTTCCGAAGCCGATGCGCTGAACTGGTTGACCAGAACGATCATCGGTCCACTGTATTCGACGGTTGCGTCCTGATCGTCGAGCACCTTTGTCGAACCACCCGATGAACGCACCTGGACAATCGGACCGCGATCAATGAAAAGACCGGCGACTCCGACGGCATCGGTCAGGGCACCGCCACCGTTGTTTCTCAGGTCAAGCACCAGGCCGGCAATTCCCTGGCGCTTCAACGATGTCAATGCCGCGCGCACATCGTTGGTCGAGTTGCGTCCGCCGCTGCCGGCACGGGACTCTTCAAAATCCCGGTAGAAGCTCGGAATCCTGATATAACCGTAACGCCGGCCGCCGGCAGGATCGTCGATCACTGTCGACTTGACAAAAGATTCCTCAATGACGACCACATCGCGGACAATCGGGATGACCATGGGTTTGTGACCGGCACGCTTGACGGTCAGGCGCACTTCGCTCCCCTTTTTGCCGCGGATCAGGGCAACGACGTCGCGCAGACGCATATCCGACACATCCACCGGTTCACCCTTCCCCTGTGCCACCGACAGAATGATGTCCTCGGCCTGCAGTTCCCCCTGACGATCGGCGGCACTGCCCGGGACGACCTTGACGACCTTGATGTAACCTTCATCATCGCGCAGGGTAGCGCCGATCCCCTCCAGCGACCCCCGCATGCTGATATCAAAATCCTCCTTCGATTGCGGCGGCATGTAGCTGGTGTGCGGATCGAAGGCACGGGCAAACGCGTTCAGATAGCGGTCATACTGGTCCTGAACCGTTTCCTGATGCAGCCTGGCAAAGTAGTCGTTGTGCTGCTTGAGCACCTTTTCCCGGGCCAACTGCTCGATCGCAACCCGCTTGCTTTTAGGAATGGCGGACGGTGCCTTGAAACCCTCGTCTTCCGCCAACAGCAGATAACGGCTCAACACCCGGTACTTCAGGTCCTTTCGCCAGCGTTCTCTGAGCTCTGAATCCGTACGGCAGAAAACCAGCTTTTCCGGATCCGTTTCATAATCCTCGGCAATATCGAAATCGAACGGTTGGGAGAGAATTTCCCTGACCATCGCTTCCGCCCGCTTGACCCCCTGTGCCATCAGGCGTTCGGCCAAGGGGACCAACTGGAGTTTCCCGGTGAGGATTTCGTCATCGATCTGTAATTCAAAGGCACGGATCTGCCGCACCTCGCCATCAAGCAGAAAACGTTTCTGATAATCGAGTTGCTTCAGATACAGCTGAAAAGCACCGCGCGAGAGCTCGTTGTCGATTGGTTTCCCACTGAAATGGTGACCTATCTGTTGGCGCAGTATGTAGGTAAGGAGCCGGGTGCGGTTTTGATCCACATCCGGAGTGGCGGCAGCAAGCGGCATGCTGCCGAGAGAAAAGGCGGTAGCCGCAACCACGACAGCTGTCACGGAAATCAGCAGCCAGCGATTGCACAGTTTTCGAAGCAGGGACATGGTTTAATCCATATTGTTTGAAATTGGCCGGGGTATTCTAAATATCATTTTTTACCTTAACCCAACTGTCATCGGATTGGCAACCGCACTTACCGTTGGCGGGGCCTGCGCTCCATCTTGACAGCCGTGACGATACGGGCTATCAAAAAGCATCTTATGGGGGAGCAGCATTCGTATGCCAAGAGCGCAGGAGGGAGATCTGGTCAAGGTCATCTACCAGGGAAGTCTGGAGGATGGCAGTGTTTTCGACAGTTCCGACGAGGATGAACCACTGATGTTCGTCCTGGGTGAGGATGCGGTCCTCCCCGGCTGCGAATAAGCGATATTGGGCATGGAGCTCGGCGAGCAGAAATCCGTAAGTGTGCCCCCCGATGAAGTTTTTGGCGTTCACCAGGAATGACTCGTCGACGAGTTCGCGCTGGACTCGCTCCCTGAGGGGCTCGAAGTGAAAGTCGGCTCTCAACTCGAAGTGACCGCGGAGGATGGTTCCCGTTTCCAGGTGGTCGTCACCGACCTCCACAGCGGCAGGGCAACCCTGGACGCCAACCATCCCCTGGCGGGTCATGCCTTGATTTTTCATATCGAACTTCTGGCCATAGATCGACCGACCATCAACTGACTCCCGAAACCATCGGCACCACTTCCTGAAACGCTTCTAATCGAATCTTCTGGAAATTTGCAATCGATTGAGGTATAGTGAAGAAGGGAATGGGGAGGTGTGCCATGATGATTCGAGTCATGTACAGTGATGGCAGGTTCGACGTGGTCAAGCAAACCGTACTCGACCAACTTCTGGAAAGTAACAGGGTCGCCAGTTTCAAGCGCTCAAGCGGATGGGCAGTCGTTGGCCGGGATCCGGTACGTGGGGTAGGCGGTTTTTCGTACCCCGGCTCCGATCGTCGCGAGCATACGCGGGCCTGACTGTTGCCTTTCTGATCAGTCAATTTCGCACCAGGCATCGATCAGCGGGAGGTAGAGTGCCGCGCGCACTTCCTCCTGAGGATTTCGCCGCATGAGCAATGTTCTGTAGATGTCCAACTGAGAGCGATAACGCTCCCGCTCTCGTTCGAGAAACTCCCCGACAGACTCACCCTCCCCCGGCGCGCTCGTCTTGTAGTCGATCACCCAACGCTTTCCATCCCCATCAATGAAGGTCCGGTCAATGACGGCATGTACCGGCACGTCGTCGACAACCCCGGTCATAGCCAGTTCGCAGGCACCGTCCCGATGCAGGCCAAGAATCCAACGGCCGCGCACGCTGCGCAGCGTATTTTCAAGGGCGGTCATGACCTGGGTGAGACAGGCATCGATGCGTGCCTGCGGCACTCCGTTCCCCATCATCTCTCCCCGCAGGGACGGGCGTTCGCTTGCCAGACGCTCGACCGGCCACTGTTCGAGGCCATCCCGCACCATCCGTTCAAGCCAGCCATGGACTGCCGTGCCGATGATGCGGCCTTCTTCGCCACGCAGTGACAAATCCAGCCGACCCGGCTCATGCTGCCCGCCGCCAGAGGCACGCCGTCCACCGGGAAGCACGACCGGCAGGGAGGCGGAGAGCCCGGGCTGCGTCCAGTCAGCCGGCAGGCGCCGCAAACCGGGGCGCACCGACGACTCGGGCGGTTGCACAGCGGAATCCGGCGAAAAATACCGCACATCTCCCTCCAGAGTCTCCCAGACAGCATGCAGCAGCGAACCGGATGCCGGGGCTGCCGGATTGCCCTCCTTGTCGACGGTGGTATGACCGAGCAGGTGCAGGGTACGTTTGGCGCGGGTTGCGGCAACGTAGAACAGGCGAAGTGTTTCCAGCCGGTCCTTGTCCCGGTGAATTCCGGCCAGGGCCTGGTAAGTCGGCTCCGACTGATCGCTGCCGGCCGGCGGGAGCGGCGCCAGCAGCAAACCATGGTCGGGATCTTCCTGCCAGAGCAGCAGTGAGGGGTCGCCCTTGCCAACCGGACGCCCCAGACCGGGGAGAATCACCGTGTCGAACTCTAGCCCCTTGGCCTTGTGAATGGTCATCAGCTGTAGTTCCGGAGGGGCATCCGCGTCCGGCGCGGCGAACAATCCGGCAAGGCGCTCAGTCAACGTTTCCAGACGCAGCAGGTCGCCGCCGTCATCGAGTTCATCGAGCAAAGCCAGAAACCGGTCGACATCAGACAAGTCATTCGCTGCCAGCCCCGCCGGGCCGCCCAACGCCAGCCAGGTCGATTCCACCAGCCGGCACAGGGGCAGTCGGCCCTTGCGGCTCACCGCACCGGCGAGGATGGGCGCAACCCGTTCCAGACGGCGGAAACTCGCGGCGGGCAGCCCCGTAAACAACCCTTGTGGCGTGCTGGCCTCCGCCAGACACTCGAGGAGTGTGGCCTCGGGGCGGTCTGCCACCAGCAGGAGCAGGTCATCGAGTAACAATCCGCACCATGGCGCGCGCAGGACAGCCAGCCAGGCAACCCGGTCAGCCGGATGCAGCAGTGCACGGGTCAGTGCCAACAGATCCTGAATCGCCGGGCGATCGCTCAATGGGTCGATCTCCTGTGCCTGAAAGCGCAGGCCGACGGCTTTGAGGCGTGGAACGATCGCAGCCAGGTGGGTACGCGCGCGAACCAGTACGGCAATGGTGCCGTTCGGCTGATCCTGCCGGGCCTGCCGGATCAGATCGACGACCCGGTTGGCTTCGGTCCGGTCGTCGCGCGGGGCAAAACAGGCGGTCGTTACTGCCGGCGCGGGCAAGGATGGACGGGTCGCCTCGGCCGCGACAAAAGGTACGGCACCGCGCACCGGGTCTTCGGCGGCGGGGAAGAGCCGTGGAAAGAGCTGATTGCACCAGTTGACCAGGTCGGCCTGGGATCGGAAGTTGGCGCTCAAGGCAAGAGGGGTGAGGCGGATATCGCCGATGCCGTGGGTACGCGCACGCAGATAGAGGCCAACCTCGGCCTCGCGAAAGCGATAAATCGACTGCATCGGGTCGCCGACCAGAAAGAGGGTGCGGCCATCACCGCGCTCCCAGCCGGCAGTGAGGGTGGCCAACAAATCGTACTGGGTGCGGGAGGTGTCCTGGAACTCATCGACCAGAATGTGACGCAGCCTGCCGTCAAGCTGAAGGAGCAGTTCAGTGGGCGCCAGTTCATCACCGAGGGCGGTCAAGGCGCCGCGGGCAATCTCGGTGAAGTCGATCTGGCCGCGTTGGCGGAACGTCGTGCGCAGTTCGACCACCGCCAGCGGCAGCAGGTCGATCAGTGCCGAGAGCACCGACCATTGCGGGTCGGCATAAACGCATCCCGGCAGCCTGCGCAATGCCAGCAGGCGCTCGACACCGGCAGGGTCGGCGTTCAGGCCATCGAGCAGTGCCGCCATGCGCTGCTTCATCTCCGCCTCGGGGGAACCTTTGCCGGGAGGAAAGCCGAGGTTGACACTGAGCCCTCTGGGGCTGCGCAACGAACTATCAGAGGTCAGCAGCAGACTGGTGATTGCCAGCCAGACAGGGAGATCGTCGACGTCAATGCCGGGAGGGTCGGAGCGATCGAGCAGCGCGGCAAGGGGATTGTCCGCTCCAGCCGCGGCCGCCAGATTGGCGGCCGCCCAACGGCCGACCAGCATCAGTTCCGTCAGCCGTTCCGATCCCAATGCGGCCGCGGCATCGGCCAACGCCTGCCGGACGTAGCCTGCCAGCGCCCTTTCGAGGGCGGCGCGTGCCGTCGCTGCACCGCCCGACTGGAGGTGGCGCAGCCACTGGTCGCGACGGCCGAGCATGGCGACCAGCAGATCACGCAGCAACGGCAGACGATTGTCGAGATGGGCGAGGAGCAATTGCAGGGCCGCACTCGCCGGGCCGTTCCCTTCCAGGCGTGTGCACAACCGTTCGGCAGCGTCGCGGTAAAGCTCACCGGCATCCTCGGCGACGCTCGGCATTTCGCCGAAGTGTGACAGATAGGGCATGCGCCGGACCAGGGCCGCGCAGAGGCCGTCGATGGTCAGTATCTGCAGGCGGGCCGGATGTTCGAGCAAACCCCAACCGCGCTCGCGGTCACGCGCCAGCGCCACGCGGGCCCGTTGCCAGGTCTCTACGGCATGCGCCTCGTCGGGAGGCGTTTCCTCCTGGGCCCGCTCCAGGGCATCCAGCAGACGTTTGCGCATCTCGGCGGCGGCTTTGCGGGTGAAGGTGATGGCCAGAATCTCCTCGGGAGCGGCAACCACCGCCAGCAGCGCCAGGATGCGCTGGATCAGCAGTTCGGTCTTCCCCGACCCGGCCGGCGCCTGGACGATGAATGAGCCGCCTACGGCGAGGGCCTGCCGCCGCACCGCCCCATCGCCGGGGATGATGCCGGGATCACTCGCCATTGTCGCCCTCCCCTGTCTCGATCACCGGACCACTCTCCAGGATGCGGCACAGCGGGACGAGATCACAGTAGCGGCAGGTCTTGTGACGCTCGACCGGATCAACCGTGGCCACGCCGTTGGCAAAGGCATCGCCGAGGGCCGTCAGGGTCGTGCGCCAGTGGACGCACAGTTCCCTGAAATCCGTCCAGCCTCGTTCAGTGAGCAACTTCTGCAGCGCCTTCTCCTGCGCGGGCCAGAGCCCCTGCGTCGCCGCCAGGCCCCGAAAACCCCGTTCCTTGCGCCGGCTGCGCACCACCGCGAACAGCACCGCGCCAACAGACTCGGCCCCGGCGCCGACGCAGTAGATCGGCAACTGCGGTTCGGTCAACCGCTCGTCGCTCCACTGCGCGACCTGCACCGAACCGGTCTTGTAGTCGATCACCGCCACGCGCCCATCCGTCAGCCGGTCGATGCGATCGACCCGGGTCTTGATGATCAGCCGCCCGAGCGTTTCCACATGCTCTTTCTCGATTTCGACGACTTCGAAGGGCGATCGTTGCGCCTCTTCGGCCAGCCAATCGCGCGCCAGAGTGGTCAGACGCGTCAGCTCAAGCTGGCGCTGACGGGGAGGAAGGTCGCAGCGACGCTCCCGTTCGAGTCGAGCAATGGCCTGCTCGGCGCAGGCTTGCAGGCGATCGGCAAGTTCCTCGTCGGGCATGGCCCGCAACGCGGTCTGGGAGCGGGCGTCCCGCCAGAATTTCTCCAGGACGACGTGGATCAGGCTGCCGCGGGCCATTTCGTCGAGACCTACATCCGGGGCGTCGAGTTTTCTGGCTCGCAGACGATGGTGGGCGAAGGCCCGGAACGGACAAAGCGCCTGATCCTTGAGGATTCCGGTCCCGCCGGCAAACGGCTTGCGGGTCGTGAGCGGCGCGGCAACGGCATCGTCCAGCAGCTCCAAGGGAACTCTGCCGCTGCTGATCACCCGCGCCGGATCAACGGAAACCAGGGGCGGCAATGCCGCCGTGGGCAGGCCGCGCAACAGCGGGCTGGGCCGCTGAAGGCCTCCATCGACTTGGTGCGGCCAACTGAGGATGACTGTCGGCGCGGCGGCAAACAGGCGCCGGCTGACCTTGGCGGCAAACTCGCCCTCACGCAGCGCGTCGGCGTGGGGCATGCGCAGGCGGCTCTGCAGGGGCAGGGGGATAAACGGATTGGGGCGCGGCGGCGCCGGCAGCGCCCCTTCGTGCAGGCCGAGAATCCACACAGCGTCGAACGCAAAACCAGAGGCTTCCAACATGCCGAGGATCTGCACGCGGGTCTCGGCGCCTTCTGGCTGAAAGACCGTTTCGGCAGCAAGTCGCTGCAGCAGCGCCAGGGCTTCGCCTCGGGTGATCGGCAACGACACCCGGTCGAGAGCCGCCAGTTGTCCCAGCAGTTCCTTGACATGGCGCACCGCCTGGAACTCCCGGCTGTGCAGACCGCGTCCGCCCGGCCAGCCGCACGCTGCGAGCAGATGGGCAAACTGTTCGCACCACTCGCCGGGGAGTAATCGGCGCCGGTCATGGCGTTTGGTGGCAAGGACTTCGATCACATCCGCCATCCGCGCTACGCCGGGGAGGCGGCGCAACGTCCGTTGCAGCGCGGCCAAGGTCCAGGAACCGCGCCCGCGCCGGCGCAATTCCCGGTCGGCGCGGGCGCGGTCCGCCCATTCGTGAGCCGCGCCAGCCAGATAGGGAGAGCGCAGCAGCCAGCCGATTTCCTCGATGCGCAGCGGGTCGGCAAGCGCCAGCAGGCGCAGGGCGGCGCTTACCACCCCCTCGCGGGCCAGCGGGGTTCCCAGAGACAGGGTAAACGGCTCGGGACCCTCGTCCCCGGCCAGACAGCCGGCCGGATCGAACTCGGCGCGGAAGATCCGCTCGACCAGCGGCTGGTAGTCGTTGAGCTGCGGCACCACCACGCCAATGGTCGCCTGTGGCCGGGCGGAGAGCAACGCCCGCGCCCAGCAGGCACAGGACCGCACCTCCTCGGCCGGGTCGGAACAAGGCCACATGGCCGGCTGGGATACCACGACGGCGGGTGTGTCCCAGGAGGAGACCGTGCACCCTCGTCCCGTCAAGCCGCGGCACAACCCGGTGACGGCCGGCGTCAGATCGTCGAAGCCGGCCAGGACCAACGACGACGGCACATCGAGGGCACCATCCGCCACGGCGGCTGTAACCATCCGCAGCGCGCTCCCCTGATCGAGCCACCCTTCCCTGCCGGCCCGTTCCTGCCAGGCGGAACGCCAGCGCAGAAACGCCGCCTGGTCTTCATCGCCATCCAGCGGTAAAAAGTCGACGCAATAACTCTCCAACAGCAGGTGTGCCTCGCGCGCCCGCCGGGCGGTCTGCGGCAGTTGCAGCAGGTCGCGGTGCACGGTCGCCGCATCGGCGGCTATCGCCAACTCCCAGCAACGCTGCAATTGCCCATCGGTGAGGAGCCTATGCTCGCGGCGCAGCAACTGCAGCTGCCGCGTTACCCACGCCGAGAGGCTGAGGATGGCCGGGCTCGGCCATACCGCGAGCCCCGCGGCCATCTGCCGACGATCGAACTGACGTACCAACTCCCGCGCCAGGCGCTTGTTGGCGGTGAGAACGGTGCCGCCGCTGGCGGCTATATCGAGGGGGTCAAGGTTCATTGGTCGTCAGCGAGAATCGCCTGCTAATGTGACGGAATATGACACATGTGGCGATAGCCGACAGCCAGATCAGTGAGGCAACGAACCAGAGACCATGGGGAAGTGTGTTGCCAGGTGGCGGCGATGCGTGCTCGATCATTCAGGAACAGTATCAAAAACCGGCCGTAAAAAGAAAGGACCGCATTCGCTGCGGTCCCTGTCAGTCAACTCCCGGCGACCACCCGCCCGTCTCTCAGGACGATCGTTCGGTCCGCATAGCGGCAGTTGTCCGGGTTGTGGGTGACCATGACCACAGTCTGGCCGCCGTCGTTCAACTCCCGAAAAAGTGCCATCACTTCATCGCTCGTCTTTGAGTCGAGGTTGCCGGTCGGCTCATCGGCCAGGATGATCCGCGGCTGGTTGACGATGGCCCTGGCAATCGCCACCCGTTCCTGTTCGCCGCCGGAAAGCTGGTTCGGCAAGCGATCGTATTTGGCACCCAACCCGACCCGTTCGAGTGCTCCTCTGGCGGCTTCGCGCTTCGCGTTCCGGCTCAGGGAGGCAATCGCCAAAGGGAGCATGACATTCTCCAGAGCGGTCAGATAGGGAATCAGGTGAAACGATTGGAAGACGAAGCCGAGATTTTGCGCGCGGAAGTCCGCCAACTTCTCGCCGGGGAGGGCGTAGAGCCGGACGCCAGCCATCTCCACTTCGCCCGCGGTGGGATGGTTCATCCCGCCGAGCACCGACAGCAGGGTGCTCTTGCCGGAACCGGATTGCCCCATGATGCTGACGAATTCGCCCGGCTCGATGTCGAGGTCAATGCCGCGCAGCGCGGCGACGGTTTCCTCGCCGCTCACGTAATGCTTGGTTAGCTTGGCTATCTTGATCATGACAAGTCTCCCTTACAGCGCGCGCAGTGCTTCGGTCGGATCGAGCCGGCTGGCATGGCGGGCCGGATAGAGACTGGCCAGCACGCCGACCAGCAGCGCCAGGGCGATGGCGCCGCCGGCCACCGTGGCATCCCAGGCCAGCACGGCGTCTTTGCTCTCTGCCATGAACGGCAGGACCAGCTTGGCGGCGCCCATCCCCGAGGCATATCCCAGCAGACCGGCCAGCAGACTGACCAGCAAGGCTTCCAGCAGGATGATGCGCATGATGTGACTCTGACGGAAACCGATGGCGCGAAAGACGCCGATCTCGGTGGTTCTCTCGTTGACGCTCCCCATCATGGTGACGAAAACGATCAGGGCACCGATGAAAACCACCACCGCCGCCACGCCGAGGGCAAAGCGGCGGAACTGGTCGAGGGCGTGCAGGCGCGATTCAACCACCTGCTGGATGGCGCTGACCTTGGCGGCGGGGAGCTTCTCGGCGATCTGCACCACCATGTCGCCGATGGGACAGCCCGAGCAGAGCGCCGCCACCTCGACCAGGGTGATCTTCCCTTCCTTCCCCAGCAGGGCTTGCGCCTTATTGAGCGGGGCGAAGATCAGCGCGTCGTCCTGGGAGCCGGTCGGCGCCAGCACCCCGGCGACCTTGAAGGGCGCGCCGTTCAGGACCACCGCGTCGCCGGCCATCACTTCCAGGGCGCTGGCGGCGTCGCTCCCCAGCAGCACCTCGCCGTCACCGGCGGGCGCAGCGCCGAAAATCTGCCACCACTGCTTCATCCGCAGCTCGCTGTCGAAATCGACTCCGACCAGCAGCACCTCCCGCTCCCCCGCCTTGACCCCGCCGAGGACTTTCGGTGAGACGGCCGAGATATTGCGGTGATTCTCGATGGTCCGGATCAGGGCCAGGTCCGCTTCACGGATCTCCTGCTGATCGAAGGAGATGCCACCGAGACTGATGCCGCCGTAGCTCATGGCGAGGTCGCTGCTGCGGGGGGTGATCAGGATATTGGCGCCGAACTCGTCCATCTTCCGTTCAATGTCGCCGGACATGGAGCGGGTCAGCGTCACCAGGGTGACGATGGTGGCGATCCCCACCGTCAGACCGATGGTCAGAAAAGCCATCTTGGCCTTGCGGCGGCGCAGGTTGTTCAGAGCGATATTGTGCAGTTTCATCGGTTTTCGTCTCGCCAGGGGCTAGAAAAAGCGGGTTCCGGCCTTGAGGTCGGCGGCCTTGACGATGAGGTTGCCTCCGGACAGGGTGAAGTCCAGATGGCCCGGGTTGCAGCCACCGTGATTGTCCCTGCCGATCCGGTTGATGGCGAACTTCATGTTGCAGTTGCCGCAGATCATCAGATCACCCTGCTGGGAATAGCCCTTTTTCTCCTTGAAACAGGCGTCGCAGGCGTCGAAGGCGACATGGAAAGCGCCGTCGCTCCCTTTGACCACGAAGAACGCGATCTCCTTGCCGCCATCGGCAAGGAGATAGAAATGGGCCTTGCCGTCGCTGACCTGGGTGGCCGGAACGGACACCACGCCGTTGGCGGCCGTAACCGTTTCCTTCCCGCCGAAACCCGGAAAATTGAAAGCAAGTACCGAACCGGTAATGAAGAAGATTGCCACAACGACGAAACCGATTCGTTTAAGTGCCATTGATGATGTATGCATATTGTTTCTCTCCTTGTATTTAGTTGCAGCAGCTGCCGCCGCAGCCGCCTTTTTTAGGTTGCCCCTGGCCTGAGCCATCCTGTCCTGTCAAAGTTCGGTACTGCTCCAGCGACAGTTTTCGAGCAACCCCACTTCTGAACCCGGCTGCCGTCACGGCGTCAGCCAACGCTTCCGGATTTGTGGCCTGGGCCTCATAGACGGCAATGACCTGGGCGGATTCGACATCGACCTTCACCTCGGCCACACCTGGTGTGGCCAGCAGGGCTTGTTCGATCTTGCCGGCGCAGCTGCCGCACGTCATGTTCAGGGTTTTCAACACCACCACGGCGTCGGCTTTGGGCGGCCGGGCATTGAAAGCAAAAGCAAAGCTGCCCAGAACCACGGTGACCGACAGTGCAATCAGAATCTTTTCCACCCGTCCGATTTTCATAAGTCTTGTTTCCTTTCGCCTATTTGACTTCGTAGCGGAACATGGTCTGACGCTTTTTCCCGTCGGCCAGGACAAAGCGGCACATGATCCCGTATTGGCCAGGTTGCGACAGGTCGAGATCAATGCCGAAGTGCCCGTCCATGCCGACCAGCTCCAGCGGTTCCCCGCTCGAGCCGGGGCCCTGCAAGCGGATGGCGACCAACCCCTTCACCAACGGCTGCCTGCCGGCAACGTCCGCAAACGCGGCCGACAGATGATGGGTTGCCTTCATCCCCCGCTGCAGCGTCACCCCCTTGGCTCGCAGCTCTTCGCTTATGCCGGTAATGCTGAAGGTCGCCTTGACCCCGTCGACGACGCCTTCGTGCACCACATTGCCTCGATGCGCTGCATGATCCATCGCGGCGCCGGCCGCCAGCGGAGCGAGGAGCAGTAAAGCCATAATGCTTGCCACTATCGTTGCGCGCATATCGGTCCCGTTCGTCATGATTTTTCGTCGCAGCGTGCCCATCGGCACCGCTGGAGATTGATTCACGACCCGTGCCAGATTCTATCGCTTTGTTTTCACATGATATTTTCTGACAAGACCGGCGCCTGCTGCATAATATCGCACAGAGGTTGGGGAATATTCTTCAGATTAAAAGCCTGAAACAGCCTTAACCGGCTGCACTATCGTAAAAATATTCATCAAACGAAGGCCTCATGACATCGAAAAACTAAAGATAAAAATCAGCAATCTAGTTTTTTTGTTGATTGAAATGATAGTAAATATTATAAGCCTTATTTAGTTGGATGCCGTGGTATCGAAACGGATGACGGCGAAACTGAACGACCACCCCTGCGAGAGCACCATGATTCCTCGAAGCAAGTATCCCGACAAAGCCATTGTGCTGGAGCGCACGCCCGATCCTGCGGTCCGATCGATGCTCCGGCATATGGAGCAAGCCGGCATCGAAACTGCCTTCGACCGCTTCGATGCACAGAAGCCGCATTGCGGCTTCGGCTTGAACGGCACCTGTTGCAAGAACTGCCACATGGGGCCGTGCCGGATCACACCGAAGAGCCCGCGCGGGGTGTGCGGGGCCGATGCCCACCTGATCGTTGCCCGCAACCTGCTGCGCTGGGCGGCGGCCGGCACGGCGGCGCACGGCGCCCGCGGGCGGGAGGTGATGCTCGCCCTCAAGGGGGCGGCGGAAGGCACTCTCGACCTGCCGCTGCTCGGCCCGGAGAAGGTGGTGGCAACGGCCAAGTCTTTCGGCATCTTCGATGAAGCGAAACCGGTCGAGGCGTTGGCCGGCGAGATCGCCATGATCCTGCTCGACGACCTCTGCCGCACCCTGCCGGGGTCGCACCGGACCATGGAGGCACTGGCTCCGCCGGAACGATTGGCGGTCTGGAAGGAACTGAATATTCTGCCGGTGGGGGCCTATCACGAAGTCTTCGAGGCGCTGCACCGCACCACCACCGGCACCGACGGCGACTGGGAGAACGTCGCCCGGCAGATGCTGCGCTGCGCCCTGGCCTTTGCCTGGAGCAGTGTGGTCGGTTCCAGCATCGCCATGGATTGCCTCTACGGCTTGCCCAAGCGCAGCCGGATCGACACCAATCTGGGGGCGATCAGTGAGGATACGGTCAATATCGCCGTCCACGGGCACTCCCCGGTATTGGTCGCGGCCATTGTTAAAGCGTCCCGGCGCGACGACCTCGGCACTGAAGCGAAAACTGCCGGTGCCGCCGCCATTCGCCTTTACGGCATCTGCTGCTCCGGGCATTCGGCCTTGGCCAAATTCGGCGAGGTGACGCCGCTGACCAACGCCGTCGGCGCGGAACTGGCCCTGGCCACCGGCGCACTCGATCTGTGGGTGGCGGATGTCCAGGACGTCTTCCCCGGCATCATGGACGTGGCGGCCTGCTTTCACACCCGGGTGGTCACCACCAGCGACTCGGCGAGGCTCCCTGGCGCCGAGCACATCGCTTTCGATCATCACCACAGCAATCTCGACCAGGCCGATGCCCTGGCCGAACGAATCGTCCGCCGCGGCATCCAGGCATTCGGCGAGCGCCAGAGCGGCAAGGTGTTCATCCCGCCGGCGCGGATGGAGGCAGAGGTCGGCTTTTCGGTGGAGAACATCCTCGCCACCTTCGGCGGCGCCGAGGTGTTGCTGGAACACCTGCGCAGCGGCCGGATTCGCGGGGTGGTCAACCTGGTCGGCTGCAACAATCCCAAGGTCGTCTTCGAAGAAGTGGTGGTCAAGACCGCCGACGAACTGATCGCCCACGATATCCTCCCCCTGACCAACGGCTGCGCGGCCTATGCCCTGCTCAAGCTCGGCTTTTGCCTCCCCGAGGCACTCGTGGCTGCCGGGGCGGGACTCAATACCGCTCTTGGTCCCCACCAGCTGCCGCCGGTCTGGCACATGGGCGAATGCCTCGACAATGCCCGGGCTTCGACCTTTTTCCGGTTGCTCGCCAACGCTGCCGGCGAACCGCTCAAACGCCTGCCGCTGGCGTTTTCCAGCCCCGAATGGTCGAACGAAAAGGGGTTGGGCGCCGCCATGGGATTCCGCCTGCTCGGCCTCAACTCCTACCATTGTCTCGCCCCGCCGCTCGCCGGTTCGGACAAGGTTGCGCGTTTTTTCTTCGAGGATACCCAGGAGCT
The DNA here is from genome assembly GCA_012026975.1 of Desulfuromonas sp. Classification (GTDB taxonomy): domain Bacteria; phylum Desulfobacterota; class Desulfuromonadia; order Desulfuromonadales; family BM103; genus VAUL01. Next base: position 23,005 of record VEPG01000031.1, on the reverse strand, counting down.
GTTTGGCGCAGTCATGGTTGTCGATCCCGACCCAACGGCCCTGGCGCAACGGATCATCGCCGATTTCGACGCCCGTCGGGCCGACCTTGGCTGGCAGATGCCCGCAGCACCGACCACCCGGCGCCAGAGTGCGCTGCAACATGAAAAGACCACGGCTCACCACCATCACCATCATGAAACGGAGGATCACCACCATGATTAACGTTGCCCGGCAACTGACCCGCAGACTACTGGGCGCCGCCTTGCTGCTGGCCCTGCTCATTCCGGCCGGTCGCGCCGCCGCGGCCGACGTTCCGACCCTCAAGATCGGCTATCTGCCCATCACCCATTCCCTGGCGGTGGTGGTCGCCGACCATCTCAACGCCGACAAGTACCGGCATCTCAAAGTGGAACCGGTCAAGTTCAGCTCCTGGCCGGAACTGCTCGATGCCTACAACTCGGGGCAGGTGCAGGCGGTTTCCGAACTGCTGGTGCTGGCGCTGGCCGGCGCCGAAAAGGGGATTCCCGAAACGGTGGTCTCGCTCAGCCATCGCCATGGCGACATCCTGACTGTGGCCAAGGAGATCAACGCGGTCAAGGATCTGCAGGGTAAGCGCGTGGCGATCCCCCACCGCATGTCGGTGCACAACATCCTCCTGTCCCTGGCGCTGAAAAAGGCGGGGCTGACCCTCAAGGACGTGGAATGGATCGAAATGCCGCCGCCCGACATGCCGGCCGCCCTGGCGAGAGGCGACATCAAGGGCTTCATCGTCGCCGAACCGTTCGGCACCAAGGCGATCCAGGCCGGCTTCGGCAAGGAACTGCTCAACGCCAAGGCGATCTGGCCCGACTACATCTGCTGCGGGCTGGTGTTCAACCCTGACTTCGTGAAGGCCAACCCGGCGGCCACCAAAGAGTATGTCGAGAGTTTTGCCGCGGCCGGCAAATTCATCGACACCAACCGCCAGGAAGCGATCGGCATTGCCCGCAAGTACATCAATATCGACGAGAAGGTCTTCGTCGAGGCGTTGAGCCACGATGCCACTTATGCGGATCTGCACGTCAAGCGCAGCGAGGTCGAGCAGCTGCAGCGTTACGCCCTGGAACTGAATCTGCTCAAGAAGCCGGTCAATCTCGACCAGTTGCTCAACCTCTCGCTGCTGCCGGCTCCTGGCGCCAAAGGGCAGTAAGCGTGAAGCAGTTTCGCGCCTTCCTGGCGCCGGCAACGACCTTTCTGCTCCTGCTCGGTCTCTGGCAGTGGGTCGCGGCACTCGGGATCTACCCCGAGTACCTGTTCCCGTCGCCGCTGGCGGTTGCCCGGGGATTCGCGGAGCTGTTTGCCAACGGCGATTTGTGGCCGTATGTCGGCATCAGCCTGCTGCGCTTCGCCGCCGGCTACCTCGCCGCCGCGCTGCTCGCCCTGCCGCTGGGGCTGTTCTTCGGCCGCTGCACCCCCCTTTGGGGGGCCATCGACCCTTTGGTTCAGGTACTGCGGCCGGTGTCACCGATCGCCTGGTTCCCGCTGATCAGCCTCTGGTTCGGCATCGGCAACCTGCCGGCCATCGTCATCATCTTCCTGGCGGCGTTCTATCCGATTCTGCTCGCGACCGTGGCGGCGGTGCGCAACGTGCCCCCGCTCTACCTGAAGTGGCCGAGAATTTCGGCGCGTCGCGGCGCAAGATGCTCTGG
>VEPG01000031.1:0-21327 GCA_012026975.1 Desulfuromonas sp. | reverse complement strand
CTCTGGGATGCGATCGGTCCCGCTGCCTTTCCCCAGATCACCGTGGGACTGCTCATCGCCATCGGCTCGGCCTGGGTTTTTCTGGTCGCCGGCGAGATGCTTGGCGTCCGCTCCGGACTCGGCTACCTGATCATCGACAGTCGCAACAACCTGCGCACCGACCTGGTTATGGTCGGGATTGCCCTGATCGGCATCCTGGGATTACTGATCGATCGTCTCATGGGGCTGGGCGAGCGCTGGGTGAAGCGCCAGTGGGGGATTGCATGAGCCCCGTCCCGCCGGTCAAGATCCGCCTGTGCCAGGTGGAAAAGGTTTTTATCTCGGCGCGCAGCGAGGAGCAGCAGGCGCTTGCCCCGGTCGACCTGGAGATCGCCGCCGGCTCGTTCGTCTGCCTGGTCGGTCCCAGCGGCTGCGGCAAAACCACCCTGCTCAACCTACTGGCGGGCTTCGACCGGCCAACCGGCGGTGCCGTGGAAATCGATGGCCGCCCGGTCGCCGGCTCCGACCGGAACCATATCATGATCTTCCAGGACTATGGCCTGTACCCCTGGAAATCGGTGCTGGGCAATGTGCTCTTCGGTTTGCGGGCTCGCGGCATTTCCGCCGACCAAGCCCGCGAGCGAGCGCTGGCAACCCTGGACATGGTCGGTTTGCGCGCGGCGGCCGACAAACATCCCCACGAACTTTCCGGCGGCATGAAGCAACGGGTCGCTATCGCCCGGGCGCTGGCCGTGGAACCAGACATCCTCTTCATGGACGAACCGTTCGCCGCCCTCGACGCCTTCACCCGCATCCATCTGCAGGACGAACTGTTGCGCATCTGGCAGGAACGCCGTCCGACCGTGGTCTTCGTCACCCACGATCTCGACGAGGCGATCACCCTCGGTCAACGGGTGGTCCTGATGGCGCCGAAGCCCGGCCGCATCCAGCGGGTGCTCGACATTCCCCTCCCCTACCCCCGCGAGCGGACTCGCGAGGACTTCGCCGGTTACCGTCGCGAACTGTTCCAGGAGTTCCACCTGGTCCACCAGGAAGCCGCCGACAGTGTCGAGTATTCCATCTGAGGTGCAGCGTTGAAAGTGCGTGACAGCGGCATGCCGGACGAAGCCATGTGGGCCGGTTTTTTCGACCCGGACGCAATCCTGCGCACCTTCGGCATCGACGCCGGCGTGACTGATCTGGTGGAATTCGGCTGCGGCTACGGCACCTTTACCCTGGCCGCGGCCCGGGCGGTGTCGGGAACGGTTTACGCTCTCGATATCGAAGCGGAGCTGATCAGCTTGGTTCAAGAAAAGTGCCGACAGTCAAGGATTGTGAACGTCCAGGCCATGGTCAGGGACTTTGTCGGCGAAGGGTGCGGGCTTACCGACGACAGCATGGATGTCGCCCTGCTTTTCAACATTCTTCATCATGACGATCCGATTGGCTTGATGAGTGAAGCCTGGCGAGTTCTCAAGCCCGGTGCCAGTCTCGCCGTGATCCACTGGAACTACGATCCGAGTACGCCCCGGGGTCCGGCCATGGAGATTCGCCCCAAGCCGGAGCAGTGCGTTGCCTGGGGTCTGCAGGCCGGATTCCCGGCCAATCGGGTTGCCCGGTACGACTTCCCTCCCTATCACTACGGTTTTTCCTTTGTGAAGCAGGGCCACCCACCAAAATAAATTTATCGATGTGAGGTGAAACATGGTACTGCCCAGTCAGTTGAACGTCTCGTCATCGACAACTCAGGATAGTGATCCCGTATGGGCCCGCCTGCGACGTGAAGCCGAGAAAGCGGCCTGTGCCGAACCGCTGCTGGCCGGTTACCTGCATGACAACATTCTACGCCACCAGTGCCTGAAGGCAGCCGTCTCGTACTTTCTGGCCAGCAAACTAGCCTCCCCTTTCCTGGGGCCAGTTTCACTCCGGGATGTTTTTTACGAAAGCCTTGCGGCCTCGGCCGACCTTCTGGATGCTGTCCGCCGTGACCTCTCCGCAGTGGTCGAGCGCGACCCGGCCGCGCGAAGCCTGGTCCAGCCGTTCCTGTATTTCAAGGGATTCCACGCCCTGCAAGCTTATCGCATCGCCCACTTTCTTTGGACGCAGGAGCGGCAACCGCTGGCACTCTATCTCCAGAACCGGATCTCCGAAGCATTCGACGTCGACATCCATCCAGCCGCCAGCATCGGCAAGGGGATTCTGATCGATCACGGCACCAGCGTGGTCATCGGCGAAACGGCCGTGGTCGGCGATGACGTATCGATGCTCCACGAGGTGACCCTGGGCGGCACCGGCAAGGAAGTCGGTGACCGTCATCCAAAAGTAGGCAAGGGGGTTCTGATCGGTGCCGGCGCAAAGATTCTCGGCAACATCAAAATTGGCGAGGGTGCCAAGATCGCCGCCGGCAGCGTGGTTCTCAAAGAAGTCCCCCCGCACACCACGGTCGCTGGAGTGCCCGCAAAGGTCGTTGGCAAACCCAAGTCCGACGAACCGGGGCTACAAATGGATCAGGATGTGGAAGCAGACTGAAGCCTCGCTCACATAATCAGGAACGAAGAGAGGGGCTCTCCCACGGCCTCTCTCTTCTGATTCCTAAGGTTGATGACAGATCATGTTACGGACCATCGCCATAAGCTCCGATGGTGCCATGATCGACGACCGGGTTGGTTGCCGCGGCACAGGCAGAAAGGGTTAGCGCAACCAACACCACCAGCAGCACATTGACGAGGCGTTTCATGACGGGATCTCCTTTCTTCAATCAGTCTTCTTATCAATCTTTAAATGCATACGTCGTGCCTATAAGTATTTTGTGTAACACGTTGTATTTACTTGTATTTACTATGGCTCCTCAATCGCGCGAGGGGGTGTCTGTCGGATATTCTTCAGCAACCAGAGACTATTCTGTGAAGAAACTTGACCAGAGTTGGTGACCACATATTAAGACCCCCAAAACCCATCCGGCATAAACATGCCAGCGCATAGTGGCAGTCGGGATGCTCGAAGAAGTTTTAGATAATGGCCGGCGTTTTCTGGATGGACCGCAATGTTGCTTGAATTATTTTTCGCCAGGTCGTCCAGGTTATGCTTCTCATCCTGCTGCCACGCCCAGCGCAGGGGGCGCTACGGCGTCAACCCCATGCTCCGCAACAACCGGCCAACAGAGACTTCACTCAAAGCCTCACAGGCAAGTCAAAACAAACAAATGACACCCCTCTCGCGCAATGGGTCAAGACGGCGGGCTTTTCAGGGGGGAGATTAAATAATCAGGACCAGAAATTGTTTTGCGGGGAAGGAAAGCGTGGGCTGCGGCAATAAACCGCAGCCCACACTTGATTATAGTTCGCGAATTTATTTCACTTCGTACTTGAACTCGTACTGCCGGGTCGTCCCGTCAGGCAGTTTGGTGCCGACCTTGAACTCGTAAGCACCCTGCTCCGCCAACACCACATCGGCGCCGAAATGCCCCTGCATCCCCATCAGCGCGATCGCCTCCCCTTCTTTGCCGGCCGGAGATTTGATCTTGACCGCCACGGTCCCTTCGGTGATCGGCTTGCCGTCCTTGCCGAGGAAATTGACCATAAAATGGTGGGTTTCCTTCATCCCCATCTTGGACATGGCCGCCTTGACGTCCTTCAGGTGCGCCATCGCCTTGACCCCTTCGACCGTCTGGTCGCCGAGCATGGCCGTTGCCGCGTCCTTCATGCCGCCATGGTCATCCATCTTCATGGAGCCGTGATCCATCGATCCCATGCTGCTTGAGCCACCATGCTCGTGCATCGCCGCCAGCACCGGCAACGGCGCGGCCACCAGAACGGCAAGGATCAGGACCGGGACGAAAATCTGAGCAAAACGTTTCATGATGACAATTCCTTTCTGTGCATGTTTTTGTTGATGTAGGGGCGAACCTCGTGTTCGCCCGGGGGTGATGACAAGGCCCCTATGACGACGGTTTGACCAATTCCGTCGAAACGGCTGTCTCAGCCCCTTCCTCGATCTCCCCCTCCCTGGTCGGTGTCAACGAATGATCCAGTTCGCGCCCACGCCAGAGGAAGAATATCACCGGATAGACCAGCAACTCCATTATACCCGAAGTGACCACCCCGCCGACCATCGGCGCGGCAATGCGTTTCATCACGTCGGCTCCGGCGCCGTGACTCCACATGATCGGCAGCAGGCCGGCGATGATCACGGAGATGGTCATGATCTTCGGACGGATGCGCTTGACCGCGCCGTGGTGGATCGCCTGCACCAGGTCGCCGCGCGTCAGCATCCGGCCGTTGTCCCCCCACAGCTTATGGGCCAGGTCGAGGTAGAGGAGCATGACCACGCCGGTTTCGGCATCGAGACCGGCCAGGGCGATGACCCCGACCCACACGGCGATCGACGTATGGTAGTCGAGCAGATACATGTACCAGAAGGCACCGACCAGCGAGAACGGCACGGCCAGAAAGACGATGCCGGTCTTCACCAGGCTCTTGGTGTTGACGTAGATAATGACGAAGATGATCAGGATGGTCAGCGGGATGATCACCAGCAGCCGCTCCCTGGCCTTCTCCATGTATTCAAACTGGCCGCTCCAGACGATGTTATAGCCGGCCGGCAGTTTGACCCTTTCCGCCACGGCCTGACGGGCGTTCTGCACGTAGGTGCCGACATCAATCCCCTTGATGTCGACATAGACCCAGGCGGTGCGCCGGGAGTTCTCGCTCTTGATGCTGTCCGGGTCGTTGCGGATGGAGATGGTGCCGAGTTGGCTGAGCGGGATCTGCCGCCCCATCGGGCCGGCGACCAGTACCCGGCCGAGGGCGTCGAGATCGCTGCGGAAGTCGCGGTCGTAGCGGACGCTGATCGAGTAGCGCTCCAATCCCTCGACCGTTTCCGAAACGCTCATCCCGCCGACGGCCGCCTGGAAGACGTCCTGAATGTCGGCGACGGCAATCCCGTAGCGGGCCGCCGCCAGCCGATCGATGCGGTAGTCGAGATAGAAGCCGCCGGCCGCCCGCTCGGCAATCGCGGAGAGCGTCCCCGGCACCGTGCGGATCACCGCCTCGACCTCCGCCCCGATGCGGCTCAGTGTCGTGAAGTCCTCGCCCATGATCTTGATGCCGACCGGGGTCTTGATGCCGGTGGAGAGCATGTCGGTGCGGGTCTTGATCGGCATGGTCCAGGCGTTGGTCAAGCCGGGGAACTGGATGGCGTTGTTCAGTTCGGTGGTCAGTTCATCGACCGAAATGGTCTTCCGGTCCGGCCAGACCAGACGCAGCGGCTTCTTGGCCAGTTCCAGCCATTCCGGCCATCCCGAATAGAACCGGCGTACCGGCACCTGCCGCCACTGGTCTTCCGGTTTGAGCATGATGGTCGTTTCGATCATCATCATCGGCGCCGGATCGGTGGCGGTCTCGGCGCGGCCGACCTTGCCGAATACGCTCTCCACCTCGGGAAACTGGCGGATGATCCGGTCGGTCTGCTGCAGCAGCTCCTTGGCCTTGGTCACCGACAAACCCGGCAGGGTGGTCGGCATGTAGAGCAAATCCCCTTCGTACAGCGGCGGCATGAACTCCGACCCCATTTTGCTCAGCGGCCAGGCGATGGAGAGCATCGCCACCAGGGCCAGCGCCAGGGTCGCCACGCGCCACTTCAGGACCAGGTCGACCAGCGGATGGTAGACGCGGATCAGGAAGCGGTTGACCGGGTTGGCGTGCTCTTCCTTGATCTTGCCGCGGACGAACCAGCCCATCAGCACCGGCACCAGGGTGATGGAGAGGAGCGCCGCCGCCCCCATGGCGTAGGTCTTGGTGAAGGCAAGCGGCTTGAACAGACGGCCCGACTGCTCCTGCAGGGTGAAGACCGGCACGAAGGAGACGGTGATCACCAGCAGCGAGTAGAAAAGGGTCGGCCCGACCTCCACCGCGGCGTCGCGGATGATGGCCCAGTGCGGCTTCTTGCCGCGGTCGCGCTCCAGATGCTTGTGGGCGTTCTCGATCATGATGATCGCCGCGTCGATCATCGCGCCGATGGCGATGGCGATGCCGCCCAGGCTCATGATGTTGGCGTTGATCCCCTGAGCGTGCATGACCATGAAGGCCATCAGGATCGCCACCGGCAGGGTCAGAATCGCCACGAAGGCGCTCGGCAGATGGAAGAGGAAGAGCATAGTCACCAGGGCGACGACGATGCTCTCTTCCAGCAGCTTCTCCTTGAGGGTGGCCACCGCCCGCTCGATCAGCCCGGCACGGTCGTAGACGGTCTTGATCCTGACCCCTGCAGGGAGGCCGGCCTTGAGCTCTTCCAGCTTGGCCTTGACGTTGTCGATGGTCTGCAGGGCGTTCTCGCCGAAGCGCATGACGATGATGCCACCGACCGTCTCCCCTTTGCCGTCGAGTTCGGCCACGCCGCGGCGCATCTCCGGCCCGAGGCGCACCTCGGCCAGGTCGCGCACCAGGATCGGCGTCCCCGTGGGGGTGGTCATCACCACGATGTTGCGGATGTCTTCCAGCGACTTGATGTAGCCGTGGCTGCGGATGACGTACTCGGTCTCGGCGTTTTCGATCGCGCCGCCGCCGACGTCCAGGTTGTTGCGCTGGATCGCCATCATCAGGTCGGTGATCGGAATGTTGTAGGCGCGCAGCCGGTTCGGGTCGACCGCCACCTGGTACTGTTTGACGAAGCCGCCCAGGCTGGCGACCTCGGAAACCCCTTCGACGGAGGTCAGCTCGTAGCGCAGGTACCAGTCCTGGATCGAACGCAGCTCCTGCAGATTGTGACGGTCGCTCTCCAGGGCGTACTCGAAGACCCAGCCGACGCCGGTGGCGTCGGGGCCGAGCACCGGCGTCACCCCCTTGGGCAGCCGCCCGGAGACGTAGTTGAGGTATTCCAGCACCCGCGAGCGGGCCCAGTAGATGTCGGTGCCGTCCTCGAAGATGATGTAGACGAAGGAGTAACCGAAGAACGAGTAGCCGCGCACCGTCTTGGCGCCGGGCACCGAGAGCATCTTGGTGGTCAGCGGATAGGTGACCTGGTCCTCGACCACCTGCGGCGCCTGCCCTGGATACTGGGTGAAGATGATCACCTGCACGTCGGAGAGATCGGGGATGGCGTCAACCGGCGTGTGTTTCAGCGAATAGATCCCGCCGATCACGATGAAGAGCGTGACCAGCACGACCATGAACTTGTTGCGGATGGACCAGTCGATAATGCGATCGAGCATGGAATTGCCTTTATTGTAGGGGCGAACCCATGTGTTCGCCCTGCATGCAGTAGCGAGGGCAGACACACGGGTCGGGCAGACACACGGGTCTGCCCCTACATCATTATTTAAACAGATCGTCCAGTTTCTTCTTGTCAGCCGGCGCAGTCGTCCCGGCCGCCGGTGGCGTAGCCGGCGCGGACGGCATTTGCGGTTCTGTCATCTTCTGGATCGCCTCGCGCAGCTTGCTCTCGGAGTCGAGCATGAACTGGGCGCTGGTCACGACCTTGTCGCCGGCATTCACCCCCGAGCGGATCTGCACGTAGCCGTCGTCGCCGCTGGCCCCGGTTTCGACCGGGCGCGGATCGAACTTGCCGTCGCCTTTGGCCACGAAGACCACCGCCCCCTGGCCGCTGCGCAGCACCGCGTCGGCAGGCACCGCCAGCACGCCCTTGACCGCCTCGGTGGCGATCTGCACGTTGGCGTACATGTCAGGTTTGAGTTCCAGCCCCGGATTGGCGATGACGATGCGTGCCTTGACCGTGCGGGTCTCGCCGACCAGATAGGGGTAGATGTAGTCGACTGTTCCGGTCAGCGTCTTGCCCGTCGCATAGGGGAGTTCGACGCGGGCGGATTGTCCGACCTTGACCCACGGCAGATCCTGCTCGTAGATCTCGGCATTGACCCAGACCTGCGACAGATCGGCAATCTGCAACAGCTCCTCGCCGGCCATCACCCGCATCCCCTGCAGCGCCTTCTTCATGGTGACGATCCCCCCGTAGGGGCTGTAGAGCGTCAGCGTCTTGCGCACCTGGCGGCTCTGCTCCAGTTGCTCGATCTGCGCTTCCGAGATATCCCAGTAGCGCAGGCGACTGCGCGCCGCTTCGAGCAGGCGCCGGCCACCGTCGGCGATCTCCGGGAAGGGGCTCGCCGCCTGGCGCTTGCTGCTCTCCAGAGCCAGCAGGTACTCCTGCTGAGCCGCCACCAGGTCGGGACTGTAGATCTCCAGCAGCGGCTGCCCCTTGCGAACCGGCTGCCCCGACTGGTTGACGTGCAGGCGCTCGATCCACCCTTCGATCTTACTGTTGACCGCGTACTGGCGGGCCTCATCGAACGTCACCAGGCCGACGGAACGCAGGGAGCGATGCAGATCCCGCACTTCGACGTTAGCCGTGCGTACCCCCATGCTCTGCTGAGTCACGGGGTCGACGGCAATGCCGTCGCTTGAACCGCCGCCGTCTTCATAGACTGGCACCAGGTCCATCCCCATGGAATCCTTCCCCGGTTCATTGCGGATGTAGTTGGGATCCATGGAGGACTTCCAGAACTTCACCTTGCGTTCGGCCGACGCCTGGGCGCCGCCGCCCGTGCCGGGCTTGAGCGGGGTCAGCTGCATGCCGCAGATCGGGCACAGGCCCGGCTCGTCCTGAATGATGAACGGGTGCATGCCGCAGGTCCACTTGGTCTTCTCAGTGCCGGCCGATGGTTTGCCGGCCTCATTGGCACCATGGTCATGGCTGGCCGTCCCTGCCCAATAACCACCGCCAAGAGCCGTGATCAGCCCGGCAACGATCAGCAGCGATTTCCCTTTTCCGGAAAGATTCATAGGTCCCTCGTCATTTGATCGGCAGCGGCACGCCTACCGTCGCCTCAAGCCGGGCCAGTTCCATCTGGTGCTCGGCCACGGCCTTGTAGTAGTCACGCTCGACATTGAACAGCGCCATACGGCTGTCGAGCACCTGCATGAATTCACCCTTCCCCGCCCGATAGGCCGACAAAGCCGATTCCAGTGTGGCACCGGCCTGCGGTAGAATTCCCTCACGATAGAGACCGGCCATCTTGCGGTCGCGTTCCAGTTGCGCCAGCAGATCGGCAATGGTCTGGCGGATATTGTTGCGGGTCATGTTCAACTCTTCACCGGCCATGCGCTTCGCGGCCTCGTTTTCGGCAACCATGGCGTGGCGGCGTTCGCGCTGCAACGGCAGGTTGAAGCTGACGCTGGCGTTATACATGTCGTACCCTGGATCTTCCTCGATCGAATCCTTCTGCATGTATTCGAAGGCCAGGGTGAAATCCGGGTAGAATTCCTTGTCGGCCAGGGCACGTTCGGCTTTGGCCTTGTCGATGCGCGATGCCAGGGCACGCAGCAGCGGCCGCTTTTCTTCAGCCAACCGCTCGAGTTCCGCCGCGTCCGTGGACACGGCCATGAGTTCGACGCCATCGACAATCGGCACCGAGGTCGTTGTCGGTCGATAGAGCAGCGTATTGAGACCGGCCTCCAGGGAACGGCGCTGCTGCCGCAGCACCAGGCGCATCTCCTCCATCTTCGACCGCTCCACCTGAGCGCGCAGCACATCCGCCTGCCGGCCCTGACCGACCCCGTACAGCGACTCGGTGGTACGCACAAGGTCATCGACAGTAGCGATTGACCGTTCCAGCACCTCCAGCGAGCGGTCAGTCAGATAAAGCCGGTACCAGGTTTCCTTGACCATGGCCGCCAATTCCAGCTTGCGTTCCTCGACTTCCCAGCGGGTCGCCTCGGCCTCGAGGCTCGCCGCCTCGCGCGCCAAGGCGCGTTTGCCGAAGAACGGCACCATCTGGCTGATGCCGATCACCTTCGACGTTTCCATATCGCGGTCAAGGTTGAACGGGTCGCGAACCAGACCGCTGTCGATGCCGAACATCAGCATCGGGTCGTCGAGAGTCCCGGCCTGACGGGCCTTTTCGGCAAACATCTCCCAGCGGGCCGCCGATGCCTTGATTTCCGGGTTGGCGCTCAGGGCCTCCTGGACGAGATCATCCGGCGGTGCGGCATGCAATGCGCCCGAAGAGATGATCTGCAGCAGGGCGACAAGAGTCAAAACAGTCTGGTAGAATTTCATTGGGGGTTCCTATCGCTTTTCAATCGTGCACCTAAAGAGGCTTCATCCTTCATGCCAATTTACAGAGTTAATATATTCCGGTTGGTTACAGGATTCTCCCGGCGAGGAAACGGCTGCCTTGCCGAAAATCCCGCAGCCCGTTGCAGAATATTCAACATGTGCGTTTTCCTGGCGGCAGCCCTGCTGCTGATCATCTTCAATGGCTATCCCTGTGCGGCAGCGGCGGCATCACCCTCCAGTGTCATAGATTACCACCTTGATGTCGATCTGCATCCTGACGAACAGAGTCTGTCGGCAACGGCGACCATCCTGCTGCCACCGACCAAGTCACCGATCCTTCTGCATTTGACCCCAAACGCCGACATCTCACAGGTAGCGCTGGGCGAAAATCAGCTAGCATACACCTTTCGAAACGGCACGATTTCGCTGTCGGCCCAGCCGGCGGTCGGTAATGGACCGGTGCGACTGACCATCCGCTACCGGGCACGTTTTACCGACCAGCTGCCGGCGGAAACCATCGGGGTCGAAGATCCGTCCTTCGGAGTCGGTGCCGTCATTCTCCCTGAGGGAAGTTATCTCTCCGCAGGCACGGCGTGGTTTCCGCAGGTCGTCGGCCAGCGCGGCCGCCACCGGGTCCGGGTGACGGCACCGGCCGGCACCATCGCCGTCACCGCCGGCCGACTGGTGGAGACGGTCACGCGCGACCATCGAACGATCACCACCTGGGAGAACCTCTTTCCGCTGGAAGGCCTGGCGCTCTCCGCCGGAAACTATGCCGTGGCACGCGATGCGCTCGACGGCATCCAGTTGCTGACCTTCCTGTCGCGGGAGAATGCCGACCTTGCCCCCGGCTATCTGGCCGCCATGCGCCGTCACCTGATCTTCTATCGCGAGTTGCTCGGCCCCTACCCCTTTGCCAAATTCGCCGTGGTCGAGAACTTCCTGCCGACCGGATACGGAATGCCGTCGTGGACACTGCTCGGCAAGAGCGTGGTGCGCCTGCCATTTATTCCCGACACCAGCCTGCCGCACGAAATCGTTCACTCCTGGTGGGGAAACGCCGTCGAGGTCGACTACTCCCGCGGCAACTGGGCCGAGGGGCTGACCACCTACCTCGCCGACTACCTGCTCAAAGAACGGGACAATCCCGGCGAGGCATTGGAGTATCGCCGCAAACTGCTGCGCGATTACGCGGCCCTGGTGACGCCGCAAAACGAATTCCCGCTCGCCGCCTTCGACAGCCGGATGGCCAGGTACCAACAGGCGATCGGTTATGGCAAGGGGGCAATGGTTTTCCACATGCTGCGCCGGGAAGTGGGTGACCAGCCGTTCCGGGCAGCCCTGCGGCGCATGGCCGCGGAAGGGAGTGGTCAGACCCTGGACTGGCGGGACATCGAGAGGATTTTCAGCAATGCCGGAGGGAAGGAACTGCACTGGCTCTTTGGCCAGCGGGTCGAGCAGCAGGGCGCACCTCAGCTGGAACTGGACGAAGTCCGATCGGAACGTTCCGCCTGGGGCTGGACGGTCACCGGCCTGATCCGCCAGACGGGAAACAGCTACCGTCTCGGCCTGCCCTTGCAGTTGACCGGAAGCAACGGCGAAACCTTGATCCAGACCGTTACAGTGACAGGGCCGCGTACGCCGTTCCACTTCGAGACTGCAGCGACACCGTCGCTGCTTGAAGCCGATCCGGACAGCGACCTGTTCCGCCGGTTGTCCCCCCGCGAACTGCCGGCCACCATCAATGACCTGCTCGCCCCGCAACGGCCGCTTGTCGTTGTAGGCGAGGGACAACAGCGGTTGCTTGAAGCCGTGGGGGCTTTGCTCAAGGGGCTGCACTGGGAGGCCGCGGAGATTGTTGACGAAGATGCGCTTGCCCCGGCGACGCTGGCCGGTCGCGACCTCCTGCTGCTTGGCTGGCCCCGCCGGCCGGAGCTGCTGCCGCCCCTACCTGCCGGGTTGGCCATCACTGCGAACGGGGGCGTAGCGAATTGGACGGCCGACAACCAACCGCCTGAGAGCGACACGCTCTTCGCCATCGTTGCCGGACGGGAGAACCGTGACGGTTTGCGCGCCATCCTGCTGTCGAAAGATCCTGAAGCGGCGCATCTGACGGCACCCAAGATCCCCCATTACGGCCGCTACAGCCTGTTGCTCTTTACGGCCGGCCGCAATGTTGCCAAAACGACCTGGACGTCGCAAGCATCGCCGTTGAAGGTCGTCATCCGAAAGGAATCCCTGCCATGATCCGGCTTATCCACATCGCGCGAAAAATCTTGCTCATCATGCTGACACTGGCATTTTCGGCGGCGGGCGCCCTGGCGCATCCCCACATTCTTCGCGCCACCGATCGCGCCGAAGCCTCGCCGGTGGAACTGCTGCGTGACCTGAAGTCGGTCCAGGTGATCTTTTTCGGCGAACTGCATGACCAGCCCGGTCATCACCAAGCGCAACTCGCCATCATCGAGGCGTTGCATAACGACGGCGCCCCGCTGGCCATCGGCCTCGAAATGTTCCGCAAGGACAGCCAGCCGGCCCTTGACCGCTGGGTCGGGGGGAGCTACCCGATCGGCAGCTTCCTTGTGGATTACAACGACAACTGGTCGATGTGGGACAAAGGATACCGGGAGATTTTCGAATATGCCCGTCGCGAGAAGGTCAGGATGATCGGACTCAACATCCCGCGCGAGCTCAGCAGCAAAGTGGCCCGCAGCGGCTTTGCCGCCTTGCCGGCCAACGAGCGTCAGGCCCTGGGCAACGTGCAGTGCGTGGTCAACCCGGAATACGGCGATTTCATTCGCCGCTCCATGGGCGGGCACGGCGGGCATGGCAACAAGTTTGTCAACTTTTGTGAAGCGCAACTGCTCTGGGACACCATGATGGCCCGGCACCTGGTCGAATTCCTCAAGGCCAACCCGAATCATTGCGTCGTGGTGCTGGCCGGCAGCGGGCATGCCTGGAAGTTCGGCATCCCTCGCCAACTTCTGGAACAGATGGACGTATCGTACCGGGTAGTGCTCCCCGAGGTCGACGGGCGCCTCACCCGCGGTCAGTTGATCCCGGAAGTGGCCGATTACCTCTGGCTCGACGAAGGTCCGGACGGCTGGAAATTCTAGGAAAATCTATCGGGAAGCAGCGAGCGGCACGACGACACTCTTGCCATCGACCTCGAAAATCACCTGGTCGGAACGGATTTCCTTGACGACGGCATCTTCGACCGCAGTTCCCTCCATGACCGGCAAGCCATTGACGATCGCCATGCGACCACCGCCCGAGGCAGGGAGAATGTCATTGACCGTCAGCTGTGGGGCAGACCACTGCTGTCCGGGCGCGGGAATCTCGCGGCGCTCGATCCGGACCTGCTCGACAGGCTCCGGGCGCGGTTCCGCGACTGTTCCGGACGGCGCGGCAGCGGGTACAACCGCCGGTGTTGCTGCCGCAGCGACAATCTTGGTGGCGGCTGGTGATTCTGTAGCGGCCGTCACTTTGACAGGCCTCCCCGCACCGGACGAAGCTGGCGGCAGTGGTGCCGATTTCGGCGGCGCGCCGACAACCTGACACGCACTTGGTGCCGGAGTGTATGTAACGGTGGCCGCTTTCTGCTCCGCCGCCGTGGGTGCGAGCGATTTCTGAACATCGCCAACTCCGCCGAGCCAGAGGAATAATCCGCCGGCCAGCAGCAGGCCAACGCCAATCCCGCCAATCAACAGCAGCAGTGGGCGACCACCACGTATCGACGTCACCAATTGGCCGCCGGAGCCGGTTGCAGGGAATGCCGGCCGACCAGCCTGCTCTTCTTCAAGTTTTTTCAACGCCTTGAGGATTGAACTCATTGTTTTCCCGTACGTCTAGGCAAGTACACCGACCAGCCAGATCAGGACGATGATTTCCAGAACGGTGGCAACACCGAGACACCAGTAGAGCCGGTCGCCGGCAAACGCGTGCTTTAGTGTCGAAAGCATCTCCCGCAGCCAGGCCACCTGCCCCTCCGTATGGTCGAGTTCCGCCGTGGCCTGGCGTACTTCCGGGGCCGAGACCCGGTATTGACCACCGGCATAGGCACACAACAGCGCCCGGTCGCACAGAACATTGATCAGACGCGGCACCCCGCCCGACCAGCGAAAGACGGCAGTCAGGGCTTTCGCATCGAACAGGTCGCCGAAGACCCCGGCAATCTGCAAACGGTGCCGGACGTAACCGCAGGACTCCTGATGGTCAAGCGGATCAAGCCGGCAGCGTACTGAAATACGCTGGGCAAGCTGGCGCAGCTCCGGCCGGTCAAGCAGTTCGTCAAGTTCCGGCTGGCCAACCAGAACGATCTGAATCAGTTTGTCACTGTCGGTTTCGAGATTGGAAAGGAGGCGGATCTGTTCGAGAACGTCTGCCTCGAGATTTTGCGCTTCGTCAATCACCAGCACCGGAATCCTGCCGTCCCGGTTCTCCGCGAGCAGAAACCGGTTCAACTCTTCAACCAGGGTGAGGTTGCTGTGTTTGCGTGCCGGCAACCCGAACTCGCGGTTGACGTTGCGCAGCAGTTCCATGGCGCTGAGACCGGGATTGAAAATCATCGCCAGCCGGAAGCGCGATTCATCAAGCTGATCGAAGAGTTGGCGCAAAATCGTGGTCTTGCCGGTACCGACCTCACCGGTAACGGCAATGAACCCGACCCGGTTCTCGAGACCGTAGCGCAGGTGGGCAAGCGCCTCCTGATGGGTCCGGCTCAGGTAGAGGAAACGTGGATTGGGAGTCAGGCTGAACGGTTTTTCCGTCAAACCGAAATGGGATTCGTACATGGCCTATCGCCTGTTGCCGGACTTTCCTGATTTATTCCCACAGATTCACCGCATTTGCAACTCCATGTTGCATCGAATCGGCCAGAAGGTTCATGCACACCCTGGAAAGTTGTGATATTCTTTGAGCCATTCATCTATTTGCGCAGTCCCGTTGCGCTTCGAGAGGCTGATCCATGAGCGACTGGAGACATTATACCGACCAGCACCGATACGCCTATTTTTCCATGGAAATCGGCTTGACCAACGAAATCCCGACCTACAGCGGCGGCCTGGGCGTTCTCGCCGGCGATACCATCAAAAGCGCGGCCGACCTCAGGCTGCCGATGGTCGCCGTCACCCTGCTCAGTCGCAAGGGATATTTTCAGCAAAGTTTCAATCAGGAAGGGTGGCAGGTCGAGGAACCGGTCGTCTGGAAGCCGGAAGAATTCATGGAACTGCTCCCCGGCAAGACCCTGGTGACCATCGAAGGGCGCGACGTCAAGATTCAGTCGTGGCTCTACCGGGTCAAAAGCCCAACCGGCGGCGAGATCCCGGTCCTGTTTCTCGACACCGACATCCCCGGCAACCTCCCCGAAGACCGGGCAATCACCGATCAACTCTACGGTGGCGACCAGGTGTACCGGCTCAAGCAGGAGATCGTCCTCGGCATCGGCGGTGCCCGCCTGCTGCAGGTGCTCGGCTTCCAGGTGCGCAAGTATCACATGAACGAGGGGCATGCGAGTTTCCTGACGCTGGAACTGCTCAACCACCACCGGCGTCCGGTCGAGGACACCTGGGACGAGCGTGACTCCTGGAATACGCGCCGGGTTCAGGAACTTTGCGTCTTCACCACGCACACCCCGGTCGAGGCCGGCCACGACCGTTTCCCCTACGAGATGATCGAACGGGTCATGGGTGAAGTCGTGCCGTTCTCACTGCTGCACGAACTGGCCGGAGCAAAAGAGCTGAACATGACGCTCCTGGCCCTCAACCTCTCCCATTTTGTCAACGGCGTCGCCAAAAAACACGGCGAAGTGTCCAAAGCCCTCTTTCCCGGCTTCGAGATCCATGCCATCACCAACGGCGTGCACCCGTTCACCTGGACTTCCCCCTATATGATGGCCCTGTTCGATGACTATCTCCCGGGCTGGGCCAACGAACCGGAACTGCTGGTGCGCGTCGACAACATTCCGGACGCCGAAGTCTGGGATGCCCATTGTGGAGCCAAGGCCTATCTCTTTCAGTACATCGAGGAGGCGACCGGAGTACATCTCGACCCCGACGTGCTGACCATCGGCTTCGCCCGGCGTGCGGCCGCTTACAAGCGCGCCAACATGATCTTCACCGATCCGGAACGACTGCTGGCGATCAGCGGCGGCAAACTGCAGCTGGTCTTCGCCGGCAAGGCGCATCCGCGCGACGAGCTGGGAAAACGCCTGATCCAGGATATCCGCAGCTACGTCGACAAGTTCGGCGACCGGCTGCGCATCGTTTACCTGCCCAACTACAACATGGACGTCGCCGCCTCGCTGATCCCCGGCGTAGACGTCTGGCTCAACAACCCGCTGCGCCCGCTGGAAGCCTCCGGCACCAGCGGCATGAAGGCGGCCCTCAACGGGGTGCCGAATTTCAGCGTTCTCGACGGCTGGTGGATCGAAGGGCATATCGAGGGGGTGACCGGCTGGTCGATCGGCCCGCCGCCGACCGAGACTTCGACCGAAGTCAATCATAGTGATGAAGACGTCCTCGATCTTTACCGGAAACTCGAGAACGTCATCATGCCGCTATTCTACAACGACCGGGCCGGCTGGATCCGGGTCATGAAGAACGCCATCGGCAAGAACGCCTACTATTTCAACACCCACGTCATGATGCGCCGCTACGTCACCGACGCGTACCTGCGTTAAACGAAAGGCCCGCATTCATGCGGGCCTTTCGTTTAACGAGCGCCAAGAAGAAAGACTCAAGAAGAGGTTTTTTCTTGGCGCTTGAGTCTTGAGTCTGCTTCTACTTCCCAACCACCTGTGTCCGCGTAAACACTGACCGCAACACCTGCCCCTGCCCTTCGATATTCTCGCGGGCGCCTTCCTCGCGATCGACCAGGGTGACGATGCCGACGACCTCCAGACCCTCCATCCGGGCCCGCTCGGCTGCCTTCATCGACGAATCGCCGGTGGTGGTGACATCCTCGACGATGACCACGCGCGAACCGTTCGGCAGATTTTTGCGGCCTTCCAGCCACTGGCCGGTACCGTGCCCTTTCGGCTCCTTGCGGATGATGAAGGCATGTACGGCTGCGCCATCGAGCGCTGCGGCAATCGAGGTGGCGGTGGCGATCGGGTCCGCGCCGAGGGTCAGTCCGCCGACGCCATGGATCGGGCCGGGGAGCTGCTTGACTTCCTTCCAGAAGGCCTTGCCGACCAGCAGCCCGCCTTTGGCGTGCAGGCAGGTCTGCTTGCCGTCGAAGTAGAAGTTGCTCTTGCGCCCCGAGGCCAGCGTCACTTCGCGCTCCTCGTAGGACAGTTCACGGACAATCTGCATCAGTTCGTTGCGTTCAGCGTCAGTCACTTGGAAATCCTCCAATGGTAATGTAGGGGCGCTGCTTGCCGCGCCCAGGGCGGAGCAAGCGCCGCCCCTACGAAATCATCTGTATTTTAAAACAGCCCCAACTGCGTATCATCCTTCAGCCGCGGAAACTTGACCGGGTAGTGGCCGCTGAAGCAGGCGTCGCAGAAATGGCCGCAAGCCGTATCGACCTTGACGCCGGCAGCCGCCAGCATCCCCTCTCGACTGAGGTAACCAAGCGTATCGGAGGTAATGTAGCGGTTGATCTCTTCTACGGTGTGCGACGATGAAATCAGCTCCTTGCGGGTCGGCGTATCGATCCCGTAGTAGCAGGGATAGCTGGTCGGCGGGCTGGAGATGCGCACGTGCACCTCCTTGGCACCGGAGTTGCGGATCATTTTGATGATTTTGCGTGCTGTGGTACCGCGCACGATCGAATCATCGACCACCACCACCCGCTTCCCTTCGATGATCGACCGGACCGGGTTGAGCTTGAGCTTGACGCCGAAGTGGCGGATCGACTGCTGCGGTTCGATGAAGGTGCGGCCGACATAATGATTGCGGATCAGGCCGAGTTCGAAAGGGATTCCGGCCTGCTGGGCGTAGCCGATCGCCGCCGGCATTCCCGAATCGGGGACGGCCACCACCAGGTCGGCCTCCACCGGATGCTCGATGGCCAGCTGCCGGCCGAACTCCTTGCGCACCTGATAGACCTGGTGATTGAAAATCATGCTGTCCGGGCGGGCGAAGTAAATGAATTCGAAGATGCACGGGGTCGGCTCCGCCGCCGGGAAGGGCCGGTACGACTTCATCCCTTCCTTGTTGATGACGATCATCTCCCCCGGCTCGATCTCACGGATGAACTCGGCCTCGATCAGGTCAAAGGCACAGGTTTCCGAAGCGACCACGTAGGCCTCGTTGAGACGGCCGAGCACCAACGGCCGGAAACCGTTCGGATCGCGGACCGCTACCATCCTGGTCTCGGTCAGGAACACGGCGCTGTAGGCGCCCTTGACGGCGGAAAGCGCCTCGGTGAGGCGGTCCGGCAGCAGGTCGCACTGACTGCGTGCCAACAGGTGGATGATGACCTCGGTGTCGGAGGTGGTGGAGAAGATCGAACCGGCGTGCTCCAGTTCGTTGCGGATTTCACGGGCATTGACCAGGTTGCCGTTGTGCGCCACGGCGATGCTGCCGCGGTGGTAGTCGACCATGATCGGTTGGACGTTCTTCAGATCGTTGCCGCCGGCCGTCGAATAACGCACATGACCGATGGCGCTGCGCCCGGGTAGCGTATCGAACACGCTGTCATCGCGGAAAACATCGGAAACCAGCCCCATATTGCGCCAGGCGTGAAGGTTCTGGCCATCGGCGGAAACGATGCCGCACCCTTCCTGTCCGCGATGCTGCAGGGCATAGAGGCCAAGATAGGTGAGATTGGCGGCTTCCTCGTGGCCGAAGATGCCAAATACGCCGCATTCGTCGTTGAACTTGTCGTACATCAGATCAGTGTCTCCAGAATTTAGAGCAGGTTGGTACGAATAAACTCCACTGCGTTCCGGTACAGCCACAATCCCATCCCCTCTTCCGGCAGTGCGGCCTCGCGCGTCCAGCGCGGATGTTGAGTGCGCTGGACATACGCCTCGGGGTGCGGCATCAGCCCGAAGAGCCGGCCACTCTCGTCGCAGACACCGGCAATCGCCGCAATCGAACCGTTGGGGTTGGCGGGATACTCCATGGTCGGTGCGCCGCTCGAAGGGTCGCAGTAGCGCACTGCCGCCAGGTGGCGGTCTTCGATGGCGGCCAGCACCGCATCGGTGGCCGGAACGAACTTCCCCTCGCCGTGACGCACCGGAAAGTACAGGCGATCGAGTCCTTTGGTAAAGATGCATGGCGAGGCCGGATCGACCACCATCTCGCACCAGCGGTCTTCGAAGTGACCGCCGTCGTTGAAGGTCAGCGTCACGCTTTGCGTACGGTGATCGCCGTCGAGAGCCGGCAGCAGCCCCATCTTGACCATCAACTGAAAACCGTTGCAGACCCCCATGACCAGCTTGCCGGCCGCAATGAAGCGCTGCAGTTGGTCGGCGACCGTTTCCGCGCTGCCGGCCACGCGGGCATGCTGCAGGCGGTTGGCGCCGGCCTTGGCGCTGCCGAGATCGTCGCCGTCGAGAAAGCCGCCAGCCAGGTTGAGAAAATGATAGTCGTCGAGCCGCTTACGCCCGGCCAGCAGCTCGGCTATATGCACGATATCGCAGTCGGCGCCGGCCAGACGGCAGGCGCTGGCCACCTCGCGTTCGCAGTTGGTGCCGTTGCCGGCAATGACGAGGGCCTTGACGTTCATGATTACAGCTCCTTGAGCGGCGCCTGCCAGGCCGCTTTCAACTCGTCGTTGTCAGCAACCATCAGCATCTCCCCGGCCAGACTGACAATCCGCAGTTCCGGAACCGCGGTGACACGGCCGATGCAGGCGCAGCTCTGGCTGGTGAAGAGTGCCTCGAAGGCGGCGCGGTTGTCATTGTGGACCGTGACCAGCAGGCGGCTGGCCGATTCGGAGAAGAGCAATTGCCAGTCGGCAAGCCCCGGCACGGCATCGACGCGGCGCAGGTCGATATCGATGCCGCGGTCGCCGGCAAAGGCGGTCTCCGCCAGGGCCACGGCCAGACCGCCGTCGGAGAGGTCGTGGCAGGAGGCGATCAACCCCTGCGCCTGGGCGGCATTGACAGCGCGGTAGCGAGCCATGGCCGGGGCAGCATCGACCACGGGCACATTGCGGCCGGTGTGGCCGCGCAGCGCATAGTATTCCGAGCCGCCCAGTTCATCGCGGGTGACGCCGAGCAGGTAGACCAGGTCACCGGGAGTCTTGGCGTCCATGGTCGTGGCCCGGCGCACATCGTCGATCCTGCCGATCACCGAGAAGAGCAGCGTCGGCGGGATGGAGATCTTGGTGTCGCCGATCTGGTAGTCATTCTTCATCGAATCCTTGCCGGAGATCAGCGGCACGCCGAAGGCCATGCAATATTCGTAAAGCGCCTGGTTGGAGCGCACCAGCTGGGCGGCCTTGTAATCACCGTCGGGAGTTTTGTCACTCTTGACCGGATCGCACCAGCAGAAGTTGTCGAGGCCGGCGACGTGGTCGATATTGCCGCCGACCGCCACATAGTTGCGCAGCGCCTCGTCGATGGCGTTGGCGGTCATATGGTAGGTGTCGATGTCCGAATAGCGCGGGCAGATGCCGTGCGCCACCGCCACCCCTTCGAAACTGTCGGGGAGCGGCCTGACCACCGCCGCATCGGAGGGACCGTCGTTAACCGCGCCGGTCAGCGGCTTGACCACGGTGCCGGCCTGCACCTCGTGGTCGTAGCGGCGCACCACGCTTTCCTTCGAACAAACGTTAAGGCTGCCGAGCAAACCCTTTAATTCAGCGACATAATCCGTCGGCTCCGCGAGCAGGGGCTCGGCAACGGCCGGCGGCACCCAGCGGGCCGGGATCCGCAGCTGCGGCACCCCCTCATGCAGAAATTCCATCGGCAGCCAAGTGACGGTCTTCCCCTGATAGAGGCAATGGTAGTAGCCGGAATCGGTGAAGTGGCCGAGATCGGTCGACTCCACCCCCATCTCCCGCGACAGGGTCATGAACGCCTCGAGCTTCTCGGGCGGCACCGCCACAGTCATCCGTTCCTGGGCCTCGGAGATGAGGATCTCCCATGGCTGCAGGCCGGGATACTTGAGCGGAGCGCGGTCGAGGTGCATCTCGAAACCACCGGTATCCTGCGACATCTCGCCGACCGAGGAGGAGAGTCCCCCTGCCCCGTTGTCGGTGATCGAGCTGTAGAGGCCGCGATCGCGGGCAATGATCAGGAAGTCGAACATGCGCTTCTGGGTGATCGGGTCGCCGCTCTGCACCGCCGTCCCCGGCGAACCCTCGTGCAGCTCCTCGGAAGAG
>VEPG01000012.1:31948-115799 GCA_012026975.1 Desulfuromonas sp. | reverse complement strand
AGCCCCGCCGTCCGCCGCCCCCCCAGTGATTTGCCCCGTCGCGGCCGGAAGTGTTAGGATAGGTTAAATTCGCCTTCCAGCAGGTTCAGGACCTCTCTTGTGTTAGACCCGTTCGGCCGTTCCATCGAATATCTCCGGCTGTCGATCACCGACCGCTGCAACCTCCGCTGCCGCTACTGCATGCCGGAGGAAGGCGTGCCGGCGCTGGAGCACGGGGACATTCTCAGCTACGAGGAGCTGCTGCGCGTGGCCCGTGGCTGCGTGGCTCTCGGCATCCGCAAGATTCGCGTGACCGGCGGGGAGCCGCTGGTGCGGCGCGGTGTGGTCGATTTCATTGCCCAGCTGGCGGCGTTGCCCGAGGCCCCGGAGATCGTGCTGACCACCAATGGTCTGCTCCTGGCCGGGATGGCGGCTTCGCTCAAGGCGGCCGGGCTGACGCGCGTCAACGTCAGCCTCGACACGCTGCGCCCCGAACGATTCCGCAACCTGACGCGGCGTGACGGTCTGGAGCAGGTACTCGACGGACTGGCCGCAGCCGAGGCGGCCGGGCTTGATCCGGTGAAGGTCAACGCCATTCCGCTCAAAGGGATCAATGACGACGAACTGCTCGATTTCGCCCGCCTGACCCTTGCGCACCCATGGGAGGTGCGCTTCATCGAGTTCATGCCGATAAGCCCCGATCTCGAATACGGAAGTGCCACGGGAATACCGATGGCCGAGGTTGAACGGCAACTGCAGACGCTCGGGCCCCTCGAGCCCCTGCCGCGCCGGGAATCCGCCGGTCCGGCCCGCTTGTTCCGCATCCCCGGAGCCCGCGGCTGTCTGGGGCTGATCCCGTCGGTATCCGGGCACTTCTGCCCGGAGTGCAACCGCCTGCGGATAACCGCCGATGGCCGGGTGCGCGGCTGCCTGTTCGGCAATCAGGAGATCGATTTGAAACTGGTCTTGCGCGGAGGAGGGGATGATGCCGCGCTGGTCGAACTGTTGCGCGCCGCCATCTGTGCCAAACCGGAGAAACATGCCATCGGTTCGCCCGAATTCACGGCGCCGAACCGGCGCATGCAGGGGATCGGAGGGTAAAAAAGTACCGAATGCCGAGTGCGAAAAAAAGGCCCGCCGGAAATCGGCGGGCCTTTTAACTTTGTTGTCTGAGAAAAACTATTTTTTCGGCGGGGTGTGGCAGCGTTGGCAATTGGCCTTGGCCTCGAAAGCCTTCTTGCCGTTGTGGCAGAAACCGCACAATTTTCCGGCGTAGATCTGTTCCATGGAGATTTTCACGGTCCCCTGTTTCATCTTCGGGAACATCCCGTCGTTGTGGCACTCCTTACAGCTGGCGGCGGCCTTCTTGTGAACATCACCATCGAACTTGACGGTGCCCATCGGGCTGTATTTGAATTCGATCGATTTGCCTGGCGGGACGGCAAGAGCGCGGCCAGTGCCGATGAACAAGACCACGATAATCAGGGTGAACATTCTAAGCATGGGAGAAACCTCCTGGCCGTGATTTTGGTAACCGGCATCAAGTGTAGCAGCAAGCCGTTGCCCCGCAACCATGATGGACGAGAAAGCCCCCGGGTTTCCCCGGGGGCTGGCGTCGGCAACCTTCCTTGCAGCGGGTGACCGGGCGAAGCTTGTAGGTGCTGGTCCACATGGCGCTTCTCCTTTCCGGGGGAGCCCCTGGTTCGTTACCTGTTGCAAAGTATAACCGAAACCCTGGTCAGGGCGATAGGGCTGTTGCCGGCAAAGCCTCCGCCAACAGCTCCAGAATGTGTACCGCCCGCTGTTTCCCTCCGGCGTGATTGATGCTGTCCTGCAGTTGCATGATGCACCCAGGGCAGTCGGTGGCGACCAGTTCCGCGCCGCTGGCTTTGATGTGCCCGGCTTTTTTGGCTCCGATCTTCTTGCTGTTCTCGTAGTGATAGACCGAGTAGGTCCCTCCCAGGCCGCAACAGGTTCCGGCCGCTTCCATTTCGACGAACTCCACTTGCGGCAGGCTCTGCAGGATCAGCCGCGGTTCTTTGGTGATGCCGCGGGTGCGCAGGTGGCACGGGTCATGATAGGTGACCCGCAGCCGCTTCCCGGCCTTTGGCAGGGCGGCGAGTTTCTCCGGAAGGCCGTGCTCGGCGAGAAAGACAAAGATGTCCTTGGTTTTGCTCGCCAGTTCAGAGAATTCCGGTCCAAGGTCGGCGTAGATCTTCCCCACGCCGGCATTGCAGGAAGCGCAGGCAGTGACCACGTAGTCGACCGGGCGGCGGGTCAGCGCCGCCAGATTCTGCTCGGCCAACTGTTCCACCGTGCCGCCCGCTCCGGCGCTGACAGCCGGCAGGCCGCAGCAGGCCTGGTCCTTGGGAATGATGATCGTTACCCCCATGAACTGCAAGGTCTTCAAAAAGGCCTCGCCGATTGCCGGGTACATGTAATTGATGCCGCAACCGGTGAAGAAGGCCACGGTCGGCTGTCCCGGCTGTCCCGCGATGATTTCAGGAACCCGTTCGCGGAAAGGTTTGCTGGTCAGCGGTGGCAGGGTGCGGCCGGCCTCCAGGTAGGGAGCAGGAAAGCGCAGACGCAGGCCGCTGTTTTCGGGGAGTTTTGCGAAGAGCAGGGAGGAGAGCGCCCCGCCGGTCTTGGCCAGCAGGTTCATCAGTTTCGGCCGGCCGAGCACGGCCGCTACTCCCTTGCCGAAGCTGGAGAGTCCCTGCTCCTCGGCGATGCGCCGCCGGGCTGCGGCGACGATCTCCTCGGTCGGCACCTTGTTGGGGCACTGGGCGTAGCAGCTGCCGCACAACAGGCATTGGCTCAGGTCCTCGACAACCTTCTGTTCGAAGCCGACCGCGCCGTCGAGCACCGCTTTCGACAGGGCAATCTTGCCGCGCGCCACCCGTCCCTCGCGATGCTCGGCGCCGAACACCGGACAGTGGGCGCGGCAGGCGCCGCACTTGACGCACTGCTCAATCTCCTCGCGGAGTTCTTCCAGATCTTTAAGTTTCGCCATGTCAATACCGGTTCAAGGCGTGATCAGTGATCCGTAATCCGTAAAAGGCATAACCGATCACGGGTCACGTTTCACGGATCACGAGTCCAGGAAGATCTTCCCCGGATTGAGGATATTGTTCGGGTCTAAGGCCTTTTTCAGCGTCTTCATGTAAGCAGCGGTCTGCGGGGTGATCTCCAGCGGGATGTAGGGAGCCTTGGCAATGCCGACGCCATGCTCGCCGCTCATCGTCCCGCCCAGTTCCAGGGCACCGGTGAAGACCTCTCGGATGGCATGCTCCGCCTTCTCCATTTCCCCCGGCACCTTCTTGTCGATCATCACGTTGACATGGATGTTGCCGTCGCCGGCGTGGCCGAAGTTGACGATCGGAATACCGTACTTCTCGGCAATGGCGTCAACCTTGCGGATCATCTCCGGAACCTTGGATCGCGGCACGCAAATGTCTTCGTTGAACTTGTCGGGGTTGACCTTGCGCAGGCTCGGCGACACCGCCCGTCGGATCGCCCAGAGCGCCTCGCTCTCCGCGGGCGTCGCGGCAATACGTGTTTCCACTACCCCCAGCGGTTGGATGATCTCGGCGATCCTGCTGGCCTGCTTGTCGAGGAACTCGCGATCGCCATCGACCTCGATGATCAGCACCGCCCGCGCCGCGTCCGGCACCTGCAGACCGGTGGCCTGTTTGACGCAATCCAGTGTCCGCCCGTCCATGAACTCCAGCGTGGTGGGGATGATCTTGGCGCCGACGATGCTGGAAACCGCCCGCGCCGCGCCGTCGATCGAGTCGAACAGCACCAGCATGGTTTTCTTCGCCTCGGGGAGCGGCAGCAGCTTGATGACGATCTTTGTTATGATCCCCAGCGTCCCCTCCGAGCCGCACAACAGCTTGGTCAGGTCGTAGCCGACCACCCCTTTCATGGTCGGACCACCGGTGGTGATGATGTCGCCAGTGGGAGTGACCACTTCCAGACCGAGAATGTAGTCCTTGGTAACGCCGTACTTGACGCAGCGCGGCCCGCCGGCGCACTCGGCGACGTTGCCGCCCAGCGTGGAAAATTTGAGCGAAGCCGGATCGGGAGGGTAGAAGAGCCCGACCTTCTCCACCGCCTGCTGGAACTGTTCGGTGACGACACCCGGTTCGACGGTGGCCACCAGGTTCTCCTGATCGATGGCGAGGATCCGGTCCATCCGCTCGGTGGTCAGGACGATCCCCCCCTTGGTCGGCAAAGAGCCGCCGGAAAAGCCGCTGCCGGCGCCGCGCGGGATATCCGGGATGAGCTCCCGGTTGGCCAGGAGCAGGATGCGGCTGATCTCCTGTGCCGTGGCCGGATGTACCACCACCTCGGGGAGAAACTGCTGCTGGGTGGCGTCGTAGGAGTAGCAGATCAGGTCGGCCTTGTCGGTGGCGACATTGGCGGTGCCGACGATCTCCTGGAGTTCCTTGATGATGTGGGGAACGAGCATGGAAACCTCGTGAAGCGAAAAGCGTGATCAGTTATCAGCAGCGAGACCGCCCGATTGCGCGCCGCTGATCACTAATCACTTGTTTGTTATCACCGGCAGTACCGTGCCGCCGTCCGGGATGACGACGATCTCGGGGGTCGCCGGCAGTCGTTCATACGCCATACTCAATGCCTGGTCAAGATCCGCGGCCTTCTCCATCCCCATCCGCGCGGTCTGAACGGCACTGAAGCCGCTGACCAGGATGACCCGCCAGGTGCGGGCCTTGGCCAGGGTGGCATAGGCCGTCTGGCCGTTGATCTCGTAGTGGGCCCGCAGCGCCGCCTCGAATTCGTCCAGATCCTGGTGACGGAACCAGTCGAAAAAGGTCGGATTGCCGAAGCCGTCGGCGCATTCGGCCAGCAGGATCACCGTTCCGCCGGGTTTGACCGCCTGCACCCCGTAGTCCAGTGCCTTGTGCGCCTGGATGAAGTTGATGTCCTTGGGGTGCCCGCCGCAGGAGACGACCGCCAGGTCGGCGGGGCGTGCCGGCGACACGGTGTAGAGCTCCCGGGCCAGTGTGCAGCCGGCCAGGTGGGCCTGCTCGAGATCGCCGCAGAAGACTGCGGCGATCTGCTTGTCCGCCGTCAGTACGGTGTTGAGCAGGAAGTCCGGCTTGACCATTTTCGCCGCGGCCAGGATCGCCTCGTGGACCGGGTTGCCAGCCAGTACGGCCGGACGGGCCTGTGGTTGCCGCCCGCCGATTTCCGGTGGATTGAAGATGGCGAAGTGGGTCGCCATGCAGGTCCGGCGGCTGGCGACACCGGGGACCAGCCCCTTGCGGCCGCCGCCGAAGCCGGCGAAGTAGTGGAGGCTGACGGTACCGGTCACGATCACTCGGTCGGCATCGACCACCCGCCGGTTGATCTCGACCGGAAGCCCGCTTACGGTCCGGCCAAGGTAGGCGAGTTGCGCCGGATCGTCGCAGTCGTGATCGATGACCGCGACCCGGCCATAGAGGGAACCGAGGATCTTGTGGTGCTCGGTCTCGGTCTGCTTACGGTGGATTCCCAGTCCGACCAGGACGGTGATGTCGCTGTCGTTGACGCCGCAGCGGTTCAACTCGTCGACCAGCAGCGGCAGGTAGATTTCGCTGCCGGTATAGCGGGTAATGTCCGAGGTGACGATGACCACCTGCTCGCCGGGACTGACGATGTCGGCTAGGCGCGGCGAGCCGATCGGCGCGGCCAAGGCCTCGCGATCGGCGGCGCCGGTGTCGGGCAGCTGTGCCGGAGTTGCCGGGCGCAATACCGGGACGTCTGGATTCGGGCAGATCAGAGACTGCTCGCCATATTTCAACAGGGGGTGCGGCAAATCCTTCCTCCGCAAGTCATCTTTTAATAGTAGCCGTCCAGACAGGATGAAAGCAAGTCCTGCACGGCGGTCGTTGACAGTCCGGCAAGAGCGCCCTAGAATAACAAAATTTTGCAGGGATTCCGAGGTGTTTTTGAAGCAGAAAACCATCTATACCTGTCAGCAGTGCGGTCTGCAGAGCCCGAAATGGCTGGGCCGCTGCCCCGATTGCGGGCAGTGGGGCGGCCTGGTCGAGGAAACCGTGACGGTCACCAAAGGCGGTCGACCCGCGCCCGTTACCGGGGGAGCGCCACCACAGCGGCTGGTTGAGGTCAGCGTCGCCGGTGAGGAGCGGCGCTGCAGCGGCTTCGGCGAGTTTGACCGGGTCCTCGGCGGCGGTACGGTGCCCGGTTCGTTCATCCTGATCGGCGGCGACCCCGGCATCGGCAAGAGCACGCTGTTGTTGCAGGCGGCCGAGCACTGGGCGGCGCTCGGCCCGGTGCTCTACGTCACAGCCGAGGAATCGACCCGCCAGGTGAAGCTGCGGGCCGAGCGGCTGGGCGTCGGTGCCACCGAACTGTTTCTCCTCGCCGAAAATGCCCTGGAGACGATCCTGGCGCGGGTGCGCGAACTGCAGCCGGCTTTTCTGGTGATCGACTCGATCCAGACGGTCTTCACCAATGCCCTGGAGTCGGCGCCGGGGAGCGTCAGCCAGGTGCGCGAGTGCGCTGGCAAGCTGATGCAACTGGCCAAGGGGGAGGGGGTGGCGACCTTCCTGGTCGGCCACGTCACCAAGGACGGCGCTATTGCCGGGCCGCGCATGCTCGAGCACATGGTCGATACGGTCCTCTACTTCGAGGGGGATGCCGGCCACCCCTACCGGATCCTGCGCGCGGTCAAGAACCGCTTCGGCTCTACCAACGAGATCGGTGTCTTCGAGATGAAGGATATCGGTCTCGCCGAGGTGCCGAACCCTTCCGAGCTGTTCCTGGCCGAACGTCCGCAGGATGCTCCCGGCAGCGTGGTGGTGGCGAGCATCGAGGGGACCCGGCCGATTCTTGTGGAACTGCAGGCGCTGGTTTCGGGGACCGCCTTCGGCAATCCGCGGCGCACCGCCATGGGGATCGACGCCAACCGGGTGTCGCTGCTGGTCGCGGTGCTGGAGAAGAAGGTCGGCTACACCCTGCTCGCCCAGGACATCTTCCTCAACGTCGCCGGCGGGGTGAAGCTCAATGAGCCGGCGATCGACCTCGGCGTGGTGGCGGCTTTGGCCTCCAGCCATCTCAATCGCCCCATCCCGGCGCGTACCGTGCTGTTCGGCGAGATCGGCCTGGCCGGGGAAGTGCGGGCGGTGTCGCGCCCGGAACTGCGGGTCAAGGAGGCGGCGCGACTCGGTTTCGACCGCTGCCTGCTCCCCGCCGGCAATCTCAAAAACCTCGACAAACCCAAGGGGATGAAGCTGGTCGGGGTCAAGACGGCGGATGAGGCCATGGGGCATCTGTTCGAGTAGCCCCTGGTTGATCCTTCATAGGGCCTATAGGTCGTATTGGACCGATGGGACTTATTATTTCCTTGAAACGGAGCAAGCCGATGGCTGGCAAGAAACTTACCCATTTCGATGCCGACGGTCAGGCGATCATGGTCGATGTCGGTGGCAAGGCGGCGACCCGCCGTCGGGCCGTGGCGCGCGGGGCAGTGACCATGCAGCCGGCGACGCTGCAGTGCATCCTCGACCACACGGTGGAAAAGGGCGATGTCTTTGCCGTCGCCCGGTTGGCCGGGATCATGGCAGCCAAGCAGACCCCGCAGCTGATCCCCCTGTGCCACCCGCTGCTGCTCAGCAGCGTGGCCGTGGATTTTGTCCCCGAGCCGGCGACCGGCCGGGTTCAGATCGAAGCGGTGGTCACCCTCAGCGGGACGACGGGCGTGGAGATGGAGGCGCTGACCGCCGTGGCCGTGGCCGGACTGACCATTTACGATATGTGCAAGGCGATCGACAAGACCATGACCATCGACGACGTGCGTCTGGTGCGGAAAGAAGGGGGCAAAAGCGGCCGTTTTGTTCGTCAGGGGGAGGCGGGCCTTGTCTGAAACGCGTCGCTATGTGATCCGCCGGACATTCTTGGCACCGCTGGGTCTGGCCCTGCTGTTGATGGGGGCGCTGCTGGTGGTCAGCATTCTGCACGGCCAGCCGGCGGCCAAGGTGCTGTTCCTGCTGGTCTTCGCCCTGCCGGTGACGGTGCTGTTTGTCGAAAGCGCCTTGCGCAGGGTGGAGATCGATGCGACCGGGATTACGGTCTTTCGCCTGCTTCGTTCCCGCCGACTCGAATTTTCCCGGGTCACCGCGCTGGAAGCGGTACAGGTGCGTAGCCGCATGTTTATCACGCTGGCGGCCGGCGACGACGAGTTCCTGATCATTTCCAACGGCTATGCCGATTTCCCGGAACTGGTGCGCACCCTTGTTGCCGTGCTCCCTCCCGTGGCCATAACAGACGAGGCCCGCAAACTGGCCGATGCACCGCCCAAAGGCCATGCCGATCTGGTTACGGTCTGGTTCATGGTGGCTGCCCTGGTCTATGTGCTGATCGCCCAGTTCAGGAGCTGAGGGCTCGGAATCGGTTGACTTGCGGGATTATTTCATTTAATTTAAGCCTGTTCTAAGGTCGGAGGGAGAATCGATGGAAAAGGCCAGGCTCGAAGAGTTTCGTCAGATTCTGCATGAGCAGATGGAGCAGTTGCTGCGAGATGCAGAACGGACGGTCTCCGAGATGAATGACGAGAAGACCAATTTCCCGGATCCGACCGACCGGGCCTCGCTGGAATCCGATCGCAACTTCGAATTGCGCATTCGCGACCGTGAGCGCAAGCTGATCAACAAGATCCGTGAAGCGCTCGAACGGCTCGAAGAAGGTGAGTTCGGCATTTGCGAGAGCTGCGGCGAGGAGATCGGCGAAGCCCGTCTGCGTGCCCGCCCCGTCACGACCCTTTGCATCGAATGCAAGACCGAGCAGGAACGCCAGGAAAAGATCGGTTGACCTGCTGACAACCCTGACGCCGGCAGCCGGGAGGCCCGCATGCCGCGCGACCCTGCGCAGTTCCCATACCGAAGCGACTCCGCCGCCCCTGAAGCACTCAGCGCATCTTTTCTTCCGCCGCATCGGCCGTTCTGGCTTTTGCTCTTGCTGGCGCTGCCCGCCGGCATCGGCCTGCTGTTGATAGCTCGCACCAACTACCTACTATTTCACATCCTCGTCGAACTCTTCAGCATCGTCCTGGCCGCTGCGGTGTTCACCATTGGCTGGAATGCCCGGCGCATGGTGCAATCGCCCCTATTTCTGATACTGGCGAGCGGCTTTCTGGCCACCGGGCTCATCGATCTGCTGCATACCCTGACCTTCAAGGGGATGGGGGTGTTCCCCCTCGTCGGCAGCAACGTGTCGATCCAGTTGTGGATCGTCGCACGCTTGGTGGAGGCGGCTACCTTTCTGACGGCCGCGTTGCGCCTGGGCAAGCCGTTGCGATTTTCGCCCTGGCTCTGGCTTTGGTCTTTCGGCGGCGCGGCCCTGCTGTTGACGCTGTCGATCTGGCCGATGCAGGTTTTTCCCCAGTGTTTTGTCGAGGGGGAAGGCCTTACCTCCTTCAAGATCGCCTGCGAATATCTGATTTCCGTCGTGCTGGCTGCTGCCGCCTTTTTGCTCTGGCAGCGCTGGGAACATCTGGGGACGCGGCTTGGCGGGATGCTGATGGCCGCGCTCATCTTCAATATCGCCTCCGAACTGAGCTTCACGCTTTACCTTGACCCGTACGCGACGTCCAACTTTGTCGGACATGCCTTCAAACTGGTCACGGTCATTCTGGTCTACCGTGCCCTGGTTGAAGGGACGCTGCGCACCCCCTATGGGACGCTCTTTCGAGAATTGACCGCGCTGAACCGCAACCTCGATGCCGAGCTGCAGCGCAGGGAGAGCAGTGAAACCCAGCTGCGTGCTGCCAATCTCGAATTTTCAGCGCTTTACCGTTCGTCTCAGATGCTGCACAGCACCCTGCGGCTCGACGCACTGACCCACCTGATCCTGTCGATGGCCGCTGCTCCCGACGGGGGCGGCTTCCGAAGGGCCATGCTGTTTACCGTAAATGTGCGGACGGGAGTCCTGCAGGGGATGCTCGGGGTCGACCGCGACAGCGCGGCACAGGTTTTACCGCGAGAGGCAACAACAGGAGTGTGGGACACGCCGCGGCTTGACGCCGCTGCCTGTGCCGCCCAGCGCGAAGCTGTCGTTAACCTGGCGGTGGTCAAGCAGCGGTTGAATCTGGTGGTCGATGACAATGCCGTGGCGCAGTCCTGCCTGGAACGACGGCTGATTCTCGTGGATAGCCCGGCTACCGAGCCTCCCGGGGGGCTCGCATTTGCCAGAAATCTGCAGCTCAACGCCTATGCCTGCGCACCGCTGTCCAACCGCGAGGAACCGTTCGGTGTGCTGGTCGTTGACCTGGAACAGGTGGATGAGACGTCAATCACCGAACGCCTGCGATTTCTCGAGCTGTTTGCCAGACAGGCAACGGCGGCGCTGGAAAATGCCCGACTGCTGCACCGTCTCGAAGCGGCGCACCGGGAGCTGCGCGAAGTCCAGGAGCAGTTGATTCAGGGGGAGAAGCTGGCCGTGCTTGGTGAAATGGCCGCCCAGGTAGCTCATGAGCTGCGGAACCCGTTGGTTTCGGTGGGCGGTTTTGCCCAGCGGCTGGTCAAGCTCGACCTTGGCAACGAGCGTGCTGCCGAATACGCGGCGATCATTGCCCGGGAAGTCCGGCGGCTCGAGGAGATGCTTGGCAATATCCTGGCGTTCTCCAAAAAACAGTTGGTCTGCCTTGAATCATGCGACCTGAATGGCCTGTTGGCGGAGTCGCTCGAACTGGAGGCGGATGTGCGGCAAAGCGCGGGCATTTCTCTAGCGCTGGATATTGTCGTCCCGCTTCCGGAGATTGTCGGTGACTGCCGGCAGTTGCGGCAGGTGTTGCTCAACCTGTTGGCTAACGCCCGCCAGGCGATGCCCAAGGGGGGTACGCTGACCTTGCGCGCGGGTTATTGCGCGCTGCGCGGCGAAGAGGCGGTGGCGATCGAGGTTGAGGATACGGGTGGGGGCATCCCTTCGGAGATCATGCGGAACATCTTCAACCCGTTTTTCTCGACGCACCCGAAGGGGACCGGCCTTGGCCTGTCGATTTCGCACCGGATCGTCGAACAGCACCACGGCGAGATCGAGGTTCTCAACGGGATCGACGGTGCCTGTTTCATCGTCCGCCTGCCGCTGCGGCCGCCGCAGTCCGGGATGCGTTGACACGCCCAAAGGTTTTGGGTAAAGTGTCCCCCACTTTGGGGCCGTAGCTCAGCTGGGAGAGCGATGCGTTCGCAACGCATAGGCCAGGGGTTCGATCCCCCTCGGCTCCACCAATAAAAACAACGGGTTAGCGAGTTTTCGCTAGCCCGTTTTTCGTGAACTTCATTATAAGGTAAACTCTGTGGTAACCTCTGTGATCTTCGTTGGGGATAAGGACGTCGGTTAAATGGAGGGCTCCGAGTGCGCCTGTACCGGCCGCGCTGGGTCCCGGCATGCATGAAAAACGATGTGCAGAAGTTCCTGCGGAAGACTGACGATTTTATACGGCGGCTATGCGTCCCGGCTGATAATGTCTCCGGAAGGGAGGATTTAAAATGGGATTTCTTATCCAATGGGTGGTCAGCGGCCTGGCCATCATCATTACGGCCTACCTGCTTCCCGGCGTGGCGGTCGGGGGTTTCCTCGCGGCGCTGGTCACCGCCCTCATTCTCGGCCTGATCAACGCCATCATCCGGCCGATCCTGATCCTGTTGACGCTGCCGCTGAACATTCTCACCCTGGGTTTGTTCACGTTGGTCATCAATGCGCTACTTATCATGCTGGCCGCCGCCATCGTCCCCGGTTTTGCGGTGCGGGGCTTCTGGTGGGCGTTCCTCTTCGGCATTGTGCTCGCCATCGTCAACTTCGCCCTCAGTCCGCTGCTGAAATCGGACTCGAAACCATGACCTCCGCTCTCCTTGAAAGCGTGAAACAAGGGGACCAGCTCACGCCGGTCCCCTTGTAAATTTCAACTGAATGTGCGGATCAGCGTCGGTCGCCCATGATCCTCAGCAGCATCAGGAAGAGGTTGATGAAGTCGAGGTAGAGAGTCAGGGCGCCGAGGATCGCAGCCTTTTGCCGGCTCTCGCCGTCGGCGAACCCGCCCTGGCCGATCATCTTGATTTTCTGGGTGTCGTAGGCGGTCAGGCCAACGAAGATGAACACGCCGAGGTAGCTGACGATCCAGGTGATCATCGCGCTGTTCAGGAAGATGTTGACGACCGAGGCGATGACGATGCCAATCAGCCCCATGAACAGGAAGCTCCCCCAGCCGGTCAAGTCGCGCCTGGTGGCGTAGCCGTACAGGCTCATCGCCGCGAAAGTGCCGGCGGCCACCATGAAGGTGCTGGCGATGGAACTGCGGGTGTAGACCAGGAAGATGCTGGCGAAGGTCACCCCGTTCAGGGCCGAGTAGGCCAGGAACATCAGGATGGCCGTGGCGGCGCTGATCCGGTTGATCGCCGCCGACATGGCGATGACCAGGCCGAGCTCGCCGATGATCAGCCCGTAGAAGACCAGGCGGTTGCCGAAGATCAACTGCAGAGCGGCTTCGCTGGAGAGGGTGAAGACCGAGGCCAGGGCGGTCAACGCCAACCCGATGGTCATCCAGCCGTAGACCTTGGGAAGAAAGCTGGCGGTGGCGGCCGATGTCAGCGGCGCGGGGTAAGTGCGATCTTGCTCGAACATGACGATACCTCGTTGGTTAATGGTTGGTGCCGACCATAATAGCAGAAGCAATCATCGGATTGCATCATTTTGCGCTCTGCCGGCGCAGCCATTGAGCGTGCGGCAGAGTAGTCGTGAATTCTGAGCGGTGGTCGTTACGAGAGTTCTTCTCGGGGAAGTGAAAGGGGTCTGCGATTATTAATATGCATCGGTTTGATAATAAATATTGACACTTTCTAATTTTACTCTTATCGTCGTGCGCAATGCCTGAAAAAGGAGCCCCTTATGACGAAAAAGAAGATCCTGATTGTTGAGGATGAGGAAAGCCTTCTGAAACTGGAAAGTGTCCTGCTATCCTCGAGGGGCTATAACGTCAATGGCGTGGCCGATGGGCAGGCGGCGCTGGACGCCATTGGCAGCGTAAAGCCGGATTTGGTTCTTCTGGACGTTATGCTGCCCGAAGTTGATGGTTACGAGATTTGCCGTCAGATCAAGAGCAATGATGCGACCAGGCACATCACGGTCATCATGTTGACGGCCAAGAAAAGCCGTGAAGATATGGCGCGGGGTGAACAGGTCGGAGCCGACTGGTATATCACCAAGCCGTTCAAGTCAGCGTTACTCGTCGAAACCGTGACGAGATTTCTTTCCGGATCAGCGAAGCCGTCTTTCAGTTTTTCATACGCGTCAGTTTGACAGTTAACTGACCAAGCGAGTTTGCCCCATGCCGTACCCTTAGGGCGCGCATGCCCCTGCCCACGGCCCATTTCCGGTGCCGCGGGCTTTGCTTTTTGTCGAGGAGGCGAGAGCCGATCTCCTCGGTAAGATTTACGCTGTTCCTGCCTAACGATTGATAAACGTCATCATGGAGGCTGGATAACGCTCCCCGGAGACGGCTCCTTTGGGCAGTGCTTCGGCGATTTCTGCCATTTCGGCGGCACTGATCGCCACGGCTGATGCGGCGATATTCTCCTGGAGATACTTCCTGCGCTTGGTCCCAGGGATGGGCACGATATCCTCCCCCTGCGCCAGCACCCAGGCCAGGGCCAACCGGCCGGGGGTAATGCCTTTGTGTGCGGCGATGGCCTTGATCCGCTCGACCAGTTCCAGATTCTTCCGGAAATTCTCCCCCTGGAAACGCGGCGAGTTGCGACGGTAATCATCCGCGGAAAAATCATCGGGGCTCTTCAATTCGCCGGTCAGAAAGCCCCGTCCCAGAGGGCTGTAGGCGACGAAGCCGATCCCCAGTTCGCGCAGGGTCGGCAGGATGTCATCCTCGGGATCGCGGGTCCAGAGCGAATACTCACTCTGCAATGCCGTGAGCGGATGCACGGCATGAGCGCGGCGGAGGGTTGCCGGCCCGGCTTCCGACAGCCCGAGGTAGCGGACCTTGCCGGCTTTGACCAGCTCCGCCATGGCTCCCACGGTCTCCTCGATCGGCACCTCCACGTCAACGCGGTGCTGGTAGTACAGATCGATATGATCGGTGCCCAGCCGCCGCAGCGAGGCATCGCAGGCCGCGCGCACGTATTCCGGCCGTCCGCTGATCCCGGTAATCGGTGCCCAGCCGCCGCCGGGGCCCGGCTGGTCGCTGCGCATGATCCCGAACTTGGTGGCGACCACTACCCGGTCACGCTTCCCGCGGATGGCCCTGCCGATCAGCTCCTCGTTGGTGAACGGCCCGTACATGTCGGAGGTGTCCAGGAAATTCACCCCCTGCTCCAGGGCGAAGTGAATAGTGGCGATCGATTCCGCCTCGTCCCGGCCGCCGTAGAAATCCGACATCCCCATGCAGCCAAGGCCTTGGGCCGACACCACCAACCCCTGGGTTCCCAGTTTTCTCTGTTCCATCGAGCGCACTCCTTCTAGGCCGGTTTTTCGGCGACCACGCAGCGGATGCCGCCTTCCTTGAGCCCCGGGCGGAAACAGCCGTTGCAGGAGATGCACCGGGCCCGCGCGGTGTCGCCGCCCTGCCAGCGCCTCGCAAGATCCGGCTCCCAAATGAAGGGACGGGAAAGCGCAATGCCGTCGAGCCCGCCGGCAAGCGCCTGCTGCGCCACGGCGAAGCTCCGGAAGCCGCCGACGGCAAGCACCGGGCAGCCGACCGCTGCCTTGATCCCTTTAGCCAGAGCGAGATTGTAACCTTCCTGTTCTGCCGTGTCGATCTTGGTGCGCACCGGGCTCTGGCTGCCGGAGGCTGGGGTGCCGCTGCTCACCTCGATGGCGTCGATCCCCTCGGCTCCCAGCGCCTTGGCGGCAGTGAGCGCGTCCTCGGCGCTGAGCCCCCCGTCCACATGGTCGCAGCCGTTCAGCTTGATCATGACCGGGAAGCCGTTGCCTACCGCTTGGCGTACCGCACGGTAAACCTCGAGCAGGAAGCGGCCGCGGTTTTCGACGGACCCGCCATATTCATCGCTACGCCGGTTGGTCAGCGGCGAGAGGAACTGGTTGATGAGATACCCGTGGGCGCCATGGAGCTGCACGGCGTCGAAGCCGTAATCCTTGGCCCGCCGGGCTCCGGCGGCAAAAGCGGCGACGAGCCGGGCGATCTCCTCCTTGCCCAGCTCGTCCGGCTGCTCGGGAAACTGGTCGACCTTGACCGCCGATGGTGCCAGGGGGCGCCGCCCGGCATTTTTGCTGTCGGTCTGGCCGCCGGTGTGGACGAGCTGGATGCAGATTTTGCCCCCCTGCTCGTGGACTGCGCCGGTCAGGGATCGCATCTCGATGGCGAAGTCGTCGCCGTGGATTCCCATCGTCCCGGGCAGTTGCTTCCCTTCCGGGCTGACAAAGGCGTAGCCGGTGATGATGAGGCCCACGCTTCCCTGGGCCAAACTGCGGTAGCAATTGATGAGCCGTTGGGTCGGACGGCCATTGGCTTCGCACATCCCTTCCCACGTCGCCGAGCGCACCAGGCGGTTGTGCAGGGTCATGCCGTTGATGGAGAGCTGTTCAAAAAGAGTGGCCATGTGTTGTCCCCTTCTGTTTCTTTGCCTGGGAAATGGCGGCTGATGCCGAAATCCGCCGATGATGTGAGTTGACCGGAGAATGTGGCTATTAGACCGGTCGCCTGGTTCATGTCAATCCATATCCAAATTACCCCGGCAGTCATGCCAAGCAAGTCTGGAGCGGGAGTGCAGCCGCATCGAAGAGGCACCCGGGAAGACAGGCTGTACTCCTCCAGCACTGAGACAATGGGATGGACTCGGAAGCTTGCCGGTCAGCCCCCATTATACTCGCAAATCCCGACGATATTGGATTGTCTGTCGGCAGTTCCGGGTCATTATGACGAGCCGAGGCCTTGACGGCGCATCGAAGGAAGCGCACCTGCTCAAGCGATGACATTTGAAGATAATATTGTATAGTCGGAAGGCAAGGAGGAGATTGCCTTGAAAAAATCTATCATCCTGGCTTCATCCCTGGCGGTTTTATGCGGTTTTGCGTCAGCGGCTCAGGCCTTTCGCTGTGGTGAGGGGAATAAATACCTTGCATCGGAAGGTATGCACAAATATCAGATATTGAAGGACTGCGGAGAACCCTACTTAAGAGAAGACGTTGGTTACGATAAGAAAAATGGTTCCTACCGGGTAATGGAGGAATGGGTCTATATCATTAACGATACTGGCAATAACCAGATGTATCTCATTAAATTCAATAAGGATGGTATTGCCGACAGCATAGAATGGCTGGGAGAACAAAAATAAATATTCTGGACTTGAGTGCTAAGATATTCTGAAACCTTGGGGAGCAAAGGGTAGGGAGGTCATGGCTGGACCAAAAGGTGATCTCACGGGTTTGTTTGGTCTTGTCGTTGTTTGCGTGGTTATTTTGATCTTCATCGTGTTGGTAAAATACCGGGCAAATTTCTTTCAGGATTTCACCCCGATATTTTAATTCCGGAGATAGTTTGGGTGGAAAAAACTTCGTCAGAAGTTGCTCGACAGACTTTACGCAAAAGGCATTGAGGAGGCGCTGATGAGATTTGCGGTCATTTTATTCATTTTAGCATTATGCATGGCAGGCTGCGCGCGACAGGCGCCGCAGGTGCCAGATGAAGGTGAAAAGGCAACCGATGCCAGAAGCCTTACCCATATTTCAGAAACCAACATATTAAAGCTGGGCATGCATGAGAGCGAAGCTTCCCAAATTCTCGGACCGCCGGCGAGAAGGGAAAGCGGTTTCAAAAACGGATATCGCTTGTGGTACGAACTGTATGACCCGCGGAATGGCATGATGCCAAGTAATTACCTTGTTTCAACGGACAATAACGGCTTTGTCACATTCATCTCCAGCGGTGGATCATCCTCTACCTGCCCATGCCCCTGTCCATAAAGATTGTTGTTCATCAAGGGTGGCAACCGGGGCCGCAGGACAGTTAACCGGTCAGCGCGGATGATCGATTTCGCGGGAGCTGATGTCAAAATATGGGGATTCTGACAGTACGACTTCAGTTTTTGGTTGCCTGTGCGAGGCAGCAATGATCCCCTGGCGACTGGTCGATGCGGCACAAATACCGGGCAACGGCGGCCAGCTTCAGCTCCATCAGCGCAACCGCGAATTTTCGATCAGCATCGTCGGGGGGGGTGTGCTGATGAACACCTGGACCCACGGCTCCGAAGATGCCTTGGCGGAGCTTGCCTGCAACCGGGTCGCGGGGCGTTCTCGCCCTTGTGTGCTGATAGGCGGCCTCGGTATGGGTTTTACGCTGGCTGCGGCGCTGCGCAACCTTGGCCCCGATGCGCAAGTGGTGGTGGCCGAGTTGGTGCCGGCCGTAGTGGTGTGGAACCGGGGACCTCTCGGGGAGCATGCGGGCCATCCGTTGCAGGACGAACGGGCCCTGGTTCGCGAGAGCGATGTCGCCAAGGTTATCAAGGCAGAGCGGCAGGCTTATGATGCGATTCTGCTGGATGTCGATAATGGTCCCGAAGGTCTGACCCGCAAAAAAAATGATTGGCTTTATACGTTCGATGGGCTGACGGCATCTTTCGCAGCGTTGCGGCCTGGGGGTATCCTGGCCGTGTGGTCGGCCGGTCCCGACCGTGACTTCACGGAACGTTTGCGAAAAGCCGGTTTTCAGGTGCAGCAGACCCAGGTACGGGCGCACAACAATAAAGGCGAGCTCCATACCATCTGGCTCGCCGGGAGGATGCCCTGAGTAACGGTCATTGACTTCTCGCCGGCGACATCTATGCTGAGCATTGAAACCCGTTGCGGTGGGGAAGCCCATGCGATTGCATCCGACACGCTGTCTTGGCGTCATTCTGCTGCTGTCTGTCCTCCCTGCCGCAACATGTTTGGCCGTAGAGGCTCCGCTCGCCAACCTGCCGGGACTCGACCCTGTCTCGGCAGGCTGTATCGCCTGCCATAATGGTTCCGAAGGATCACCCGCGGGGTTCTGCCTGCTATTGCCGGGTAGCAGGAAGGCAGATGGCCACGTGATAAGCGTCACTTATGCTGAACTCGCAAAACGCAACCAAGGGATCAGGCCGATAGGCAGTTTGCCTGCCGAGATGGTTCTGCACGACGGGAAAATCACCTGCGCTACCTGCCATGGTAGTGACCCACACAACAGGAACTCTCTTGTTATCGATAACAAGGGCAGCGCGCTCTGCCGGGCCTGTCATCTGAAATAATCGAAGAAATTGTCGGGCATGAGTGATAAAATGCAGGGGTGTCACGCAACAGCTCTAAAGAGGACTGGATCATGGATAAAATAAACTATCTCATTCTGAAAATTATCTTGGGAATTTTCGCAGCGACAAATTTTGTTGCGTGTATTATTACTACAGATTTCAAAGTTCTGTTCATATTAAATTGCCTGGTGGCCGTTGCATGTTTCAGTATCTTTTTCTTTATCGATTCGAATATATCAGGACTATCGAGAGATTTAGGTATTTCAAAAAAGGACGCGAGCAAGTTGGTCGGGAAATATTTTGTATATTATAAGAATGTTGAAAAAATTACTATTGACGAATATCTCAAAAGATCTTTGCACGAATGAGATTTCGCTTGCTACATTAAGGCCCGCCTCGATTCTTCCACCTCCCGACTCTCCGGGAGGTGGGTTCCGCTCGAACTCCCGCCAATTAAACGAGGGACCTCCCCTTTTGAACTGTCTGTCTGACGGGGAAGTTTACACTGCACCCTTGCCTTGCAGCGAAGAATCCATTACCGTCCATCTGTTCCGAATCTTCACTCAATGGGGGAAACCATGAAGGCTCTGCTTCTGCTTTTGTCCATAATTGTGGGACTGGCTATTTCAGCAAACGCCACCGTTATCGAAACCAAATTCGACAAGTGGAAATATGTCCGCTTTTCACACCAATTGCATGTCGGTAAAAAGCAGTTGGCCTGTAGTGAATGCCACTATCTCGATGAGCAGCAGGACATCGCCTCGCGCAAGGGACACTCATTCTGCAAGGGCTGCCATTATGACAAGGGTGGCCCTATGAACTCCTGTGATCCCTGCCATTACCGAAAGCCCAAATAGCGCCGACGGTCGATGCCACAAACAGCAAAGGGGCCGGTTAACCGGCCCCTTGAACGTTGTGTGGAGTATAAAGTTGTCTTACTGGTTGCTGCGAAGTCAACGATCGGGTTTTGCCTGGCGCGGTGCATGACACTGCCGACAAGCTGCCGAATAAGATTTGCCGCACTGCTTGCATCCCTGCATGTCGACCTCCCCAACCTGTCCCAATATCTTGTGGGCTAACTTTACGGGAACACTATGGGAGGTATTTTAATCTCCTATGCGCGGCGGTGCAAGAAAAAATTTAATCCGTACGGTCTCAACCGCCCATGCCGAACATTGCCCGATATTCCTCTTCGATGACTTCCAGGTGATGATGGGTCGAGCTGGCGTTGGCAAGATAAACCCGGGCCACCTCGGGATCATTCATTTTTGCGGCCATTGCCCGGAGTTCTATTTCCAGGGCTTCTTCCTGCTCGATGGCCAGTTCCAACGCCTTACGCTCGTCAAAATCCTGGGTCAGCAGTTGCTGCAGCGTCTTCCACCAAATGGATGCCGTGTCCGGTGGGGCACTCATGAACGCTTCAAGGGAGGGAATATCATTGCCGGGGTAGATCCGGTAGAACGATTCCGCATGCTGATACTCTTCGCGGGCAAGCAGTTCAAAGGTGGCTCGGGCCTTGTCGTCAGGCATGCACTCGGCGCCATGCTGATAGTAGTCCATGGCATCCTTCTCCGTCTGCATGGATGCCTTGATCGCTTTTTGCAGTTCGACCTTGTCCATGGTGCGATGACCTCCGGGAAATAATTTGCCTACCGGGCAAACAGTTTTTTCATAACATATTTTTCGGAACGCGTCTTGCTTTTTTCATGGGGAGATAATGACGGTGCCGGCAATGGTTGGTCAAGAAAAATGAAAAACCCCTTATAATTGTCGACTGATATGGTAACTTTGTAAGGGCCTGCCTGGTGGGGCGGCAAAGTTATCTGACGGCAGCAAACCGTCAAATGACGAGTGTGACTGCGGAGGTGAGGAGTCGGGGGATGGATAAAACGATCGTATTGTCATTTCCGGTGGTGACTCTGGAAGGGGAGTTGTTGCTTGCGGCCGGAACGTTGCTCAGTGAGCAGGTGCTGGCCGAGGTGGCGGCCGCGGGTCGCCTGGTCCCGCGTGAATATGTCCCCTTGCTCGACTACGGACCGGTTCGCGAAGACCTTCGCTGTTGCCTGGCGATGACCCCTTACCGCGAGATCTTTGGTGACAACTCCCAGGTTGACGAGTTGCTGGCCCTGATGGCACCGGTATCCCTGCCGGTGCCCCTGCTGTATGCTCTCGACCATTTCCGTGGTCATGATTTTCATACCTATCGGCATATCCTCACGGTTTTTGCCCTGTCCATGCTGGTGGGCGAAGATATCATGCCTGGATACCATGAACAGCCCGGCAAAAACATGGCCGGGCCGACGCACGATTTCGGCAAAATCTGTATTCCGCTATCCATCTTGCGAAAGAACAGTCCACTGACGCGCGTGGAACGCAGCATGCTCAATCACCACCCTCTGGCCGGGCAGGTTCTGCTGACCTACTACTTGGGTGACCACAAACACCCGGCGGTCATCGTGGCTCGCGATCACCATGAACGTCGGGACGGTTCGGGCTATCCCCGCGGCGTCAGCGATCTGCAGCCGATCGTTGAACTGGTGGCGGCCTGTGATGTCTACGATGCCCTGTTGGCGCCACGCCCCTACCGGCCGTTGGCCTACGATAACCGGAGTGCTCTCGAGGAATTGACCACTCTGGCCGAACAGGGGAAGCTCGGCTGGGAATGCGTAACCGCTCTGGTGGCCCGCAACCGGAAAGGCCAA
Source organism: Desulfuromonas sp. (assembly GCA_012026975.1). Taxonomy (GTDB): domain Bacteria; phylum Desulfobacterota; class Desulfuromonadia; order Desulfuromonadales; family BM103; genus VAUL01. Next base: position 94,864 of record VEPG01000012.1, on the reverse strand, counting down.
CCGGACGCCGCAGCTGTCGTTGTTTCCCGCGACCGGCGTGGAACCCCACCGGTCGGCAACTGCTACGGGACGCTGGCGGAAGAGGTAGAACCGCTGTCGGTCGTACAAATCTCGGCGCCGCTGGCATAAGCGGTGGCACAGTTTCCGCAACTAATCTTTCGGGAGGGCACGATGAGGTGGTGGCTTTGCCTGCTGTTGTTCGGCTTGTTATGGTTGCCGCAAGCAGTGCTGGCGGCGCCGGTCGTCCTGTTTGACGAAGGACATGGCCAACCGTTTCTGGCCAGAGGAGAGCGTCCGCTCGACTTGTCGGCGCTGGCGGGCGTTTTCGCCACGGCCGGATACGAGGTGCGTACGACCAGTCAGCCCCTTGAGTCCGCGCAGTTGACGGGTATCGATGTACTGATCAGCTCCGGGGCGTTTCAGCCATTCACGCCGGAGGAGGTTTCCGCCGTCCGGGCGTTTGTCGAGCGGGGCGGCGGATTGGCCGTCATGCTGCACATAGCCCCCCCTCTCGCGGGACTGCTGCACACTCTCGAAGTCGATTTCACCAACGGTACCTTGCGTGAACAGAGCAATGTAATCGGCAGCAACCGTCAGGATTTCCGGGTGCGCGACTTGGCGCCCCACCCTCTGAATGACGGCTTGCAGGACTTTGCCGTTTATGGCGCCTGGGCATTGCGCGGCACGGTTCCCGCCGTTGAAATTGTGGCGCGAACCGGGGCACATGGCTGGGTCGATCTCAATCGTGACGGACAGCTGAGTGTCGGTGATGCCGTCCAGCCGTTCGGTGTTGCGGTGGCCGGAACCTTCGGCTTTGGCCGCTTCGCGGTTTTTGGCGATGACGCCTTGTTTCAAAACCGTTATCTCGAGGGGAGCAACCGTGCTCTTGCCGTAAACCTTGCTGGCTGGCTGGCTGCGGTTAAGGTTCCTTAAGACAATCGGAATTAAACTTGCAATGTTCTTGTCTGCCAACGATTTTCGGCGTTTTTCCCGATATTTATCCGGCAATTGCCGGAATGCGGTTTCGTAGAAAGACGGAACCGCATCTTCCCAGGCAGGGACGAGGGGTTGGAGGACCAGTGTTGTGAACCGGACAATTGGTGAACTGGCGTCACGCCCGGTGATTTCGGTCGAGGCCGAAACCCCGGTTATCGAGGCCCTCAAATTGATGAGTGCTCAGCGCATCAGCTGTATCGTTGTTCTGCTCAAAGGGGAGCCGATCGGGATTTTGACCGAACGGGATGTGGTGTTTGCGGCCAACTGGGTCATCGGCCAGCCTGCATTGCGCATCCGCGAGGTGATGAGCAAGCCGGTGCTGACTGCATCGGCCGAACTGACGGTTGACGATGCCTACCGACAGTTCCGCGAAAACGGTATCCGCCATCTGGTTGTGCTTGGCGAGCAAATGGAACTGGCCGGCATTTTTACCCAGACCGACCTGGTGCGTGCTTTGAGCGGCTCGATCTTTTCGGCAGACCAGCAGGTGTCGCTGCTGATGTCCTGCCAGGTCAGGCACGTATCGACCGAAGCGACCGCCAGGCAGGCCCTGGCGCTGATGGCCAGTCATGCCATCAGCGGGGTGGTGGTCATTGAAGGGAAACGTCCGGTCGGCGTCTTTACGGAACGTGATGTGGTGCGCCTGGTTGCTGCTGGCGTCGACCTTTCCAGCCTGTCGGTCGAGGTGGTGATGACGTCGCCGGTCGTGACCATACCCGCTTCCGCCCTGCCAACCCATGCCATCGACCTGATGCGCAGCCACGATGTGCGGCGGTTGTTGGTTGTGAATGAGGAAGGGGCTATGTCGGGAGTTTTGACCCAGACCGACTTGAGCCGGATCCTCGACCATCGGGAGTCGGTCCTGGCGGGCAGCTTGATGAGTCAGGCAAAAACCGCGGGATTTGGTACCGGATTGTCCGTGAACTGAAGCGGTTGGTATAAGAGCTGCCGCTCGCAAGCGAGACCGTTGACCGGTCTCGCTTTTTTCATGTGGCCGCAAGGGCATTGCCGCCAAACCTGGCTTCAAGGTATAACCGGGTATCCGCCAAACCGAGGCATCGATGTCTGATTTTGAGATCTCCCTGGAAAAAGCTCTGGCTCTGCGTGACCGTGGTGCCCTGCTGATCGATGCGCGCAGCCCTGCCGAATATGCCGAGGCGACGATCCCCGGTGCCATCAATGTGTCGATTCTGGATGATGCCGAGCGGGCCGAGATCGGCACCCTTTACAAAGAGGTCGGAAGACAGGCGGCCCGCCGCCGTGGCGTGGAGATTGTCGCGCCGAAGATCCCGGCGCTGATCGAGAAAGTCGCATCAGCCCGTCTTTCCGGTTCGCCTCCGGCCGTGGTCTTCTGCTGGCGCGGAGGGATGCGCAGTCGGGCCCTGACGCAGTTCCTGGAGCTGGCCGGCATCCCGGCGCGACAGATGGTTGGAGGACATAAAGCCTTCCGCGGTCTGGTGCGAGACTTTTTCGAAAACGGCACGTGGGGGCGTCTGATCGTGCTGCGCGGGCTGACCGGTGTCGGCAAGACGGCCCTGCTCCAGCGGCTGGCCGATGCCGGTTATCCGGTTGTCGACCTGGAAGGGCTGGCCAATCACCGCGGTAGTGCATTCGGCCATCTTGGCTTGCCGCCGCAGCCGACCCAGCGGATGTTCGAGGCCCTGCTCTGGGATGCCTTGCGGCAAATTCCGCCGTCGGGTTATGCGTTGGCCGAAGGGGAGAGCCGACATATCGGCCGGCTGGCGCTGCCGCTGCGCGTCTATCAGGGGCTGCAGGCCGAGGTGTCGGTATGGATCGAAGCGCCGCTTGAAGCGAGGATCAGCAACATCCTGGCCGACTATCCGGCGCGTGATCACCTGCGGGACGATTTTGCCCGACCGATCCAGGCGTTGAAGGAACGGCTTGGCCGGCAGGCCATTGAAGAGCTGACCGGACTGTTGCAGGAAGGGGCCTGGGAGGAATTGGTGCGCCGCCTGATGGTCGACTATTATGACCCGCTTTATCGACATACCTTCCCCGAACGGCGCATCGAAGTTTTGATCGATGATGAGGCCGCGGGCTTGGCAAACTTGCAAACGGCGATTGGCCAGGTTCTGGCAAAGGGGGAGGGCCGGCAATGAAGCCGACCGCTGCTGTCAGCCTCAATCCGCTCTGTGCGAAGTGCCTGAGGACTTGCAAACAGCCGGCGGCCACAGTGCTGGTCGAGTGCCCTCGGTTTTTCCCGATGCCGTTCAAGGTGGAGAAGCACCGTTTCGTGCAACTCGATCTGTTTAAGGATGAAAAAGACTGAGTCAGGTCAGCAGCAGGCGAACAAAATCAAGCGGCGGCTCCCCAAAGGAGCCGCCGCTTTTGTCCGGAGGAGGGATTTCAGCTGCAGTTCGCCATCCGTCCCAGAAATTCACTGATCTTATGCGTGAACTTGTCAGGTTCGATCAGGAACGAATCGTGGCCATAGTTGGATTCGACCAGGTGATATTCGACCGGTCGTCCGAGGCGGTTGAGGCTGCCGACCAACTCTTCCGTCTGGTAAGGCGGGTAGAGCCAGTCGGAGGTAAAGGCGAACCACAGCGAAGGGCAGATGAGTTGGGAGAGAGCATCTTCGAGCCCGTCGAACCCCCAGGCGACATCATAGAGGTCGAGAGCCTTGGCCAGGTAGAGGAAGCTGTTGGTATCGAAGCGATCGACGAAATTGCGGCCGTTGTACTCCAGGTACCGCTCCACCTCGAACTGGCCGAAGAAGTCGAAGACCCCATCGCGCACCGAGAAGCGGCGCCCGAACTTGAGGTTCATCGACGTGTCGGAAAGAAAAGAGATGTGTCCGACGGCACGGGCCAGGGCCAATCCGTCGGCCGGCGGATGCTCCGGGCGATAATTCCCCTTTTTCCACATCGGATCGTTGTAGATCGCCTGACGCGCCAGGGCATTGAGCGCGATCGCCATGGGCGAGGGGCGGCCGGTGCCGGCGATCGGGATGATCGAAGCCGTGTGCTCGGGGTAATGAATCCCCCACTCCACCGCCTGCATGGCGCCCATGCTGCCGCCGATTACGGTCAAAACCCGGTCGATTCCGAGATGCTCGCGCAGGTATTGCTGGGCACGCACCATGTCGCGCACCATGATCACCGGGAAACTCAGGTTGTAAGGTTTGCCGGTGCGCGGATTGATGCTGGTCGGTCCGGTCGTGCCGTAGCACGAGCCGATGACGTTGGAACAGACCACAAAATAGCGGTCCGTGTCGAGAATCCTGCCGGGACCGATCATGTCGTCCCACCACCCCACCTTGCGGTCTTCCGGGGTGTGACGGCCGGCTGCGTGGGCATCGCCGGTCCAGGCGTGGGCAACCCAGACCGTGTTGGAGCGGGCCGCATTCAATGTGCCGTAAGTCTCGTAGGCCAGCGTCAACGGGCCGAGCACACGACCGCTCTCCAGCGGCAGTTCGAGATCGAACTCCGCATGCCGGGTGCTGACAATGCCGACGGAACCTGTCACCTGTCCACCTTTTCTGAAAAAGCAAAGGCCCCTTCCCGAAGATGAGAAGGGGCCGCGCGGTTACGTTGAGAATTGCCGACGTATCGCGGGCACCGTCCTCATCTCCCCCGACTTCGCCCTCAAGGGCTTCGTCGGGCGGGAATTAGCACCTGGCATCCACCTTCGCCCTGACGGGCTCCGGCGAACCGGTTGCTGTGGCATCGCAGGGCCTGTCCCTCCGCCACTCTCGATAAAGACGTGCACTGTCGTAACGACGCAGGAACTCTAGCGAAATTACCTCATAAAGTCAAACGGAAAGCGCCTGTTCGAGATCCTCCCAAAGGTCCTCGACATCCTCGATGCCGGCGGAGATGCGCACCAGGGTTTCGCTAATTCCCAGTGCCTGCTTGGTCGCGGCGGGGATGGCCGCATGCGACATGCTCCAGCAATGGGTCAGGATCGTCTCCACTCCGCCGAGACTGGGGGCAATGACCGGTAACCGCACTCTTTTCAGCAGGCGTTCCACCCCGGGCCCTTCCCGCAGTTCAAAGGAGAGGACGGCCCCGGCTCCGCCGGCTTGGCGGTTATGCAGGTCGCGGTCGGGGAAATCGGCGAGCCCGGGATAGTAAACGCACTTGACCGCCGGGTGCTTCGACAGGCGTTCGGCCAGGATCCCGGCATTGCTCTGTGCCGCCTCCAGGCGCAGCTTGAGGGTTTTGATGCCGCGGGCGAGCAGAAAGCTGTCGAACGGCCCGAGAACGGCTCCGAACGCATTCTGAAAATGCTTGAGCCGGCGGGCCAGTTCCGGGTCGGCGGTGGTCACCAGCCCGGCGAGCAGATCGGAGTGGCCGCCGAGAAACTTGGTGGCGCTGTGGATGACCACGTCGATGCCAAGCTCCAAAGGGCGCTGCAGCAGCGGCGTCATGAAGGTATTGTCAAGCAAGGTCAGCAACTGCCGTTCTTTGGCGAGGGCTGCAATCCCGCGCAGGTCGGTGATCTTGAACAGCGGGTTCGACGGGGTTTCCAAAAAGATGGCCCGGGTGTTCGGGACAATCGCTCCCGCCACCTTGGCGAGGTCGGTGGTATCGACAAAGCTCGCAGTGATCCCCTGTTGTGGCAGAACCGTGTTGAGATAGCGCCAGGAGCCACCGTAGAGGTCTTCCGGGGCAATCAGGTGGTCACCGCTCTTGAGCAGGGCCAGGGCACTGCCGATGGCCGCCATCCCCGACGCATAGGCGAAGCCGCGCACTCCCCCCTCGAGCAGGGCAATGGCCTCCTCGACCTGCTGTCGGCTGGGATTGCCGCTGCGGGCATAGTCGTACTCCCCCGGTTTGCCTTCGGGGTGGTGATAGGTCGAGGCCTGGTAGATCGGAATGGCCGATGCTCCGGTGTGCGGATCGCGGTCGCTACCCTGATGGACGAGGAGGGTGGCGGGACGGTACGGTTTGGCTGGCAGTGCTGTCATTGGGAAATCCTTTTTTATAGGTCTTATGGGTCACATAAGGCCTATAAGACCTATAAGACCTATGTTTAAGTTAAAGCCTGTTCCAAGTCGGCAATAATGTCGCAAGCGCTCTCGATGCCGACCGACAACCGTAGCAGCCGATCACAGATGCCAAGGCGTAACCGCTCAGCTTCGGGGATGTCGGCGTGGGTCTGCACCGCCGGGAGGGTCATCAGCGACTCCACGCCACCGAGACTTTCGGCGAAGGAAACCAACCGCAAGCGTTTCAAAACCTGCCGGGCGGTTTCCGGGGTATTGACCCGGAACGAGAGCATGCCGCCGAAACCCGCTGTCTGCCGTTTCGATAACTCATGTCCGGGGTGCTCTTCAAGCCCCGGATAGTAGACCGCCGTGACTTTCTGCCGGGTTTTCAGCCAGCGTGCCACGGAAAGGGCATTCGCGCAATGCCGTTCCAGGCGCAGGGAAAGGGTTTTCAGGCTGCGCAGCAGCAGCCAGCAGTCCTGCGGAGGGAGGATGCCGCCGGTTGAATTTTGCAGAAAATACAATCGTTCTCCGAGATCCGCTGTGCGTGCCACCAGCGCGCCGGCGCAAAGGTCGTTGTGCCCGCCGAAATATTTGGTGGCTGAATAGACGGTGACATCGGCGCCGAATTCGAAAGGACGCTGCAGCACCGGAGTGAGGAAGGTGTTGTCGACGATGAACAGCAGGCCATGCTCCCGGCAGAGAGCGCCAAGCGCCGCCAGATCAGCCACGCCGAGCAGCGGATTGCCGGGGGTTTCCACCAGCAGGGCCTTGCTCTGCGGCCGGATGGCGGCGGCAACGGCTGCCGTGTCGGCGGTATTCACGTAGCTGGCGGAGAGGCCAAGCTTTCCGAATACCTGATCAAGAATCCGGTAGGTACCGCCGTAAAGATCCTCCGAAACCACCAGATGGTCGCCGGCGGCAAAGTGCAGGAAGAGAGTGGTCAGTGCCGCCATGCCGGAGGCAAAAGCCAACCCGCGGGCGCCGCCCTCGAGTTCGGCCAGGGTTTCCTCGAGCAGCTGGCGGGTCGGATTCCCCGAGCGGGTGTAATCGTAGCCTGTGCTTTCGCCGACACCGGGGTGGCGATAGGTGGCACTCGGATAGATCGGAAAGCTGATTCCTCCGGTTCTTTCGTCGCGGCCGACGCCGGTTTGGACCAGTCGGCTTTCCAGGGTCAGGTGTTGCGGTTGGCAGGTCATCGTCATCCCCTTGTGCACGTTGACGGAAGAGAAAAAGCCCCTTCTCGGTGGGGATGAGAAGGGGCTTCGGGGACGGAGGTAAAGGTCTGCCGTCTGCAAAGCGCCATTCTCATCTTTCCCGCTTTCGCCCCTAAGGAGCTATTGCGGGCAGGATTTAGCACCTGGCACCCACCTTTGCCTGACGGCTATGGCGGATCGGTTGCTGTGGCGTCGCAGGGCCTGTCCCTCAGCCACTCTTGATGAAAAGGCTATGTTGTTACAATCTTGATTGTTTACTAAACTACTAAAGCAAAATTGTCAATAAAATATTTATTTGGTAAAGAACGCTGCGGTTAAGCCAGGGCAAATGGCAGCTTTCTATGCGACAATTCCCTCGAACAGGATGCTGCTCAAATAACGTTCGCCGGCATCGGGGAGGATGGCCACGATGGTTTTGCCGGCAAATTCGGGCTTTGCCGCCAGTCGCGCGGCGACAGCGGCGGCTGCGCCGCAGGAAATGCCGGAAAGCATCCCCTCCTCTTTGGCGAGGCGGCGGGCAAATTCGAGGGCTTCGTCGTTGGTCACCTGCTCAACACGGTCGACCAGGGACAGATCGAGGGTGTCCGGAATGAAGCCGGCGCCGATCCCCTGGATTTTGTGCGGACCGGGCTGCAAGGTCTCTCCGGCCAAGCGCTGGGTGATCACCGGAGAGTCCGCGGGTTCGACGGCGACTGCCAGAATCTGCTTGCCGCGCGTCTTTTTGATGTAACGGGCAATCCCGGTGATGGTGCCGCCGGTACCGACGCCGGAGATGATTACGTCGACCTGTCCGTCCGTGTCTTCCCAGATTTCCGGGCCGGTGGTTTGTTCATGAATGGCCGGGTTGGCCGGATTTTTGAACTGGTGTAGCAGCACATAGCGGTCAGGCGCGGCCGCCGCCATTTGCTCCGCTTCGGCGACGGCGCCGCTCATCCCCTTGCTCCCCGGCGTCAGCACCAGGTTGGCGCCAAACGCCTTGAGAACCCGCCGGCGCTCGAGGCTCATCGTTTCGGGCATGGTCAGGGTGATCGGAATGCCACGGGCCGCCGCGACGAAAGCCAGGGCAATGCCGGTGTTGCCGCTGGTTGGCTCGACAATTTCCTTGCCGGGGCCGAGCAGTCCCTTTTTCTCGGCGTCCCAGATCATGGCCGCGCCGATACGGCACTTGACCGAGTAAGCCGGGTTGCGCCCCTCGATCTTGGCCAGTACGGTGGCGCCACCGGGGGCGATGCGGTTGAGACGAACCAGAGGGGTCCGCCCGATGGAGAGCGAGTTGTCGAGAAAGAATTTTGCCATGAGCGCCTCCGGTTGGCTGTCGAGATAGTTTCCCAGTGGCTTGTTTATAGCAAACAACATTCAATGAGTCAAGAATAAAAAAATATACCTGCACGAAAAGATAAAGAATTGGAGACGGACAGCAAAAAACCTCGGGGGAATTCCCTCGAGGTTTTTTGCTGGCGGTTATAAGTGGGTCAGGAACGGAACGAGCCGATTTCCCGATCGAGCACCGTTGCCTGCGCGGCAAGTTTTTCCACCACCTGATCAAGCTCGGCCGTGCGGGTTGCGTTATTCTCGGCTACCCGGCGGATTTCCGAGACGGCCTCGACCACCTGCTTGCTGCGTTCCGACTGTTCCTTGGAGGCATAGTCGATCTGCTGCATCATGGCGCGAATCCGCTCCATGTTGGCAGTGATCTGATGGCTTCCCTTGGCCTGCTCGCCAGTGCTGAGTTTGACCTGAGAGGCAATGTCGCGCATCGATTCCGCGGCCTTGGCCAGTTGCCGGATACCGCTTGATTGCTGCTTAACCGAATGGGAGATCTGCTGGAGCATCGATGAAACCTGATTCACGGCTTCGGTGATCTGCTTGCTCCCTCGCGCCTGCTCCTGGGTCGCGCGCACGATCCCCTTGACCTGCTGGGCCGATTTGAGGGTGCTGGCGGTGATCTTCTCCAGGGCCTGTTCGGCAACCTTGGAGCGCTCGGCCTCTTCGTTGACCCGGCGGCTGCCGGCCTGCATCGCCTTGACCGCACTGCCGGTCCCTTCCTGCAGCCGGCCGATGATGGCTGCAATCTCCTGGGTCGAAACCGCGGTCCTCTCGGCCAGTTCGCGAATTTCGTCGGCCACGACCGCAAAGCCCTTGCCGTGCTCGCCTGCCTGAGCAGCGATGATCGAGGCATTCAGCGACAGCAGGCGAGTCTGGTCGGCCACTTCATCGATCACGGTCAGGATGGTGCCGATTTCACGGGACTGACGGCCAAGATCCTCGATGGCCCGGCTGGCCTCTTCGACCGTGGTCTGGATCGCCTGAATCCCGGCGATCGTTTCGGCAACCGCGGCCTTCCCCTTTTCGGCATCCTGGCTGGCCTGTTCGGACAGGGCGTTGGTCTGCTGAGCGGTTTCCTCGACTTCCTTGATCGAAGCATCCATTTCGGTGATCGATGAAGCGGTTACCTCGGTGGAAGAGGAGAGGTTTTCGACATTGTCGGAGACTTCCTGGCTGGAAACCGACATCTCGGCAATCGAACTGGTAACTTCCTCGATGGTGGCGAAGAGCCGTTCGGCCTGGGAAACGATCTCTTCGATCGTGGCGCCCAGTTCCAGTGTAGCGGAGGAACTGATTTCAACCGCATCGAGCAGGGAACTGATGCCGTTAGCCACATCAATGGCCGATTCATCGATCCCCTGGATGGCCTGGAAGGAATCTTCGAGCGAGGCGGCCTGGCGGACCGTGCCGGCGCTGACCTCCTGGGAGGTCTGGCGAATTCGCTCCGTGGCGCCGAAGATATCCGCGGCCGCATCCCGGATACGTTCGACCATCTCGCGCAAACGATGCACAAAGCTGTTGAAATTACCCGCCAGTTCCCCGAGTTCATCCTGGCTGCGCACTTGCAGGGTATGGTTCAAGTCGGCTTCCCCCTGGGCGATTTCGCGGAGGTTGCCGACCATTTCCTGCAGCGGTTGGGTCAGGGTGCGGGAGAAGAGCAGCGCAGCGATGAGGGCGACACCGATCGCCCCGATCGCCAGTGCCGCCATGACCGTGCGCAAGGACGTCAACGCGGAAGTTTCGATCGACAGATCCATGGCGACCAGCAAACGGTAACCGCTGCTGCCCAGCGGGCGGGCGACCGGAAAAAAGCGGTTTCCGCCCAGGTAGACGGTTTCGCCGGAGCCTTCGAAATCACGTTTGATGTCAATCTCGCGAAGATCGGGGTGTGAAGCGCCCACGACACCGCCGGGGCCGAGAAAGGCAACCTCCACGCCGCTCAAATCGCGCAATTGCTTGGCGTACTGGTCGTCGAGCAGGTTGATGGCGAGCAGATAGCCAATCACCTGTTCCTGAAAAAGCACCGGTGCAACGGCCAGGTTGCCCATCCGCCCACGGTAGGGGAGCATCCCGCCCTGGGCCTTCGCCTGCATCAACTTGGCCAGCGCGGGATCGGTCGCTTCGCCACCGCCACCGGCCAGTCCGGTATCTTTGGCTTGGGCACCGGCAATCGTTTTGCCTTGGGGATCGAGCACCTCGATGGCGGTGTACTTGTATTGCGTGCGCGCCGTTTCCAGATATTCGTCAAGCTGCGCGGGATCCTGCGTAAGCGTGGTGAAATAGACGGCGTTGATCAGGTCGGTGGTCGTGCTCAGAACGGTGACGGTGTTGACCATTTCGCGCTGGGTGGCTGCGGTGTTCAGGTCGACGAAATTCTTTGATTTTTCGGCAACCTGCAGCAGGCTGGCGCGCAACTGTTTTTGAGTAAAGCCGGAGAGAATCATCATGCTGACGACCAGCGGCAGTACCGCCACCAACAGCATCACGACCAAAGTTTTCCAGCGCAGACTGAGCTTGCTGAGCATGGTGTTTCCCTTACTTGATGGCCTGGCCGGCATTCATGACGTCGGGCGGAATAGTCAGCCCCAATTGACCGGCCGTCCCCGGGTTGATCGTCAGGGTGATCTTTTTGGCGGAGCGGACCGGCAGGGAATGCGCCTTCTGTCCCTGGAGGATCTGCAGAGCGTGAACGCCGACCAGTTTCCCCTGTTCGTCAGGATCGGCTTCCAAACCGAGCAGGGCCCCTGTCTTGACCAGGTCGGGGATCTGCGAAAAGGCCGGTTTTTTCTGCGCCAGAGCGGTCTTGACGATGGTCGGACCCTGCTGCATCACGGCAATGCTTTCCGTCAGGAACAGGGCATCGCACTGATCGGCAAGTTTCTCGGCTGCCGCGGCTGCCTCCCCGGGGTTCCTGATATTCTCGGCTTTGATGGTCACGCCGGTTTTCTTCAGTTCGGCCAACTGCTGCTCGGCGCCGCCTTCATCCTTGGTATAAAGCACACCGATTGTTTTGGCCCCGGTGACTTTGAGCATGTGGCCGACCAGGCTGTCAAGGTCGGTCTTGCTGGACGCACCGGTAATCTCCGCTCCGGTGGTGGTCAGGCTCTTGACCACCCCCAGCGCCACCGGGTCGTAAACGTCGGCGAAAAGGAGCGGCGCGTTGAGCTGTTCGCCGGCCAGGGCCTGGGCTGCCCGACTGCCATAAATGACGATGACCGCCGCACCAGCCGAATCGGCCCGGCGCGCGCTGTTGACGATCGACATCTTGTCGGCGTTCGGTGCCTGCATCATGATCTTGAGCTTGCCGGCACCGAACCCGCCGGTTTCCAGAATCTGCACCATGGCCTTGTGCGCCTCCTTGTAGCGAGGGAGGTCGGCGGGAACGATGGCTGCAAGGATTGGTTCGGCGGCGGCAGGGCGCGGCATCGACAAAAACAGGACGGTTGCGCACCCAACCGCGAGGAAAATGAGCAAAAACCGGTTCATGGTCGAAGGTATCTTTTCTTTGTCGGGATCAGAACGTGTAGGAAAGGCTGGCCATGTAGCTCTGGACCGAACCGTCGAACACATCGTTGCCGCGTTCATCGTAATCGTCGAAGGTCGCTTCCAAACCGCAGGTCAGGTTTTCGTCGATCTGCCAGGTCACCCGGCCGCGCACGCCGTTCTGCCGGATGTCAACCTTGCTGATCTCCTCGAGGTCGGACGAGTCGGCATTGGCTCCGTTGGGGAAACCGACATAGGAAAAATTCGGGTCATAGTCGGCCTTGGAACGAATGTGATAGCCCTCCAGGCGACAAGAGAGGTTTTTCAGTGCCTGCCAGGTCATGCCGGCCGTGATGGAATGCACGGTCTGCTGGTAATCGACACTGTCGTCCTGGAACGCGTACGGGGCCGACGCACCAAAGGCCAGGTTCTGGTCGATGGCCGTGCGGAAGTACCCGTAATAAAGGTCGAAGCTGAGATCCTCGCGGGGGTTGAGCCAGGTGCCGAGGCTCAGGTTCTGCTGCTCCTTGTTGCGGTCAATGGGCTCGGCCTCGAGCTCGTAGTCGTTGTTTTCCTGTTTGAGCAGGTTGATGTTTGCCTGTACGCCCCAGAGCGGCGAGGGGGTGTAGCTGGTGACCAGGAAAAGCTCCTGGCTGTCACCGTAAGAGGTGCCGTAGGCCGGGTCGTCGTTCTGCTGAACCGCCACCCAGCCACTCAGCTTGAGGGCAGATTTATCCAACAGCCTGCTGCTGAAACCGAGCTTGACCCGGGTGATGATTTCCTCGTCGGGAAGCTGCCATCTGGGATTGATGGTGATCGGCGTCGTCGATGAGGAGTGTGTGACCGGTTCGCCCGTATTGCTGCGGTCGATCTCCTCGCGGCGGACTTCCGCTTTCAACGTCAGGTGTCGGCTTGGCCGGTAGCTGGCGGTTGCTTCGTACCAGGCGCGGGTAATATCCATGCTTTCGCGGACGGGCAGCGGCGACTTGAAGGCGTTGATGGTGTTGACCGTATCGTAAAGCGTAGTGGAGTTGTCACTGTCCATGTCGATCAACCGGTAACGCAGGTTGAAGGTCCAGTTCTGGCCGGGGGTATAGGTCGCGTCCGCCGAAGCCTTGTAATAGTCGGTCTCGGCTTTGACCGGGGCCACGGAGGTCAGATCGGATTGGTTTTCCCGCTCACCGATCGTGAAGCTGGCACTCCCGACCAGTCCGCCGGAGGGGGCCGTGTTCAGGCGCAAAGTCGCTTCCTTCAACCGGCTGTCCGGGGCCTCGCTGTGCTCGTAGTCCCCGTAATCCCGCCCGCGAGTATGAACGCCGAAGGTGTCGACCGGAATCTCCTCGCGGTCGCGGAAGGTACGATACAGGGTTTCCAGGACCACATCGACGAAACCGGCATGCGCATCGGCGCTCACCTTGAGTTCTTCGGTAACCCGGTCGATGTCGCGGGTCTTGCTCTGCATGTGGCAGCCGACGCAACTGCCACTGGTACCGCCCTCTGACGCGAAGCGCAGCTGCCTTTCCCCCTGTTTTTCATAACGCCAGTAGGAGAGATTGACGTGTGCCGGATAGTCGGGGCACTTGATCTTCACCTTCACCTCGTTCGTGTCGAGGCGCAGGCTGTAATCGTCGCCGGGGTTCTTATCCGTGTAATAGGCGCGTAACGGCGCCGGAGGAACAGCGATTGTGCCTGGGAAAAAGGCGTCTGGCCGACTTCCTTCTACAGGAGCAAAAGGCTGGGCGCGCAGGTCGTCGTCATTTGCCGGTACGCCCCGAAAGCCGTTGTCATAGGGAATGTGGTCGAGATTGTGGAAAAACCGTGTCGAGCGCAGATCGAGGCGCAGCAGTCCGCGCGTGTCCAGATGCGCCTCTGCGTTGTAGTCGTCCTCATTCAGATAGTCAAAACCGAGGTCGAGCCGGTAGGGTCCCTGGTCGGTAAACAACCGCCCCTTGAAAAGCGGGCTCGATTTCAGGCTGTCGTATTCAAGGGCCCGGCCGGGAGCGCCATGTACGCTGGTGGCGCGGTAGCCGAGCGATGCGCTGGCTTCGGTTGCGGCCTTGTCGGCCGACTCGATATCGCTGATGTCGGCCAGTGCACTGCCTGTACCGGCCAAGAGCAGTCCACAAAGCGCCGACACCCAAATTTTATATCCGTTCACTGTTGCCTCCCGGTTCCAGTTGAAAATGATGCAGACATTTAGCGTGCAATGAAGCCGCCGCGGCCATGCACGGTCGGAACGTCAGTGCCGTGAATGGACGTATGACAGTCGGTGCAGCGAGTAAAAAACGCCTGTTTCATCGACGTGTTGTCTAGAGCCCCCTGGTCGGAACGCTGGCCGTGGTGGCCGGCGTGACACTGCATGCACAGGAACGGCTGATTAACCGTCAGCAGGTTGTTGTTGGGTGAGCCGTGCGGATTGTGACAGTTGGTGCAATCCTCGGTGACGTCGGCGTGCTCGTAGACGAACGGTCCCTGATACTCCATGTGGCAGCGGGTGCAAACGGCCTTGACCTGCATCCCCTTGAGGTTGGTGGAGTTCGATGAGTTGTGCGGGTCGTGACAGTCGGTGCAGGCCATCTTATGCTCCGGCACCGGGTGATGGGAGAACTGGGCAAACTCCATCTTGACCATGAGATGGCAGCTTTCGCAGACCTCCTGCTGTTCGTGGCGGCCAAGTTTTTGCTGCGGTCCCATGTGCAGTTTGTGACAGGAGAAGCAACTGACGTCGTTCATTGCGTGGATGCTGCTGTTCCAGTTGACAAGATTCGGGGTCGAGGCCGCCGAGTGGCACTTCAGGCAGAGCATCGCCTGGGCCTGGGCCGGAAATTCATCGAGGGGGAGCAGCGTCTTGAAGTCGCAGACCTGTTTTTCATCGATCTTAGCCACGGCCAGGCTTCCCGGCCCGTGGCACGATTCGCAATTGACCAGTGGCAGGCCGGTTTCCGCCGAGATCTGTTCGCCGTGAATCGAGAGTTTGAAATCCTTGGCGATCTTGTCGTGCTTGTGACACTTCGCCAGGCAGTTCTCGTCACCGACGTAATCGGCCTCGAGGTTGCCGACCAAAAAGGTTTCATAGTCCTGGATCGGGGCGATCGGCCGGCTGACACGCAGGGCGGCGAGGTCGGTACAGGCCACTATCAGGGCAACCGAGCCGATGATGGAAATGAGAAGGAATAGACGGGGAAACACGCGGGCCTCCTGTTCTGCACCTCAATGCGTGGTTGTGGTGCGGGGAAAAGTACATTCACCTGAATAAAAATCTGTATTGCAAAAACAGGAATCAGTCTAAACTAAAGATATAAAAGTCCCCACCCGGTTCTGGTGAGAAAATTCTGAGACTCAAAGTATTATGCGGAGTTTTATGAAAAAAACAAGAGGCAAAACGGTGTGTTGCAGAGAATTCAGGAGGAATTTTGGTGTTTTTTGGAAAATCCCTGTTGATCTGGTATAATTTACACAGAAGGTTTTGTACAGGGAGTCGGACGCGGCTTCCTGCTTCACCCTGGATGACTTGCCCTCCTGGTCTCCAGGGTGTTTTTTATGAATTCAAGCTGTGGCGGATTTTTTTCTGCGGGGCTTTCCCGTAAAGGCGGGGATGGGGGGGAGTTCCCCCTGGCGGGAAGCCAGCATGGCGAAGTCGTAGCGGGAAAGAGTGGTCACGAGTTCGGTGCGGATTTCCTTCCAGGCGCCGTGTACGGGGCAAAAGAACTCCCGGCCGCAATAGCCTTCCTTGATCAGGCACTGATTCAGGTAAAGCGGGCCTTCCTGGGTCTTGACGATATCAAAGAGGTTGATTTCGGCTGCCGGTTTGGCAAGATAGAAGCCGCCGCCGACGCCGCGTTGCGAACCGACGATCCCCTCCTTGATCAGGGGTTGCAGGATTTTGGTCAGAAATGCCGGGGTGATCTCCTGGGCTCGACAGATATCCTTCTTGAAAATGATCTCCCCTTGGGGCTGACAGGCCATGTAAAGGACGGCGCGAATGGCATATTCCGTAGCACGGGTGATGATCATGCAGCATTCTCCGGTAACATTTATCGACTATCCAGTATCGTGTAAATAGTGTTTTTCCTATCCTTTGTCAATGGAATTAGTGGTGAAACCGAGTGATTTTAGTGGTTTGCCCGAGATTTTTTGTCACGGCCCCATGACTTCACGCCTTTGGGAACCCTTCGGTGCCCTGACGGGCCGG
Source organism: Desulfuromonas sp. (assembly GCA_012026975.1). GTDB lineage: Bacteria > Desulfobacterota > Desulfuromonadia > Desulfuromonadales > BM103 > VAUL01. The sequence continues at coordinate 78,696 of VEPG01000012.1, read as the reverse complement.
GAAGTACCCACGTGGGAATGACCACCATCACCGGCCGTTTTGCCCCCAGCCCGACCGGGCCGCTGCATTTCGGTTCGCTGGTCGCCGCCGTGGGTAGCTATTGCCTGGCCCGCCGCGCCGGCGGACGCTGGCTGGTGCGAATCGAGGATCTCGACACGCCGCGGGTCGTGCCGGGGGCTGCCGACGAGATTCTCTTTACGCTCGAAACGTTGGGGTTTCGCTGGGATGGCGAAGTTGTCTGGCAGAGTCGCCGCCAGGAGGCTTATCTTGCAGCGCTGGAGCAATTGCATAACCAGGGGCTGCTTTACGACTGTGCCTGCTCCCGGAAGGAAATTCTCGCCAGCGCCCCCCACCCCGGCGAGGAAGGGCCGATCTACCCGGGAACCTGTCGGCAGGGTCTGCCGGCCGGGCGATTGCCGCGGGCCGTGCGGATTCGGGTGCCGGATCGACAGTCCGGTTTCATAGACGGCGTATTCGGCCGATACGAGCAGAATCTGGCCAGGGATGTGGGCGATTTTGTCCTGCGTCGGGCCGACGGAATGATTGCCTACCAACTGGCGGTCGTGGTTGACGATGCTGACAGCAGGGTCAATCAGGTGGTGCGCGGGGCCGACCTGCTCGGTTCGACGCTGCGTCAGATCTTCCTTCTGGAAAATCTGGGGCGGCCGGTTCCCGCCTATCTGCATCTTCCGTTGGTTCTGCATGCCGACGGCAGCAAGATCAGCAAACGCAACGGCGAGGGTGACAATCCCCTGGCCCGTGGCGGGGAAATGATCAAGAGGGCCTTGGAATGGCTCGGGCAGGACATCCCCGGCGAGTTGCACACCGCGCCATCGGCCGAACTGCTGGCCTGGGGGAGTGATTGTCTGGCGGTCGGCCGCATCCCGGCAACTCATGGAAATTGCCGTTGACAGCGAAGTGAAAAGCCGGTAAGAATGCCGAAGACTGATTTATAGAACCTTCCCCTGTTCACTATCCTAAATATACCGACTTCCTTTCAATCAATACGCCGATCCCGGATAAGACCACGTCCTTGAAACGTTGAAGGTTATAAACCGAGACCCTTTAGCGGTAAGCCCGCAACGACAGACCAAGACATTAAAAATTTTCCATCCAAAACCTTTTTCGGCCTGCATGGCTGAGAACACTGTGTTGCATCATCGTCACCGGACAAGTGACATGCGGGGCTTGCTCCGCCAGGAGAAACGATGAACCTGAAGGAATTGAAAGAGAAAAAGATCACCGAACTGTCGGCGATCGCCAAGGAACTCGGCGTGGAAGGTGCAGCCGGGATGCGCAAGCAGGATCTGATCTTCGCCGTCCTCAACGCCACCTCGGAGAAGAACGGCGCCATCTTCGGCGAGGGGGTTCTGGAGATCCTCCCGGACGGTTTCGGTTTCCTGCGCGCTCCGGATGCCAACTATCTGCCGGGGCCGGACGACATCTACGTCTCGCCGTCGCAGATCCGCCGCTTCAACCTGCGCACCGGCGATACGGTCTCCGGGCAGATTCGCCCGCCCAAGGAGGGGGAACGCTACTTTGCCCTGCTCAAGGTGTCCGAGGTCAACTTCGAGGACCCGGCGGTGGCGCGGGAGAAGACGCTGTTCGACAACCTCACCCCGCTCTACCCGAACGAGCGCCTGGTGCTGGAGACCACCCATGACAACCTGTCGATGCGCGTGGTCGATATCGCCACGCCGGTCGGCAAGGGGCAGCGCGCCCTGATCGTCGCCCCGCCGCGCACCGGCAAAACCATGCTGCTGCAGAACATCGCCAACTCGATCACGACCAACCACCCCGAAGTCTACCTGATCGTCCTGCTGATCGACGAGCGGCCGGAAGAGGTCACCGACATGCAGCGTTCGGTCAAGGGTGAAGTTATCTCCTCGACCTTCGACGAGCCGGCGACCCGCCACGTCCAGGTCGCCGAGATGGTCATCGAGAAAGCCAAGCGCCTGGTCGAGCATAAGCGCGACGTGGTTATCCTCCTCGATTCGATCACCCGCCTGGCGCGCGCCTACAACACCGAGGTGCCGCCCTCCGGCAAGATCCTCTCCGGCGGGGTCGATTCCAACGCCCTGCACAAGCCGAAGCGCTTCTTCGGTGCCGCCCGCAACATTGAAGAGGGGGGGTCGCTGACCATTATCGCCACCGCCCTGGTCGATACCGGCAGCAAGATGGACGAGGTGATCTTCGAAGAGTTCAAGGGGACCGGCAACATGGAACTGCAGCTCGATCGACGACTGGTCGACAAGCGCACCTTCCCGGCCATTGATGTCAACAAGTCGGGGACCCGCCGCGAGGAACTGCTGATCGATCAGACCACGCTGCAGCGCATCTGGTTGTTGCGCAAGGTGCTCAGCAGCATGAACGTGGTCGACAGCATGGAGTTTCTTCTCGACAAGCTCGGCGAAAGCAAGAGCAACCAGGACTTCTTCAATTCGATGAATCAGTGATGCGACAGTGCTTGCAATTCCCTGTCGCTAATGCTAATAATTCATACCTTTAACGGCACACCGCCGCATTATCAGGTCTGTACCAAGCCAGGCCGCCCAGGAGCGAGAGTCATGAAAGAAGGAATCCACCCGAAATATCAGCCGGTCACGGTGAAGTGCCATTGCGGCAACACCTTCGAAACCCGGTCTACCAAGAAGGACGAGATCATCACCGAGGTCTGCTCGAACTGCCATCCGTTCTTCACCGGCAAGCAGAAGCTGCTCGACACCGCCGGGCGCATCGAACGCTTCCGCAAAAAGTACGAGCAAAAATAGCCGGTTTTGTTCCGGGGACGGCCCTGCGGGGCCGTCTCTGTTTTGTAGCGGCCGTCATGCCGCGACCCATCCTTTCCGCGTCCCGACCCGGGACTCGGCCCGGTTTCCGGACGGCGCGGTCCAGCTCGATTGCGAAGGGCCATGCGTGTCCAACTCCTGACCCACACCCCTGATCCCGAACAGGTGGCTGCTGCTGCCGCCCGGCTCTGCTATTCCGATGCGAGCATCAGCCAGTTGCTGGAGCGTGCTCCGGAGCAGGCGCCCAAGCTGCTGCGCAAGATCGTCGACATGGGACACCTGTCGGTGCTCGAGCATGCCAGCTTCACCTTCGGCATCGAGGGGATCAGCCGCGCCTGTTCACACCAGTTGGTGCGCCACCGCATCGCTTCCTATTCGCAGCAGAGCCAGCGTTACGTCTCTCATGAGACACCCTTTGAGGCGATCGTGCCGGAGAGCATTGCCGCACAGCCGGGGTTGGCGGCGCGCTTCCATGAACACCTGGCGGCGACCCATGAACTTTACCGTGAATTGCTGAGTGCCGGCATCCCGGCCGAGGATGCCCGCTTCGTGTTGCCCAATGCCGCGGCCACCAAGTTGGTAATGACCATGAATGCACGGGAGCTGCATCATTTCTTTGCCTTGCGCTGCTGCCGGCGCGCCCAGTGGGAGATCCGCGCCATGGCCAAGGAAATGCTGCGCCTGGTCCGCGGTGCCGCCCCGCTCCTCTTTGCCGATGCCGGCCCCGGCTGTCTACGCGGTGCCTGTCCGGAAGGGAAGATGACCTGTGGCGAGGCGGTGGCGGTCCGCAAGGAATACAAGGACTTAACCTGACCCATGTCGATGCTGCACAAGCTTGAAGAAGTCGCCGACCGCTTCCGCGAAGTGGAGGGGCTTCTCGCCGACCCTAAGACGCTGGCGGACCAGGGACGATTTCGCGCCCTCTCCAAGGAGCATTCCGACCTCAGTCCGGTGGTGGCGGCATATCATCGGTTCTGCAAGGTGCGTGAGAATGCCGCCGGCAGCCAGGAACTGCTGAAGGATCCGGACCAGGAAGTGCGCGACATGGCGCGTGCCGAACTGCAGGAACTGGAAGTCGAGCAGAATGAGCTCGAGCAGCAGATCAAGCTGCTGCTGCTGCCGAAGGATCCGAACGACACCAAAAACATTATCCTCGAGATTCGCGCCGGCACCGGTGGCAACGAGGCGGCCCTCTTTGCCGGCGACCTGTTCCGCATGTACACCCGCTATGCCGAGCGCCAGGGCTGGCGGGTCGAGATTCTCTCCGCCGCCGAGGCGGAAGTCGGCGGCTTCAAGGAAGTGATTGCCCTGATCAGCGGCCAGGGGGTCTATTCGCGCTTCAAATTCGAAAGCGGCACCCACCGGGTGCAACGCGTCCCGGAAACCGAAGCGCAGGGACGGATTCACACCTCGGCCTGTACCGTGGCGGTGCTTCCCGAAGCCGAGGATGTCGAAGTCCAGATCGACCCGACCGAATTGCGGGTCGATGTCTATCGCGCCTCGGGTGCCGGCGGCCAGCATGTCAACAAGACTGAATCGGCGGTGCGCATCACCCACCTGCCGACCGGGCTGGTGGTCAGCTGCCAGGACGAAAAATCGCAGCACAAGAACCGCGCCAAGGCGATGAAGGTGCTGCAGGCCCGGCTGCTCGATGCCATGCGCGCCGAGCAGGATGCCAAGACGGCGGCCGACCGCAAAAGCCAGGTCGGCAGTGGCGATCGCTCCGAGCGGATTCGCACCTACAACTTTCCACAGGGGCGCTGTACCGACCACCGCATCAATCTGACCCTGTACCGCCTGGAAAGCATCATGGAGGGGGATCTCGACGAGGTGGTCGAGGCGCTGGCGACCCATGCCCAGGCCGAGCTGCTGGCCGGGCAGGAGGGGTAGCTTGACGGAGAGCTGGACGGTCCTGAAGCTGCTGCGCTGGACCGCCGACTACTTTGCCGGGCGCGGCATCGACAGCCCGCGGCTCGATGCCGAACTGCTGCTGGCCGCCACCCTGGAGCTGGACCGGGTGGGGCTGTATCTGAATTTCGAGCGACCGCTGCAGGCCGATGAGCTGGTGGCTTATCGCGAGAAGGTCCGGCGGCGCGCCGGGCGCGAGCCGTTGGCCTATATTCTTGGCGAAACCGAATTCTGGTCGCTGCCGCTCAAGGTGACACCGGCGGTGCTGATCCCCCGGCCGGATACCGAACTGCTGGTCGAGGAAGCTCTGAAACGACTGCCCGGTGCCACCCGGGTGCTCGATGTCGGTACCGGCAGCGGCGCCCTGGCGATCGCCCTGGCTCATGAGCGTCCGGAGTGCCGGGTCACGGCCATCGACCTGTCGTCGACGGCCCTGGCGGTGGCGATGGAGAACGCCCGGCTGAACGGCGTGGGTGAACGCATCGACTTCCTTCAGGCCGACCTTGCCGCCTTGCCGGCCGGACCGTTTGCCCTGATTGTTGCCAATCCCCCGTACATCCCCACGGGGGATCTGGCCACGCTGATGCCGGAGGTGCGCGAGTTCGAGCCGCAGCTGGCTCTCAACGGGGGGGGCGACGGCCTCGACGCTTACCGCGCCCTGGCCCGCCAGGCCGGCGCGATCCTCGCTCCGGGAGGGTGGCTACTGGTCGAGATCGGGATTGGCCAGGCCGCGTCAGTTCGTGAACTGCTTGCCGCCGCCGGACTTGCGGAACTTTTTATTTCTCGCGACCTTGCCGGTATCGAGCGGGTGGTGGGTGGACGACGGGTGTAGGGGCGGGCTCTCCCCGCCTGATTAAGGGCGGCGAAACGCCGCCCCTACAATAATCAACAATACGAGGGTGTTTCTTGGACAAGCTGATTATCAAAGGGGGACGGAAACTGTGCGGCGAAGTCGCAGTGAGCGGCTCGAAGAATGCCGCCCTGCCGATCTTTTTCGCGACTATTCTGGCGCCGGGGGCGCATGAACTCCGCAACGTCCCGGCGCTGCGCGACATCAACACCACCATCCGTTTGCTGGAAACCCTCGGGGCCACGGTCGAAGGGCGCAGCGGCATAGTAAAGGTCGATGCGACCGGCATCGATCAGGTCGAGGCGACCTACGATCTGGTCAAGACCATGCGGGCTTCGGTGCTGGTGCTCGGTCCCTTGCTGGCCCGTTTCGGCCGGTCGCGGGTTTCGCTCCCCGGCGGCTGCGCCATCGGCGCCCGCCCGATCGACCAGCATCTCAAGGGGCTGGCGGCGCTGGGGGCGGAGATCCGCCTTTCCCACGGTTATGTCGAGGCCGAAGCCAGGCAACTGCGCGGTGCCCGCATCTACTTCGATATTTCCACGGTCGGCGGCACCGAGCACCTGATGATGACGGCTGCCTTGGCCAAAGGGGAGACGATCCTCGAGAATGCCGCCCGCGAGCCGGAAATTACCGAACTGGCCGAGGTGCTCAACGGCATGGGCGCGCGCATCGAAGGGGCGGGAACCGATACCATTCGCATCCTCGGGGTTGAGCAACTGGCGCCGATGAGCCATACGGTCATGCCCGATCGCATCGAAGCCGGCACCTTCATGATTGCCGCGGCGATGACCGGCGGCGACGTCAGAATCCATAACATGCGCCTGGAGCACCTCGATGCCCTGACCTTCAAGCTGCAGGATGCCGGCGTTGAAATATTCAGCCGTGACAACGCCGTGCAGGTGCGGGGTCCGGAGCGCATCCGTCCGGTCAATATCAAGACCCGTCCCTATCCGGGCTTTCCCACCGACATGCAGGCGCAGTTCATGACGCTGATGTGCCTGGCCGACGGCGCCAGCGTGATCAGCGAGAACATCTTCGAGAACCGGTTCATGCACGTGGCCGAACTGCTGCGTTTCGGCGCCGACATCCTCATTGAGGGGAACTCGGCAACGATCAAGGGGGTTCGCCAGCTCTCCGGGGCGCCGGTAATGGCCACCGATCTGCGCGCCAGTGCCTCGCTGGTCCTGGCCGGGCTGGCCGCCGACAATACCACCGAGATATCGCGTATCTATCACCTCGATCGCGGCTATGAGCGCATCGAGGAAAAACTCAAAGGGCTCGGTGCGGATATCGAGCGGATTCACGAACCAATGTAATGACGGCAGGGGCGCATTGCATGCGCCCTGGGCGGACGCAGTCCGCCCCTACAAGGATTGCCTATGTCCGACTGGATCACCTTCGCCCTGCCGAAAGGGCGCATCATGCAGGACTCGATGGCCTTGTTCGCCAAGATCGGCATCACCTGTCCGGAGATGGAAGGGGAGAGCCGCAAGTTGGTGTTCGAGAATGCCGCCGACCGCACCCGCTTCATGGCGGTGCGCGCCCAGGATGTACCGACCTATGTCGAACACGGCTGCGCCGATCTCGGCGTGGTCGGTAAGGACACCCTGCTCGAACAGGGGTGCGACCTCTACGAGCCCCTCGACCTGCGTTTCGGTTACTGCCGGTTGATGGTGGCTGAACCGAAAACGTTGCGTGAGGGGGATGATCCGGCCGGCTGGTCGAACATCCGCATCGCCACCAAGTATCCGAACATCACCGAACGCTATTTTGCGGCGAAGGGGGTGCAGGTCGAGGTAATCAAGCTGTACGGTTCGATCGAACTGGCGCCGCTGGTCGGTTTGGCCGAACGCATCGTCGACCTGGTCTCGACCGGCGGGACGCTGCGGGAGAACGGCCTGGTCGAGGTGGAGACGATCTGTGATGTCACCAGCCGCCTGATCGTCAACCGCGCCAGTCTCAAGACCAAGCACCGGCGGATTGCGGCAATCATTGCCGGGCTCGAGCAGGTGGTCGAGGCCGCGCCGCGCATCTCGGCCTGACCCGCGGAGGGAGGAGAGGATGATCCGGTTCCTGCGTTTCAACGATCCCGAATTTGATAAAACCTTTGCGCTGATCGTGGCGCGCGGCGAAGAAGTCTCCAGTGAGGTCGAGACCGCGGTCAAAGCGATCATCGCCGACGTACGCGAACGCGGCGATGCCGCGGTGTGCGACTATACTGCACGCTTCGACCATCTGCAGCTGACGGCGGCAACGCTGGAAGTCACCGCGGCGGAGATCGATGCGGCCATGGCGGCGGTGGCGCCGCAGGCCCTTGCCGACCTGCAACTGGCTGCCGATCGGGTCGCTGTTTTCCATCGCAAGCAGAAAACCGAAACCTGGCTCTCCACCGACGAGAACGACGTGTTGGTCGGCCAGATGGTGCGGCCGCTCGACCGGGTCGGCATCTACGTCCCCGGCGGCAAGGCCGCCTACCCGTCATCGGTGCTGATGAACGCGGTACCGGCCAAGGTCGCCGGTGTCGGCGAGGTGGTCATGGTGGTGCCGATGCCCGGCGGCGAGGCCAATCCGCACGTGCTGGCGGCGGCGCGCATTGCCGGCGTCGACCGGATTTTCAAGGCCGGCGGCGCCCAGGCGGTGGCGGCTCTGGCCTTCGGCACGGCCACCATCCCGCGGGTCGACAAGATCACCGGCCCCGGCAACATCTACGTGGCCACCGCCAAGCGCCTGGTTTTCGGACAGGTCGATATCGATATGATCGCCGGGCCGAGCGAAATCCTGGTGATCAACGACGGCAGCGGCGACCCCCAGCATATCGCCGCCGACCTGCTCTCCCAGGCCGAGCACGACGAACTGGCTTCGTCGATCCTGATCACCACCGACGAGCTTTTCGGCCGCAAGGTCGAGGCGGCACTTGCCGACCAGTTGCGCACGCTCAAGCGGGAGAAGATCGCCCGCCAGTCGTTGGCGCAGTACGGAGCGATCATCGTGGCCCGCGACCTGGCCGAAGCCGCCGCTTTTTCCAACCGGCTCGCTCCCGAGCACCTGGAGCTGGCGGTGGCCGACCCCTTCGGGCTGCTGCCGCAGATCCGTCATGCCGGTGCCGTGTTCCTCGGCCATCACACTCCCGAGGCCGCCGGCGACTACCTGGCCGGGCCGAACCATACCCTGCCGACCGGCGGGACAGCGCGCTTCTTCTCGCCGCTCTCCCTCGACGATTTCGTCAAGAAATCGAGTCTGGTCAGCTTCAGCAAGGAAGGCCTCGAGCGCCTCGGTCCGGCGATCGTCCGCGTCGCCGAACTGGAAGGGTTGGAGGCACATGCCAAGTCGGTGAGCATCAGGTTGAAGGGATAACCGGTTATCGTAGGGGCTTGATTTATCACGCCCGGGCGCCATGAATGGCGCCCCTACAAATGGCAATCGGAGGGCACTCATGAGCCGTACCGCATCGATCGATCGCACCACCAAGGAAACCGCCATCCAGGTCACCCTCGGGTTGGACGGCAGCGGGCAACACGAGATCGCCACCGGCGTGGCGTTCTTCGACCACATGCTGACGCAGATTGCCCGCCACGGCTTTTTTGACCTGACCATTGAAGCCAAAGGCGATCTCGAAGTCGATGCCCACCACACCGTGGAGGACGTCGGCATCTGCCTCGGCGAGGCGTTTAAGCAGGCTCTCGGCGACAAGGCCGGGATCCGCCGCTACGGGCGCGGTACCATGCCGATGCACGAAGCGCTGGCCTCGGTGGTCCTCGATTTTTCCGGCCGGCCGTTCCTGGTCTGGCACGTCGATCTCCCCAAGGTCCAGGTCGGCAGCTTCGACCTGGAGCTGGTGCAGGAGTTCTTCACTGCCTTCTGCAATCATGCCGGCGCCAACCTCCACGTCAACCTGGCCTATGGCGACAACCTGCACCACATCGTCGAAGCGGTGTTCAAAGCGCTGGCCCGGGCGCTCGATGAAGCGACCCAGATCGATCCGCGTGTGCAGGGGGTGCTCTCTTCCAAAGGGGCGCTGGAGTGAGCGACGTCGTCATCATCGATTACGGCATGGGCAATCTGCGCAGCGTGCAGAAGGCCTTCGAACAGGTCGGCTGCACTGCCGTGGTGACGGCCGATCCGGCTGTTGCGGCCCGGGCCGGCAAGTTGGTTCTCCCCGGGGTCGGCGCCTTCCGCGACTGCATGCGCAACCTCACGGAAGGGGGCTTTGTCGCGCCGATCAAGGAGCACGTGGCCGCCGGCAAGCCGTTCCTTGGCATCTGCCTCGGCCTGCAATTGCTTTTTACCGAGAGTGAAGAGTTCGGCCGTCATCAAGGACTCGGCATCATTCCCGGGAAAGTGGTGCGCTTCCCTGAAGGTTCTCGGGAAGAGGGCGAGCCACTCAAAGTGCCGCACATGGGATGGAACCGGATCGGCATCCACCGCCCTGCGCCACTTTACGAAGGCGTGCCGGACGGCAGCTTCGTCTACTTTGTTCATTCCTACTTTGTGGTTCCCGATGACCCGGCGGTGATTGCCACCGAGACCGGCTACGGGCAGACCTTCTGCTCGAGCATCTGGCGCGACAACGTCATGGCCACCCAGTTTCACCCTGAGAAGAGCCAGGCGGTGGGGCTAAAGATGCTGAAGAATTTTGGAGAGATGTAGAGATGATTGTCATCCCCGCCATTGATTTGAAAGACGGCAAATGCGTGAGGCTCGAACAGGGGCTGATGGAGCGCGATACCGTTTATTCCGACAACCCTGCGGTCACCGCCCGCCGCTGGCAGGATGAGGGGGGCGAGCTGCTGCACATTGTCGACCTCGACGGTGCGTTTGCCGGCGTGCCGAAGAACCGTGCCGCCATCGAGGCAATCGTCAAGGCAATCGACATTCCCGCCCAACTCGGCGGCGGCATCCGTGACCTGGCCACCATCGAAGCCTACCTGTCTCTTGGCCTGTCTCGGGTCATCATCGGCACGGCGGCACAGCGTACCCCGCAGCTGGTGACGGACGCCTGCCGGCGCTTCCCTGGCCGGATCGTGGTCGGCATCGATGCGAAAAACGGCATGGTCGCGGTGCAGGGGTGGGCCGAGGTCACCGGTGTCACCGCCGTGGAGCTGGCAAAGAGGTTCGCCGGGGATGGCGTCGCCGCCATCATCTACACCGACATCGCCCGTGACGGCATGCTGCAGGGGCCGAACCTCGAGGCCACGCGGGCACTGGCCGAAGCCGCCGGCATCCCGGTAATCGCCTCGGGCGGGGTGTCCAGTCTGAAAGATATCGAGAACCTGCTGGCCATTGAACGGTATGGGGTCACCGGAGTGATTACCGGCAAGGCGATCTACTCGGGGGCGCTGGATCTGCGCGAGGCTGTCGCCCTGACCAAGCAGGGTTGATGCGCCTCTGGTCCCTCCATCCGCGGCTGCTCGACCGCCAGGGTCTGCTGGCGGTGTGGCGCGAGGGACTGCTGGCACAAAAGGTGCTGGCGGGGGAGACCAGAGGGTACCACCACCATCCGCAGTTGCGGCGGTTTCGTCGCCAGGCCGACCCGTTGACGGCTATCGGTGCTTATCTGGCGGCAATTGCGGAGGAAGCGGAGCGTCGACGTTATCGCTTCGCCACCCCAAAGATATTACGTCCCGTCCCGGCTCCGGCCATTCCGGTCACGGCCGGGCAGGTGGCTTACGAATGGCAGCATCTGGGCCGCAAGCTGCAGCAGCGCGATCCTGAGCGCTGGCAGGCGCAGTCCGGCAATGCACCGCGGGTGCACCCCCTTTTCGTGGTTGTCCCCGGCGACATCGAAGAGTGGGAAGTTTTGACATGAAGGATAAGTCATGCTGACCAGACGCATCATCCCCTGCCTCGACGTCAAGGACGGGCGGGTGGTCAAGGGAGTCCAGTTCGTCGAGCTGCGCGATGCCGGCGACCCGGTTGAGGTCGCGGCCGCCTACGACCTGCAGGGGGCCGACGAACTGACCTTTCTCGACATCACCGCCAGCCACGAAAAGCGCGGCATCATCCTCGACGTGGTGGCGCGCACCGCCGAGCGGGTTTTCATGCCGCTGACCGTCGGCGGCGGGGTGCGCGAGATTGCGGATATCCGCAATCTGCTCAATGCCGGCGCCGACAAGGTCTCGATCAACACCGCGGCGGTGCACCGCCCGGAGTTCGTACGCGAGGCGGCCGAGCGCTTCGGCTCGCAGTGCATCGTGGTGGCCATCGATGCCCGTCGGGTGCCGGGCACCGACCCGCTCCAATGGGAGGTCTACACCCACGGCGGCCGCAACCCAACCGGGATCGACGCCCTGGAATGGGCGGCGCGCATGGAGGGTTTCGGGGCCGGCGAAATTCTGCTGACTTCGATGGACAAGGACGGCACCAAGGACGGTTACGACATCCCGCTGACCCGGGCCATCAGCGACCGGGTCGGCATCCCGGTGATCGCCTCGGGCGGCGTCGGCAATCTCGAGCATATCCGCGAGGGGCTGGTCGAGGGGGGCGCGAGCGCAGCCCTGGCGGCGAGCATCTTCCATTTCCGCGAATATACGATTCACGAGTGCAAAGAGTATCTGCAGCAGCACGGGGTGCCGGTCAGGTTGTGAGGCCGATGAAAAACGCCCATCTGCGTTGTTGCCCTTGCCCTCGTTGCTGCGGCGTACCAGCGAGGTACGCCTCGCTCCTCGGTCTGCGGGCGCCTAGCACCTGGGCATTTTTGATCAGCCTGGAAGGAACTTGAAATGAACAGCAACAACGACATTCTCGACGCCGTTTATCGGATCATCCTTGATCGCAAGAACAACCCGTCCGAGCAGTCCTACGTGGCCTCGCTCTATGCCAAGGGGCTCGACAAGATCCTCGGCAAGATCGGCGAGGAGGCGACCGAGGTCGCCGTGGCCGGCAAGGGGGGTGACCGCGAGCAGGTGGTGTATGAGGCCGCCGACCTGATCTTCCACCTGTTGGTGCTGCTCGGTCATTACGACCTGCCGCCGGAGCGGGTCTACGCGGAGCTGCGCAGGCGCTTTGGCACTTCGGGGCTGGCCGAGAAGGCCGCCCGTACGAAATAATCTTCAGGGGACTCATCATGACCATCCAGGAACGACTGACCGAAGCGATGAAGAGTGCGATGAAGGCGCAGGACAGCCTGCGCCTGAGCGCCATCCGCATGGCGCGCACGGCGATCAAGAATGCCGAGATCGAAGCGCGCGGAACGCTGGACGACGCCGGCGTAATCAAGGTGCTCTCCACCCTGGTCAAGCAGCGCCGCGAGTCGGCGGAGGCCTACCGGGGCGTCCGCCCCGAATTGGCCGCCAAGGAGGAGCAGGAGCTGGCCATTCTGCAGGAGTTCCTCCCCTCCCAGATGAGCGAGGCGGAGATCAAGGCGCTCATCGAAACCGCCGTGCTTGCAGCCGGGGCCAGCGGGCCGCGCGACATGGGCGCGGTAATGAAGCTGGTTACCCCGCAGACCACCGGTCGTGCCGACGGCCGATTGGTGAGCGAGCTGGTCAAGGCCCGTCTGGCCGGGTGAGCACCTCGCCGGGGAGAGTGCAATGAACGCGGTCGACATCGCCATTGTGGCCGTGCTGGCCGTACTGCTCCTCAAGGGGCTTTGGCTCGGCCTGATTCACGAGTTGTGCGCCCTGGCCGGTCTGGGGTTGGGCACCATCCTCGCCGTCCGCTATCACATGGCGTTGGCGGAGGCAATGCCTGCCTGGGCCAATCTGCCGCCATGGCTGGCAATGGTGGTTTGCTTCGCTGTCCTGTTCCTGGTCACGCTGATCTGTTTCGTCCTGCTCGGCGTGGTGCTGTCCCGCTTCCTCAAGCTGATTTTCCTCGGTGGCTTCAACCGGGTTCTCGGTGGCCTGTTCGGTCTGATGCAGGGAACTCTGCTGCTGGCCCTGGTGCTGTACGGCCTGTCTGTTGCCGATTGGCTGAAAGAGTCCCGCCGGCAGTCACAACTGGCGCCGCCTTTTACTACGCTGGGCGAGCGGGTTGTGAACGGGGGGCGGCAGCTGCTGCGATGAACCGTCGGCGCCGTGCAGAGCCGGCCGGGGGGGTGGCCGACAGCCTCGACCTGCTGGAATTCTCCAAGGTTGCCGCCCATCTGGCCGGCCTGACCCGCACCGCCCCCGGCCGTGCGCTGGCGCTGGCTTTGCGGCCGCTGGCGGAGCCCGCTGCCATCGCCGCGACATTGGCCGAAGCCGCGGAGGCGATGCAACTGCTGGCCGCCCGCGGGCCGCTGCCGGTTGGCGATGGTGACGATCTCACGGCGTTGCTCGAACAGCTGCACGTGGAGGGGCTTTGGCTTTCCGCCGAGGCTTTTGCCGCCGTGCGGGGGGTTGCCGAAGCAGCCGCGGCGTGCAAAACGGCTTTGGCCGAAAGTGCCGGCTGGCCACTGCTGCAGGCCCACGCAGCAGCCCTGGTGCCGCTGCCGCAGCTGGTGGCGGCGATCCGTCGCAGCATCGGTCCGCGTGGCGAAATTCTCGACAGTGCCTCCGCGGAGCTCGGCCGCCTGCGCCGCGAGGTGCAAACCGTGCGTGCCCGGCTCAAACGCCAGCTCGAAGGGCTGCTCGCCGACGAGCGTTACGCCGGGGTTTTCCAGGAACAGCTGATCACCGACCGCAACAACCGCTACGTGCTGCCGGTGCGCACCGATCATTCCGGCCGTCTGCGCGGTTTTGTCCACGACACCTCGGCCAGCGGCCAGACACTTTATGTCGAACCGGCGGCGGCGCTGGACGGCAACAACCGTCTGCAGACCCTGTTGCGCGAGGTGCAGCGCGAGGAAGAGCGGATTCTTCTGCAGCTGACCGCCATGGTCCGTGACGCCCGCGAGGCACTGGCCGCCAACCAGGCCATCCTGGCGGTGCTGGATCTGCGCCTGGCGGTGGGCCGCTTCGCCAGGGATGTCGATGCCGTCGTCCCCCAGCTGGCCGCCCGGCCGCTGCTGGAACTGGCCGCCGCCCGTCACCCGCTGCTGGCCCTGAAGTTGGGCGAAGCGGTGGTGCCGATCGATCTGCGGCTTGGCGAGAACGAACAGGTGCTGGTGATCAGCGGGCCGAACACCGGTGGCAAGACCGCTGCGCTGAAGACTGCCGGGTTGCTGGTGCTGATGGCGCGTGCCGGTCTGCCGATCCCCTGCGCGCCGGGAAGCCGGTTCTTCCCGTTCGCTCCGGTGATGGCCGATATCGGCGACGAACAGAGTCTTGAACGCAGTCTGTCGACCTTTTCTGGGCACCTGTGCCGAATCCGCGACATCCTGGCCGTTGCCGGTGAACAGGCCCTGGTACTGATCGATGAACTCGGCACCGGCACCGATCCCGGGGAGGGCGGGGCATTGGCGCTGGCGGTGCTCGATCGGCTGCGCCAGGCCGGGACACGGGTGGTTGCCACCACCCATCTGCACCTGATCAAGGGCTACGCCCATCTTGAGGACGGGGTCGAGAACGCCGCGGTAGAATTCGATGCGGCAACGCTGCAGCCGAGTTTCCGCCTGCACTATGGCATTCCCGGCGCCAGCCACGCCTTCACGATCGCCCGGCGGCTCGGCTTGCCGGAGGATCTGTTGTCAAACGCGGCAGGTTATCTTGGTCACGGCGAGCGCGAAGGGCTGGCCGTGCTTGAGCGGCTGCAGGCCCTGCGGGCGGCCATCGACGAGGAGCTGCAGGCGGCCGGGACGCTGCGTCGGCAGGCCGAGCGCGAGCACGAACAGCAGCGCCGCCTGCGCGAGGAGTTGGAGGCCCGGCAACGGACCATCCTCGAAGATGTGCGTCAGCGCGGTAGTCGCCTGCTGAGCGAAGCCGAGGAGCAGCTCCGCTCCCTGTTCCGTGAAGCCCGCCAGGGAACCATCCCCCCTGTCCGCGAGCAGGCGCGCCTGACCGGTGAGCTGCGTGCCCTGCGCCGGGAGCTGCCGCAGCCGCAAGTCGTACCGCCGGGGGTTGTGCCGCGGGCGGTGGCTGTCAACGAACTGCTGTTCGTCACGGCACTCGGCGTCGATGCCAGGGTAGTCAATGTCGATGGGGCGACCGCCGAGCTCGAATTGGGCGGCAAGCGGCTGCGCCAGCCACTGGCGGCTTTGCGCCAGTATCAACCGCCGCGTTTCGCGCCGACCCCGGCCCGAATCCCGAAGGTTCGCGATCGGGTGACACGGCGGGCCTTCCGGCCGCGCCTGGTGCTGGTCGGCAAGCGGGTTGACGAGGCCATCGACATGACGGCGGCTTTTCTCGATGAAGGCTTGCTGCACGGGGAAAAGCGCCTGGAAGTCGTCCATGGTTCCGGTGAAGGAATTCTGCGGCGGGCCGTCCGGGAGTTTCTGGCCGGCCGCCGTGAAGTCATCGGTTTCGGCGCGGCCGATGTGGCCGAGGGGGGAGACAACGTGACGGTGGTGGAGCTGGTATAGTGTCCCGTGCGGCTAATCCTTTCCTTGCAAATTGTGGCCCTTTCGCCCTCTGGCGGCGTTGCGCTTCCTCGGCTTGGCACCACCAGGCCTGCGTCAGCGCGCCTTGCCAGAGGCCCAAACTCCTCACAATTTGTGCAGGGGACTAACCGTACGGGACACTAAACGATGAGTCGCATCAACGAAGAAACCGTCCGCGAAATCCGCGAGCGCAACGACATCGTCGAGGTGATCTCCAGCTACATGCCGCTGCGGCGCTCCGGCGCCAATTACCAGGGCCTCTGCCCCTTTCACCAGGAAAAATCCCCCTCCTTCAACGTCAACGCCCCACGCCAGATCTTCCACTGCTTCGGTTGTGGAGTGGGGGGCAACGTCTTTAACTTCGTCATGCGCATGGAAGGGCTGACCTTCCCCGAGGCGGTCAAGCGTCTGGGGGAAAAGGCCGGGATAACGGTCGAGGAGACCCCGGTCACCCCGGCCGACCGTCAGCGCCGCGATCAGCGCGAACGGCTGTACCGGATCAATGAGGCGGCCTGTGCCTTTTACCATCGGCTGCTGCTCGAGGATGCCGCCGGTGCCGCCGGTCGCCGCTACCTGCGGCAACGAGGCTACGAGGCTGAAATCGTCCGTTCTTTCCGGCTCGGCTTTGCCCCCGACCAGTGGGAGGCGCTGGTCGGTCATCTGGCATCCCAGGGTTTTGCAAAGGAGGAGCTGCGCACGGCCGGCCTGGTGCGCGAGGGGAGTGGCGGACGCGGTGACCGCGACCTGTTCCATAACCGCCTGCTCTTTCCGATCCTCGATCCGGAAGGACGGGTAGTGGCGTTCGGCGGGCGTGTGCTCGATGATGGCACCCCCAAGTACCTGAACTCGCCGGAAACCCCGGTATACCACAAGGGCCGAACCCTCTACGGGCTTTACCAGGGGCGCGACGCCATTCGCCATGCCCGCGCGGTGCTGGTGGTCGAGGGCTACTTCGACCTGCTCGCCCTGCACCGGGCCGGGATCGCCAATGCCGTGGCCGCCTGCGGCACGGCCCTGACCGCCGATCACGCCCGCCTGCTCAAGCGCTATGCCGAGCAGGCGATCCTGGTCTTCGATGCCGACAAGGCCGGCCGGCAGGCGACGTTCCGGGCCATGGACGCCCTGCTCCCCGAAGGGATGGCCGTCAGTGCCGTCGGCCTGGCCGCCGGCGAGGATCCCGACTCATTCCTGACCGGGCAGGGGACCGCAGCCTTTCAAGTCCGCCTGGCGGCAGCCCGCCCGGCGCTGGAAGTGTTCCTCGACGAGCAGTTGCAAATCCACGGCGACCGGGTCGAAGGGCGGGCGCGGGCAGCCGAAGAGGTGCTGACGCGCATTCGCCGGCTCCCCAGTGACCTGGAGCGCAACCTCTACCTCAAGCAGATTGCAGCCCGGACCGGTTTGGACGAAGCCCTGCTGCAGGGGAAGGGGCGCGGGGGCGCCGCGCCCCTTCCCGAACAGCGGACGCCGGTCCAGGCGCGGCGCGTTGAACCGGAGGCCGAGACCCGGCCGCAAACGTTTTTACTCCGTCTGATGCTGGCCAACGACCGGGCTCGCGGTCAGGTGCGGGAAGAAGGAACGGCGGTGTTGTTTTCGTCTCCGGAGCATCGCGAAGTCGCCGATTATCTGTTGGCTGCCGAGGATGCCGAGGGCCGGTTGCCGGAGGTGCTGCTCGATGACCTGCACGACGACAAGGTGCAGGCGCTGCTCAGCGGCTTGCTGCTGGCCGAAGATCAGGCGGAATGGGCTGCCGACCCGGAGCGGATCTTCGCCGATTGCCGGAAGGCGGTGGCGGCGGTCGGCCAGCGCCAGCGTTTGCGGGAACTGCAGGAACTGGTTGGTGCTGCCGAGCAGTCCGGCGATTTCGAGGCCGTCGGCCGGTACCAGCTTGAGCTTGTCCAAATCAAAAAAAAGCTTTGAAATTTTCCCGTTTATGCATATAATGAGAAGATTTCCGAGGAGTCTCGTGTTTTCGGAAAGGACCAGGATCGAGGGGATGGATCGATGAGCAAGAAGAACGGTGGTGATGAAGTCCAGCAGCTGATGCAGCTTGGCAAGGAAAAGGGCTTCCTCACCTACGACGAAGTTAACGACATACTGCCGCCCGACATGATCTCCTCGGACCAACTCGATGATGTCATGAGCATGTTCGGCGACATGGACATCGAGGTGGTCGATGCCGAGCAGAAGATCGCTCTCCCGCAGGAACGCGACCCCGACGCCGTCGGCGAGGAAGCCGAGGAAGAGGCCGAGTTCGATGCCGACGTCATGGGGCGCACCAGCGATCCCGTACGCATGTACCTGCGTGAAATGGGGCAGGTCTCCCTGTTGACCCGCGAGGGAGAAGTGGAGATCGCCAAGCGTATCGAGGAAGGTGATGCTCTGGTTGCCCGGGTGATCGTCAAGACCCCGATCGCCTTCAAGGAAGTCATCAATCTCGGTGATCGCCTCGGCAAAGGGCAGATCAGTGTCGCCGAAATCACCCGCGACTACGAAGAAGAGGAAGGGGCCGAAGCCGAGGAACGGCATCGCCAGCGGGTGGTCGATCTGATCCAGCAGATTCGCGAGCGCTATGACCGGTTCATGGCCCTGCGCGAGGAAATGGCGGCACTCCCGGTCAAAAGCCGCAAGCCGCTGGAGAAGGAGATCAAGGCCCTCAAGGCGGAGATCGGCGACCTGATGGCGCAGGTGCGCCTCAAGGATCACCAGATTGCCAAGATCCTCGACCGCCTCAAGGAACTCGCCGAGCACGTCAAAAAGGCCAAGGCCGAGGTGCGGGCGTGTGAAAACGAAGCCGGCCGGCCGTTCGCCGATCTGCGCAAGCTGGTCAAGCGGATGCGCAAGAGCGAGGACGAGGCGCGCAAGCTGGCCGAGGAACTCGGCAAGCCGATGGATACCCTGCTGGTGGTCGAGAAGCGCCTGAAGAGCGCCGAGCGCAAGTTCATCAAGGTCGAGGAAGAGTCCGGCTTCGCCCCGGAAGAACTGCTGGAGTCGCTCAAGGAAGTCAATCAGGGGGAGTGGAAGGCCAAGCAGGCCAAGACCGAGCTGGTCGAGGCCAACCTGCGCCTGGTGGGCTCCATCGCCAAGAAGTACACCAATCGCGGTCTGCAGTTCCTCGACCTGATCCAGGAAGGGAACATCGGCCTGATGAAGGCGGTCGACAAGTTCGAGTATCAGCGCGGCTACAAGTTCTCGACCTACGCCACCTGGTGGATCCGCCAGGCGATCACCCGGGCGATTGCCGACCAGGCCCGCACCATCCGCATCCCGGTGCACATGATCGAAACGATCAACAAGCTGATCCGCACCAGCCGCCAGCTGGTCCAGGAGATCGGCCGCGAGCCGACCCCCGAGGAGATCGCCGAGCGCATGGAACTGCCGCTGGAGAAAGTCCGGCGAGTGTTGAAAATCGCCAAGGAGCCGATCTCCCTGGAGACGCCGATCGGCGAGGAAGAGGATTCCTCGCTGGGTGACTTCATCGAGGACAAGGGGGTGGTTTCCCCCCTGGAAGCGGTGATCAAGAGCAACCTCTCCGACCAGACCGCGCGGGTGCTCTCCACGCTGACGCCGCGCGAGGAGAAGGTGCTGCGCATGCGCTTCGGCATCGGCGAGAAGTCCGACCATACGCTGGAAGAAGTCGGCCAGGATTTCGCCGTGACCCGCGAACGCATCCGCCAGATCGAGGCCAAGGCCCTGCGCAAGCTGCGCCACCCGAGCCGGGCCAAGCGGTTGAAGAGCTTTATCGAAACGAATTGATGGTATTGCCCGGTTCGAGATACGGGGCTGGCCTTGCCTCGTTGGCGAACCCCGCGCCTGATTTTTGTTTGACAGACCGAAATTCCCGGGCATAAACTTACTATCCGACTTGATACGGGCCCATAGCTCAGCTGGCAGAGCCGCCGGCTCATAACCGGTAGGTCCCAGGTTCGATCCCTGGTGGGCCCACCACCTTTTGCCAGGTCAGACGTGCAATACATGCCAACATTGATTTCGTTCATTCCAACCGTCCGCCAAGAGTGCAACCCGACCCTCGAGTTGCACTCTTGGTCTTTATAGGGGGCAAGGTGGCCGGCCGTACGGCGCGGGTGCAGGATCTGCTCGGGTTGCTGCATGGCCTGTATCCCCCCGATCTGGCCGAGGAATGGGATAATGTCGGCCTGCAGGTCGGCGACCCCGGGGCCAGCGTCGAGCGGCTGCTGGTGGCCCTTGATCCGTCAATGGCCGCGCTGACCGCAGCCGGCGAACAAGGGGCGCAGCTGTTGGTCACCCACCACCCGCTGCTGTTCAAGCCGCTGCGTCGCTTGACCCCCGACGATCCGGTCGGCCGGGTCATCTGGCAGGCGGTTCGCGGCGGCGTGGCCATTGCGGCCGCACACACCAATCTCGATGTTGCTGCCGATGGCCTGAACCGGTGGCTGGCCGAACGCCTGGCACTCTCCAATGCCGAGCCACTGCAGCCGGTGACCGGACAGCTGCTCAAACTGGCGGTTTTCGTGCCGGTCGCGCATGCCGGCGCTGTCGCCGAGGCACTGTTTGCCGCCGGTGCCGGACACATCGGCGGCTACGACCAATGCTCATTTCAGACCAATGGCATCGGGACGTTCCGTCCCGGGCCGGGAACCACACCGTTCATTGGTGCAGTCGGCCGTCGCGAACAGACCGAGGAAGTGCGTCTGGAAACCATTGTTCCGCAACGGCGCTTGAGCCGGGTGTTGGAAAAAATGTTCAAGGCGCATCCTTACGAAGAGGTTGCTTATGATCTGGTACCCCTGGCCAACCAGTTGCCCGGGGTCGGGCTTGGCCGGATCGGCCGTCTCCCCGAAACGCAGGCGCTTGGCGAATTCGCCAAACGGGTGAAGACGGCGCTGGACTGCCGGTCCGTGCGCGTGGTCGGCCCGCCGGAGCGCCTGATCGGCAAAGTGGCGGTGTGCGGCGGCAGCGGTGCCGGGCTGATCCCGGAGGCCAAGCGTCAGGGTGCCGATCTCCTGGTCACCGGTGATGTGAAATATCATGAGGCGCGACTGGCCGAAGAACTCGACCTGGCGCTGCTTGATGCAGGACATTTTGCGACCGAACGGCTGGCAGTCGACGAACTCGCCGCCCGGCTCGGTACAGAGGCGGCAGCCAGGGGCTGGCGTCTGGACGTTCTCGTACACGACGGGGAACACGATCCGTTTCTCGTCCGCTGATCATCAATCGCCGGTTTTTCAGATGACCGGCCGGATCGATACTACATAGGGAGGCATGACCGTGCCGGAACAGTTGCAGGTGTTGAAAGCATTGCAGGCGCTGGATCAAGAGCGGCGGGAACTGATCCTGCAGCGCCAGCAGTTGGATGAGGAGCAGGGCAGGCTGCAGGTCGAAGTCGACCGGATCAAGGCGATGGTCGACAGTTTGACCGGTACGATCGAGACCCGTCAGGAAGAGCGTCGGGAACTGCTCGGCAAGCTGGAGCATGAGCGTGGCCTGGCCGCGCGCGCCGAGGGCCGGCTGCCGCAGATCAAGACACAGCGTGAATACCTGGCGGTGCTCAAAGAGGTCGATGCGGCCAAGAAGCAGATCAAGGAACTGAATGATCAGGTTGCCGCCAAGGACCGGGAGCTCGAGGCGTTGACTGCCGACAAGGGCGAAAAAGACGCCGAACTGGCGACCCTGAGTGAGCAGACCGCTGCTCGCCAGGCTGAAATCGCCTCTGTCGTTGCCGGTCTCGATGCCGGGCTGGCCGATCATGGCCGCCAGCGTGACAGCCTGACCGGGAAATTGCCGGTCACTTTGCGCAAGCGCTATGACATGCTGCTGGAGCGCCGCAACGGGATCGCCGTGGTCGAAGCGCGCGATGGCGCCTGTCTCGGCTGCCATATGCATCTGCCGCCGCAACTGTTCAACCGGTTGTATGTGGCCAAGGAAGTGCAGAGCTGTCCCCACTGCAGCCGGTTGCTTTATCTGCTGGTCGAAGAGGGATAGTTCATACAGTTTGCGTGGTCGGAGAGAACCAGGCGATCGCCGGTTCGCGTAAGCGGACGGGAGGAAAGTCCGGGCTCCACAGGGCGGGATGGTCCCTAACGGGGACCGGGGGCGACCCCAGGGAAAGTGCCACAGAGAGCAGACCGCCTGCCATCGCCTGGTGCGAAGGCAGGTAAGGGTGAAAGGGTGAGGTAAGAGCTCACCAGTGCCGGCGGTGACGCCGGCAGCTCGGTAAACCCCATCCGGAGCAAGACCGAATAGGGGAGTGTTTGAGGACGGCCCGTCCGAGACTCCCGGGTTGGTTGCTTGAGGCCGTCGGCAACGGCGGCCCTAGAGGAATGATCGCCACCCGCCGAGGGCAACCGGAGCGGGAACAGAACCCGGCTTACCGGTCTCTCCGGCCACACTTTTTACAAAACCCGTGGGAATCCCTCGGGTTTTGTCTTGTGAGCATGAATATGACAACTGCTGCCGATGCCGTGTTGTGGGAGAAAACCCTCACCCGTGTCCGGCGTGAGCTGGCGGAACTGCCCGTCGCGGAGCACGACTGGCTGGTCGCCCTGACCAGCCAGATCGGCGAACTGCAGGTCGCTCTCGATCGACTGTTTCTCGAAGTAGACGGATCGGCCATTTGCACCGACTGCCTCGGCGGCTGCTGCAGTCGGGCCAAACATCATGTGACCCTGACCAATGTGCTCGGCTACCTGCTGCGGGGAGAAGAGCCTCCAACCCCGGACTTCACGCTGGCCTGCCCGCTGCTTGGCGCCCAGGGCTGCCGGCTGCCGGTGGCACGGCGCCCTTTCAACTGCATCATCTTCCTGTGCGAGCGGATCGATGCTCAGCTCACCGATGAACAGCGCACGACGTTTTCAAAGATTGAAGCCGAACTGCGCAACGCGTATCATGCAGTGGCCGAACGCTGTCCCGGTGCCAGCCTGCGCGGTTTACTCATCAGCGCGGAGCGGGTTGGCGAACAACGTTTGCTGACCCGCTGAAGTTTATCAAGGAGTCCTCCATGGGCATCAGTTTCAACCGGACCAACGGTGCGCTCGACGACCTGCTCGACGAAATCCTGCGGATGAGCGAAGTGCATCACCCGGAGATGATCCGGGAAATTCTCATCAATGGGCTCAAGGCCGGACAGGAAGTCGATTATCTTGCCGATCTGAAGATGATGCGCACAACCCTGCGCGAAATGCGCTATACCACCCGACTGTTCGGCGCCTATCGCGGCCGCAAGAAAGTCACCATCTTCGGCTCGGCCCGTACGGCCCCCGAGGAGCCGATCTACCAGAAGTGCGTGACCTTCGCCCGCCAGCTGCGCCGACTCGGCTACATGGTGATCACCGGCGGCGGTCCCGGCATCATGCAAGCCGGCAACGAAGGGGCCGGCCCGGAGAACTCCTTCGCCGTCAACATTCGCCTGCCGTTCGAGCAGGAAACCAACCCGGTAATGGAACACAGCCGCAACGTCATCAGCTACAAGTATTTTTTCAACCGCAAGGTGGCGTTCCTCAAGGAAGCGCATGCCGTGGCGCTCTTCCCCGGCGGCTTCGGTACCCTCGATGAGGCGCTGGAAACGCTGACGCTGGTGC
Source organism: Desulfuromonas sp. (assembly GCA_012026975.1). Lineage (GTDB taxonomy): Bacteria > Desulfobacterota > Desulfuromonadia > Desulfuromonadales > BM103 > VAUL01. The sequence continues at coordinate 55,197 of VEPG01000012.1, read as the reverse complement.
AGACCGGCAAGAACCCGCCGATCCCGCTGGTGCTGATCGATGACGATGAAGGGGGATACTGGGAGCCGTGGTTCGAATTCATCCGCGACACCCTGCTGACGCGCGGGCTGATTTCGGGCGAGGACTTCGGCTTGTTCACCATCACCCGCGACCCCTTCGAGGCGGCTCAGGTGATCAATGATTTTTACCGGGTCTACCATTCGTCCCGGTTCATCGGCAAGACCCTGGTGATCCGCCTGAACAAGCCGCTTCACGCCGAACAGATTGCCACCTTGCAGGCGGAGTTTGCCGAAATCGTCGAGCCCGGCAGCCAGCTGGCAATGACCCCGGCCTTCCCGGAGGAACGCGATCAGCCCGACCTGCTCGACCTGCCGCGCCTGGCCTTCGAGTTCGACCGCCGCAGCTATGGGCTGCTGGAGGCGTTTATCCGGAGGCTGAATTCGTTCTAAGGGGGAGGGAATGCCCGTTGCCTTGCCTGTTCAGGCGCGCGGCCGCCCAATAATTCCCTGGTCAGCAGTGGGCGGTAAGGCGAGGCGCCTTGGGAAACCGTGCATTCGTGCACACCGACAACGTTCAAACAATCGTGGCGGTTACGGGCAAAACCACAAAAGTGATGGATTTGAAAAACTTTTTAAATTTTAATTTGACTTGCAAATAACGGCTTTTGTATACCTGTACCGCAGTTCACGGAAATGGCCGTGGTATACGATAAGACTAAACCATCCGCGAGGGTGGGGCGGAAAGCCTAGGGTCTCCAGCAGACAGCCGGGATGCCGAAATATCACAGACGATATTTGGCGTTCCGGTTTTTTTGTGCCCGAGAGACGAAAGGATTTGGTTGAGCGCTTCCTATTGAATGATCAACCCGGCGATCCACGGTTGAACTCTGCCGGGATGCAGCCGGCAACAGAGTGGTACACGATAAGACTAAACCATCCGCGAGGGTGGGGCGGAAAGCCTAGGGTCTCCAGCAGACAGCCGGGATGCCGAAATATCACGGACGATATTTGGTGTTCCGGCTTTTTTGCAGCCGAAATTGACTAACAACGTCCGGCCCCCGGTTTTTGGAAGCTCGGCATCCTTGGGTGCAAAGCGAATATTGCAAAGGCGAACATATTTAATCCATGTGCCGAATCGTTGACCTGTCACTTACATCCAAGGGGCTTCGTCTTATCGCCCTCTGCATATTCATCGCATTTCTCCATGGATGTGCCGCGCTGAAAAGTGTTCAGGAAAAGCCATGGGCTGCCCCGGTCCATCCGGAGAAGGAGCTCGAACGCAACCGGTTTTCGGTGGCGGAAGGTGATGACGTCATTGGCCGGCTGGCAGCCGTCAGGCTTGAAAAGGGGGATACCCTGCCGGATGTCGCGAGACACTTCAGCCTGGGGATCAACGCCATCAGTGCCGCCAATCCCGGGGTGGATGTGTGGGTGCCCGAGGCCGGCAGGCGGATTGTGCTGCCCCTGAGCTTCATCCTGCCGGACGCTCCCAGGGAAGGCATTGTTGTCAATCTGGCCACCATGCGACTCTTTCAATATAAAGAGGATGGCAAATCGCTGGCGGTATCGACCTACCCGGTCGGTGTCGGCACCAAAGAGCGGCCCACGCCCACGGGGCGGATGTATGTGGAACGCAAGGCCATCCGGCCGACCTGGACGGTACCTGCTTCGATTGCCGAGGACCACCGGAAAAAAGGCGATCCACTGCCCGCGAAAGTTCCGCCGGGACCGCAAAATCCCCTCGGGGAATATGCGCTCTATCTAAGTAAATCTAGCTATTTGATCCACGGCACCAACAAGCCGGCCAGCATCGGTCTCAACGCGACCAATGGCTGTTTGCGGCTTTATCCGGAAAGTGTGAAGCTGCTCTTCGGTGACACGCCGGTTAACACCCCCGTGGCCATTATCAGCCAGCCATATCTGGTGGGTCAGCGCAACGGCGTCCTGTACCTGGAAGCGCATGCGCCCCAGGAGGGCTCGGGTGCCGTTGAACTGGAACAGACATATGCAAAGCTGAGAAGCATCGAAAAGAAATCGGGTCGCAAGCTTGACTGGAAAAAAATCAAGGAAGTACAGGCCGAGGCCCGGGGGATTCCGGTCCCCATTCTCGAGCTGAGTCCGGGAAGTGGCCAGACGACAGCGGAAACCATGGAAGTCGAGCATCCGGGTAAATTGCTGGGCAAACCGGAAATACCGGAGCTGAAACTGGAGGCGTGGTATGTTCTGGCCGCCGATGTGCCTGACGAGATTGAGGCTCTGCGGATTGCCGCCATTATCAATCACCAGGGCCCCCCGATCCCGGCAAGGGTGTTGCCGGGCAGCAAGCGTTATCGGGTCATCGCCGGCCCTTTCAATGATAGCAGTGAAGCCGACGCTGCCGCCAAACGCTTGAAAATCGATCTGGAAATCGACGGTATCCTGATCGAACCCGTCAAAAAAACATAGCCACACGATAAGTTAGGGTATCCCAAGCAGAAAGGAGGTGACTGGAGATGAAGAAAAGTCTTTTGCTGACCGTAATGACGCTTGCTCTCGCGGTTACGTTGCTGGGTTGTGCAACAACCGCCGAACTCGAGCAGGTGCAGGCGCAGGAAAAACTGATCGGCGCGAAAGCTGATCAGGCGGCGCAGGATGCGCAAGCCGCCAAGGCGGCCGCCGATGCCGCCACGTTAAGGGCGGAACAAGCCGCGGCCCGCGCCGACGAGGCGGTAAAGAAGGCCGAGGAAAGAGAACGGATCGCAGAGGAAAAGGCCAAAATGGCTGATGAAGCTTTCCAGAAATCGATGAGGAAATAAGTCGGTCTCAAGGGGAGCTTAACTTTATCTTTGATATTCCCGATAATGAAGTGGCAGGGTTTCGCGGCCCTGCCACTTCATTATCAGCCATCACAGCGGTCCGGGCGTTTCACGGCTTGCCTCGTCAAGTTGGGGCAGATGGCTCTTAGCACGAAATATTTCTGACGCTTCTGCCAAGGGGTGGCGATGAGGGATCCGGGTATCTTGCAAGCCTTAGGGCCTAACGGCTTGAGTCGGGCTTTGGCGCGTCTGGGCAGGAGAAGCCTCTGCCTCATAATAGCAGTGATGCTCGTCTGCGGATGCAGCCAGGGATTTCAGGCCAGATCAAACTTCGAAGAGGCGAATGTATTTTTTAGTCAGGGGAGCTACGAGGCCTCACTGCAGAAATACGAGCAGATCATCGAAACATATCCCGCGACGGGAGACCGGGCATTGTTCGAGATGGGCATTATTTATACCCATCCGCGGAATGAGCAAAAAGACTACCGGAAAGCCCAGGAGTGTTTTCAAAAACTCATCAAGGATTATCCGGGGAGTCGGTACCGGCAGGACAGTGAAATGATGTTGTTTTATCTCAACAATGTCTCCGCCAAGGACCAGTTGATCAGCACACAGCAAGCACACATCGAGACCCTCCGGCAAGAGATTAAGGGCAAGGAGGGCGAAATTGCCGGCCTGAAAAATGAAATTGTCACCCTGCAAAAAAAGGCCGGAGAGCTTGAACAACAGGTTTTCTCTTTTGCCATCCAGAGCCGGCCGACAGACAAAATCCTGATTGAAAAAAAGGAACGTCGTCTGACGCTGCTCTCAAAAGGCGAAGCGCTCAAAACCTACAGGATCGCCTTGGGGGGGAACCCGATCGGGCCGAAGGAAAGACAGGGCGACAACAAAACCCCGGAAGGCATCTACTTCATCGATGCGAAAAACCAGGGGAGCCAGTATCACCTGTCCCTGCATATTTCCTATCCGAACGAGAGCGACAGGAAGCGGGCAAGAGAGCTGGGTGTTTCTCCGGGCGGAGACATCATGATCCACGGCATCAAAAATGGGTTCTCTTGGGTTGGGGATTCCCATGCGGAGGTTGACTGGACGAAAGGGTGCATTGCCTTAACCGACGAGGAAATAGAGGAAATTTACAAGTTTGTACCCGTTGGCACCATGGTTGAGATAAGACCGTAGTGGTTCCCGACAGGCAGTACGTTGGTTAAAGATGCACGGCCTTGCCCGCGGCGCCAAGCGCCGCTTCCCTGAACGCCTCGGCCAGAGTCGGGTGGGCGTGGGTGATCAGGGCGACGTCTTCGATGCTGCCGCCGAAGGCCATGACCGCGGCAGCTTCGGCAATCAGCTCCGAGGCTCGCGGGCCAAGGATGTGCACGCCGAGGATGCGCCCTGACCCGGGTGCAGCCAGTACCTTGACGAACCCCTCGGTCTCGTCGAGGGCCTTGGCGCGGCCGCTGGCCATGAAGGGGAATTTGCCGGTCGCGTAGGCTGTGCCGCTCGTCTTGAGCTGTTCCTCGCTCCGGCCGACCGAGGCGGCTTCAGGCAGGGTGTAGATCACCCCGGGGATGAGATGGTAGTCGATCTCGGGGAGTTCGCCGTGCAGCCGCTCGATGCAGGCCACCGCTTCATCCATCGCCTTGTGAGCGAGCATCGGTCCGGGGGTCAGGTCGCCGACGGCGTAGACGCCGGGACAACTTGTCCGGTAGTCGGCATCAACCGGAATCCGGCCCTGCTCCAGCTTGATCCCGAGGTTCTCCAGTTCCAGTCCCTCGATGCAGGGGCGCCGGCCGGCGGCGACCAGCACCTGGTCGCAAGCCACGGTTTGCACGTTCTTCCCCTCCAGTTGCAGGTTCAAACCCGTTGAAGTTTCCTCGACGCCGGCCACTCTGGTCCCGGCCAGAATGGTCATCCCCTGCTTTTCCAGGCTCTTGATCAGGGTCCCGGCAATTTCCCGGTCGGTGTTTGGCAACAGCGTGTCGAGCATTTCGACCACGGTCACTTTCGCACCGAGGCGCAGCCAGACCGAACCGAGTTCCAGCCCTATGTAGCCGCCGCCGACCACCACCAGATGCTCGGGAACCTGCGGGTAGGCGAGGGCATCGCGGGCCTCGCCGATCCGGTCGCCGAAGGGGAGGCCGGGGATGGCCACGGCCTCGCTGCCGGTGGCGAGCAGGACGGACTTGCCGCTCAACAGCTGTTCTCCGTCGACAGTGGCGACGGCAACCCGCGGCGTGCCACTGTCCGCGGCAACCAGCCGCCCGGTACCGGTCACCAGCTGGATGCCGCGGTTCTTGAACAGGCTGGCGATGCCGCGGGTCAGGCGCACCACCACCTCATCCTTGCGCTTCATCATCTGCGCCAGGTCCAGCTTCGGTGGCTCGATGAGAATCCCGTGGCGCTTGAAACCGTCGCGGGCCAGGGCGAAATATTCGCTGGAATCGAGCAGCGCCTTGCTCGGGATGCACCCCTCGTTGAGGCAGGTACCGCCCAGGGCATCGCGCTTCTCCACCACCACCACCTTCATCCCCAGCTGCGCCGCGCGCAGCGCAGCCACGTAGCCGCCCGGCCCGCCGCCGATGATCACCAGGTCGAACTGTTCAGTCACCAGGCTACTCCTGTCGTTGAGGCAAAAGGCTAAAGGTGAAAGGCTAAAGGTTTTTCTGAAACTTGAACCTTTGCCCCTTTACCTTTGACCTTTAACCTGAGGTTACAGTTCCAGCAGCAACTCCTCCGGGTCTTCCAGATATTCCTTGATCAGCTTGAGGAAGCCGACCGCTTCGCGACCGTCGATCAGACGGTGGTCGTAGGAAAGCGCCAGGTACATCATCGGCCGGACCACCACCGCGCCGTCACGGACCACCGGCCGGTCCTGGATGGCATGCATGCCGAGCACCCCGGTCTGCGGCGGGTTGAGGATCGGCGTGCTGAGCAGCGAGCCGTAGATGCCGCCGTTGCTGATGGTGAAGGTGCCACCCTCCAGTTCGGCCAGGGTCAACTTGCGATCGTTGGCTCTTTGCGCAAGATCGGCGATCTGCCTTTCGATGTCGGCGAAGGTCAGCCGGTCGGCGTCGCGCAGGACCGGTACCACCAGACCGCGCTCGGTGCCGACGGCGATGCCGATGTCGTAGTAGTGGTGGTAGACGATGTCCGTGCCGTCGATGCGGGCGTTGACGGTCGGGTAGCCCCTGAGCGCCTCGATGCAGGCCTTGACGAAGAACGACATCAGGCCGAGCTTGATGCCGTGCCTGCCGGTGAACTGCTCCTGGTGCCGGCTGCGCAAATCTTTGAGCCGGGTGAGATCGACCTCGTTGAAGGTGGTGAGCATGGCGGTCTGCTGGCGGGCGGCGAGCAGGCGCGCGGCGATGCGCTGGCGCAGCGGCGACATCGGTTCGCGGGTTACCGTCCGTCCGTCCGGTGACGCCTCCGTCGCGGCCGCCGAGGGGGAGACCCGGTACGGTGCCGGCTCCTCGCTGCGCACCATTTCCGGGGCGGCGGGTCTGGCGGCTGCCATCAGGTCTTCGACGGTCACCCGGCCACCACGGCCGGTGCCGGCAACGGCTGTCGGGTCGAGGTCCTGCTCGCGGGCCAGTCTGGCGGCGGCGGGGTTGACCGGTGCCTTGTCGGCCGGTGCCGGAACGGCTGCTGGCGCTGCCGGAGGCTGTTCGGCCGCCGGCGGCGCGGCGGGTTCCTCGCCGGGAACGATGGCGCCGATGACGCTGCCGACCGGCAGCGTCTGTCCGGCCGGCACCGCGATCCGCAGAATGCCGGAGCTTTCGGCGGTCACTTCGATGTTGACCTTGTCGGTCTCCAGGTCGCAGAGCACCTCGTCCTTGTGCACGATGGCCCCATCGGCCACGCGCCAGGCAGCCAACAGGGCTTCAACGATCGATTCACCGACTGCGGGGATGCGGATCTCCATCACTTGACTCCAAAGGCCGTATCGATGATCAGAGCCTGCTCCTGGCCGTGCCGGCGGTGGGAGCCGACGGCCGTGGTAGCCATCGCCGGCCGGCCGACGTACTCGATTCCGCGGCCGAACAGGCTTGCCAGCTGCGGGCGCAGGAACGGCCAGGCGCCCATGTTTTCCGGCTCCTCCTGGACCCAGACGATGCGTGTCAGTTGCGGCCAGGCTGCCGAGGCCTCCCGCAGGGCATCGAGGCGCAGGGGATACAACTGCTCAATGCGCCAGAGCGTGACGCCGCTTGACGCGTCGAGGCGCCGGCGCTCAGCCAGCTCGTAGTAGATCTTGCCGGTGCACAGCAGCAGGGTGTGGACCTCCGGCGGGGCCTCGGGGTCGGCGAGCAGCGGAGCGAAGCGGCCGCCGCTGAACTCCGTCAGGCTGCTGACGCAGGCCGGCAGGCGCAGCAGGCTTTTCGGGGTGAAGACGATGAGCGGCCGCCGATAGGGGAGTTTCACCTGGCGGCGCAACAGGTGGAACAGTTGGGCCGGGGTGCTCGGGAAGACCACCTGCAGGTTGTTTTCGGCGCAGAGCGACAGGTAGCGCTCGATGCGCGCGCTGGAATGTTCCGGCCCCTGCCCCTCGTAGCCGTGGGGAAGCATCAAAACCAGGCCGCTGGAGCGGTCCCACTTGGCCTCGCTGCTGGCGATGAACTGGTCGATGATGACCTGGGCGCCGTTGGCAAAGTCGCCGAACTGGGCCTCCCAGATGGTCAGCCCTTCAGGCACTTCCAGGGAATAGCCGTACTCGAAGCCGAGGACCGCGGCCTCGGAGAGCATGCTGTCGCAGAGCTGCACCGGGGCCTGGCCGGGGGCCAGGAAGGCAAGCGGGACCAGGGGGTGGCCGTTTTTCTGGTCGATGAGCACCGCGTGTCGCTGGTTGAAGGTACCGCGCCGGCAATCCTGCCCGGAAAGGCGCACCGGCACTCCCCCGGTCAGCAGGGTGGCGAAGGCCAGCGCCTCGCCGGTCGCCCAGTCGAGTCCCGCCCCCAAGGCAATCGCTTCGCGGCGTTTTTCCAGCACGCGGGCAACCTTGGGATGGACATTGAAGGCGCCGGGGATGCGCGCCAGTCGTTCACCGCTTTCGCGCAGGTGTTCATGGGGCACGGCGGTGTCCGGTTGGCCGGAGGTGACCTCGCGCTGGACCTTCTCCCACTTGGCGTAAAAACCCAGCCCCTGGCGGGTGTCGGCGGGGATGGTCAGCGCCGCTTCGAGCTGCCCGGCATAGCGTGTCGCCGAGGCCTCGATGTCACTCCGCGGCATCCCCGCATGCTCCAGCTTTGTCGCGTACAGTTCGTGGGCCGGGCGGCGGCGGCGAATCTTTTCGTACATCAGCGGCTGGGTAAAAGCGGGTTCATCCCCTTCGTTGTGGCCGTGGCGGCGGTAGCAGAGCAGTTCGACGACCACGTCGCGGGCAAAGGTCTGGCGATATTCCAGGGCCAGTCGGGCCACATGCACCAAGGCTTCCTGGTCCTCGCCGTTGACGTGAAAGATCGGTACCGCCAGCATCTTGGCCACGTCGGTCGCATAGGGGGTGGAGCGGGCGTGGACGGGATCGGTGGTGAAGCCGATCTGGTTGTTGAGCACCACGTGGACGGTTCCCCCCGACTGGTAGCCGTCGAGCTGGGAGAGGTTGAAGACTTCGGTAACGATCCCCTGGCCGGCAAAGGCCGCGTCACCGTGGATGAGCAGGGGCAGCACGCGCTTGCGCCCGCCGGGGCCGTAGCTGACGTGACGCGCCCGGCATTTGCCGAGCACCACCGGATCGACCGCTTCCAGGTGGCTCGGATTGCTGGCCAGGCTGAGGTGAATGCGGCCGCTGGCGGTCTGGCGGTCGGCGGAGAACCCCTGGTGGTACTTGACGTCCCCCTCACCGACGAAGGCCAGTTCCAGGTTGTCCTGGAATTCGGCAAAGATATTCTCCAGCGGCTTGCCGAAGATATTGGCCAGCACGTTGAGCCGGCCGCGGTGGGACATCCCCATGACCAGGTCGGTGACCCCGGAGGCGGTCGCCCGGTTCACCAGTGCGTCCAGAAACGGGATCAGCCCTTCTCCCCCTTCGAGGGAAAAGCGCTTCTGGCCGAGGAAGTGGCGATGCAGGAACTCCTCGAACAGCGTCGCCTCCTGGAGCTTGGCAAGGATGGCCAGTTGCTCCCCGGCGGTGAACTCCGCGCGATTCCGGGACGTTTCCATCCGCTCCTTGAGCCATTGACGCTGGGACGGCTCCTGGCTATGCATGAATTCGACGCCAACGCTGCCGCAGTAAGTGGCCTGCAGGGTAGCGATAATCTCCCGCAGGGTCGCCGGGCCGGGATAACGCAGGGGGCGGAAAGTGCGGTCGAGGTCGGTTTCCTCGAGACCGAAGGCGGCGAGGGCGAGGTCGGGCAGAGCGGTCGGCGGCTGGTCGTCGAGGGGATTGGTCCACGCCTGCAGGTGGCCGAGGTCGCGATAGCGATAGATCAGGGAGTCGACCGCCGAAGTCTTCAGGGCCAGTTCGCAGTCGACGCCGGGGCGTTCGCGGGCGAGGTCGAACCCCTCGAAGAACGCCCGCCAGTCGGCCGAAAGCCGCTCCGGCTCCGCCCGCCACAGGCGATATTGCTCTTCCAGCCACTGCGGGCTGACGTTGCCGGCGATCGCCATCATTGCTCCGTGCAGATCCCCTTTTGGCAGCTCAACTGCGCTTCCGACGGCAGGTCGTCGAGGAAGCGTTCGGCCTGGATCGCCGCCATGCAGCCGGTGCCGGCGGCGGTGATCGCCTGGCGAAAGATCGGATCCTGCACGTCGCCGGCGGCAAACACGCCGGGAACGCTGGTCTCGGTGCCGTTCCTGGTCTGGATATAGCCGTCCTTGTCGAAGTCCAGCTGCCCCTTGAACAGTGCCGAATTCGGTTGGTGGCCGATGGCGATGAACACGCCGGCGCAGGCGAAGTTCTCCTCCTCCCCGGTTTTCAGATTTTTCAGGCGCACGCCGGTGACGCCGGCCTGATCGGTGAGGATTTCGCTGACCACCGTATCCCAGCGGAATGCGATCCTGTCGTTGGCGAAGACCCGCTGAGCCAGCACCGGCGTGGCCCGCAGTTCGTCGCGGCGGTGCACCATGGTGACTCTTTTGGCGAAACGGGTCAGAAAGACCGCCTCTTCGACGGCGGTATCGCCGCCGCCGACCACCACCACCTCCTTGTCGCGGTAGAAGAAGCCGTCACAGGTGGCGCAGACCGACACGCCGTGGCCGTAGAGCGCTTCCTCGGTGCCGAGGCCGAGCAGGCGCGGCGAGGCGCCGGTAGCGATGATCAGCGTCAGGCAGCGGTAAAGCTGATCGTCAACCCAAAGTCTGAAGGGCCGTTCGCCAAGCTCGACCCGGGTGACTTTCCCCTCGACGAATTGCGTGCCGAAGCGCTCGGCCTGCAGCCGCATGTTCTCCATCAGTTCCGGACCGTCCACCCCTTGCGGGAAGCCGGGGTAGTTGTCGACGGCGGTGGTGGTGGTCAACTGTCCCCCCGGCTGATGACCGTGAATCAGGATCGGGCAGCAGCGGCTGCGGCCGGTATAGATCGCGGCGGTCAACCCGGCCGGGCCGGAACCGAGGATGATGCTTTCGTAGATGGGGTCAGGGGAACTCATGGGGCGGCTCCTCGAACAGCTCGGCGGCATGGTAGCTTGATCGCACCAGCGGGCCGGCGGCCACCTGGGTGAAGCCCATGGCCAGTGCCTCCCGGCGTAATGCCGCAAATTCATCCGGCGGCAGATAGCGTACGACCGGCAAATGTGCCCGGGTTGGCTGCAGGTACTGGCCGAGGGTCAGCATGCCGACACCGGCGTTGCGCAGGTCGGCAAAGACCGTCAGCAATTCATCATGTTCCTCGCCGAGACCGAGCATCAGCCCGCTCTTGGCCGGGATGTCCGGAGCCAGTTCCCGGCAGGCGGCGAGCAGGGCCAGGGAACGACGGTAGTCGGCGCCGGCGCGGGCCGTCGCATAGAGGCGCGGCACGGTCTCGAGGTTGTGGCCGAGCACGTCGGGGCGTGCCGCCAGGATCGTTTGCAAGGCCGTGCGGTCGCCGCCCAGGTCGGGGATCAGCAGTTCCACCCGGCAGCCTGGGGCGGCGGCACGAATCGCCGTGGTGACTGCGGCAAAGTGCCCGGCGCCCCCGTCGGCGAGATCGTCACGCGTCACCGAGGTAATGACCGCGTGGCGCAATCCCAGTTCGGCGATGGCCGCGGCGACGGCGTGCGGTTCGGCCGGGTCGGGCGCGGCTACCGGCCCGTGGGCAACGTTGCAGAAACGGCAGTCGCGGCTGCAGCGCTCGCCAAGGATCATGAAGGTGGCGGTGCCGCTGCTCCAGCACTCCCCCTGGTTGGGGCAGGCGGCGCTGCGGCAGACCGAGTGCAACCCCTGCTCGCGATGCATCCGGTCGATGCGGGCGAAGCCGGGACCGGCCGGAAAGCGAACCTTGAGCCACGGCGGTTTGCGCGGCGAAGATACCGTCATGATTTCACTGATAGAGATTGAAAAACGTTATGAGGAAGGCCGGATGCAAGGCGCACGGAGCACAGGCCCGAGACCTATCCGACAGGATAGGCGAGGGGCGAGCGCCGCGCAACGCCGCGGACGGCCTTCGCAATAGTTTTTCAGACCTGCTCGAAGCAGCTTTGATCCGCCCCGCACAACGGGCAGACCCAGTCGCCGGGAAGTTCCTCGAAAGCGGTGCCGGGCTCAATGCCACTGCCGGGGTCGCCGGCGGCCGGATCGTAGATGTAGTCGCAGATCGTGCAACGATACTTGGTCATGACGGGGGCTCCTGGAGAGAGTTTGATGAAGTTGAAACCAGAGTCTCATTGTAGACAATTTGTCGGGTTCTGCAAGTCTCTGGTCGACGAACTCTTGACCTGCCGCCCGCCACGCCACATACTGAGCGGCCATGACCCCGTCTCCCCGCCAGACCTTGCGCGATATCTTTGGTTACAGCGCCTTCCGCCCGCCGCAAGAAGAGATCATCGCCACGCTGCTGGAAGGCCACGACGCCTTTGCTCTGATGCCGACCGGCGGCGGCAAGTCGCTTTGCTACCAGATCCCGGCGCTGCACCGCAAGGGGGTGGCGATCGTCGTCTCGCCGCTGATCTCGCTGATGAAGGATCAGGTCGATGCGCTGGTCGCCAACGGGGTTGCCGCCGCCTGCTACAACTCTTCGCTGGGGGCAAAGGACGCCCGCCAGGTGCTGGCCCGGCTCCATGCCGGCGAGCTCGATCTACTCTACGTCGCCCCGGAGCGGCTGCTGTCCGATGGCTTTCTTGAGCGCCTCAAGGAACTGCCGATTGCGCTCTTTGCCGTTGACGAGGCCCACTGCGTCTCCCAGTGGGGGCACGACTTCCGCCCCGAGTACGTGCAGCTCGGCCAGCTGCGTCAAATCTTCCCGGGCGTGCCGCTGATCGCCCTGACCGCCACTGCCGACCCGCAGACCCGCAGCGACATTCTCGCCCGGCTCGGCCTTCAGCAGGCCCGCTGCTTCGTCGCCGGCTTCGACCGGCCGAACATCCGCTACTCGGTGATCGAGAAAAACAAGCCGTTTCTCCAGCTGACCGGCTTTCTCGAAAGCCAGCGCAACCATGCCGGGATCATTTATGCCCTCTCCCGCAAGCGGGTCGAGGAACTGGCCCAGCGTCTGGCCGCCGCCGGCTGGCGCGCCGAGGCATATCATGCCGGGATGAGCGATGCCGACCGGGTGCGGGTGCAGGAGGCGTTTTTGCGCGACGATCTGCAGATCGTGGTGGCGACGGTGGCCTTCGGCATGGGGATCGACAAGTCCAACGTGCGTTTTGTGGTCCACTACGATCTGCCCAAGAACATTGAGAGCTACTACCAGGAGACCGGCCGCGCCGGGCGCGACGGCCTGCCGGCCGAGGCGCTGCTGCTCTTCGGCTACGGCGACATTGCCATCAGCCGGGGGCTGATCGAAAAGGGGGGCAACCCCGAACAGAAGCGCATTGAACTGCACAAGCTGCAGACGATGGTTGGTTTCGCCGAGGCGCCGGGGTGCCGACGACGGGTGCTGCTCGGCTACTTCGGCGAGCGGTTGGGCGATGACTGCGGCAATTGCGACGTCTGCCTCAACCCGCCGGAGCGCTACGATGCCACGGTCGATGCCCAGAAGGCGCTTTCCTGCGTCTTCCGGGTCGGCCAGCGCTTCGGCATCGGCCACGTGGTCGATGTGCTGCGCGGCGCCCGTACGGAGCGAATCCGGGAACTCGGCCACGACCGGCTCACAACCTACGGGATCGGGGCCGCCCAGAGCGCCGAAGCCTGGACCGGCCTGATCCGCCAGTTGATTCATCACGGTTATCTGGTGCAGGATGTGGCCCGCTACTCGGTGCTGACGCTGACCGCGGCCGCCCGCCCGCTGTTGAAGGGCGAGGAGCGGCTGGAACTGGCCCGCCCCCGTGTGCGCATCAAGGTGCAGCCGAAAAAGGGACGTGCCAAGCTCGGCGATTTCGATTACGATGAGGCGCTGTTCGAGCGCCTGCGCGCGGTGCGCAAGCGGCTGGCCGATGCCGAAGGGGTGCCGCCGTTCGTCATTTTCGGTGACGCCACCCTGGCCGAGATGGCTGCCGTACTGCCGACCAGCGAGGCCGCACTGCTGACCGTCAACGGGGTCGGCCGGCACAAGCTGCGCCGTTTCGGCGGCGAGTTTCTCGACGAGGTCATCAGCTATGCAGGGCGCTGATTTGAAACAGGTTGCCACCAGGATGGAGCGGGCCGTGCGCTTCACGCGGCGGGTCCTGCGCGACTTCCGGCGCAACCAGGGGCTGCTGCTCTCCGGCGCTATCGCCTACTACACCTTCCTGTCCATTGTCCCGATGACGATTCTCGCCGTCATCGTCCTTTCTCACGTGCTGGAAGTCAATCAGCTGAGCCAGGTGCTCTCGGTCTACATGGATCTGGTCATCCCCGGCTATGCGGGGACGCTGACCGAACAGATGCAGCCGTTCCTCGAACATCGCATCGTGCTCGGCGTCGTCGGTATTCTCGCCCTGCTATTTTTCAGTTCCATCGCCTTTTCCATGGTGGAAAACGCCATGACGCTGATCTTCTTCCATCGCTTCAAGAAAAAAACCAAGCGCCGGCACCTGCTGGTTTCAGCCATTATCCCTTATCTCTACCTCTCCCTGATCGCTCTCGGCACCATCATTGTCTCGGGGGCCATCGGGACGATCGAAACGTTCGTCTACCGGCAGGTCACGCACTTCGGCTGGAATCTCTCCCTGGAGGGGATCACCGGGGTTCTCCTCTATCTCGCCGGTATCGTCGGCGAATTCCTGATCCTCAGCTCGATCTATCTGGTCATGCCGGCCGTGCGGGTCTCCCTGCGCTACGCACTCATTGGCGGGCTGACCGCGACCGTGCTCTGGGAACTGACCCGCCGGATGATGATCTGGTATTACCAGGCCATCTCCATGGTCAAACTGATTTACGGCCCCATCGCCATCGCCGTGGGTGCGCTGCTGTGCATCGAGGTGGCCGCCATCATCATTCTGCTCGGCGCCCAGGTGATTGCGGAACTTCAGGCCGGCAGCGACGGTGACGATCACGCCGGCGAAGTGAACATGTAGCGACGGGGACAGCATGCGCGGCATTACCGGCAACGTTCTGGTGCTCGGCCTGGTCAGCCTGCTGACCGATGTGTCGAGCGAGATGATCTACCCGCTGCTGCCGCTCTTTCTGACCGGCGTGCTCGGTGCCGGACCGGCCTTTCTCGGCGTCATCGAGGGGGTGGCCGAATCGACGGCGGCGCTGCTCAAGCTCGCTTCGGGGTATCTCTCCGACCGGTTGCCCAGACGCAAACCACTGGTCGTGGCCGGCTACGGCCTGTCGGCGCTGGCGCGCCCGCTGATCGCGTTAGCGGCATCGCCGGGTTTCGTGCTCGGCGTGCGCTTTTGCGACCGCATCGGCAAGGGGGTCCGCACTTCGCCGCGCGACGCCCTGATCGCCGACTCGGTCGCGCCCGAACTGCGCGGCCGCGCCTACGGCTTCCACCGCTCCATGGATCACGCTGGCGCGCTGGTCGGCCCGCTGCTTGCCGCGGGCCTGCTCGGCTGGTTCAGTCTCGACCTGCGCACGGTCTTCTGGTGCGCCGCCATCCCCGGTCTGCTGGCAGTCTTGTTGCTCGCCGCCGGGATTCGCGAACAGTCGCGACCGGTTCCCCTGTCGGCCCACCCGACCGGCAAAACGGTCCTGCCCCATGGCAAGCTGCGCGCCTACCTGCTGATCCTGCTGCTGTTCACGCTCGGCAACTCTTCCGATGCCTTCCTGCTGCTGCGCGCCGGCGAACTCGGCGTTGCCCCGGCACGGCTGCCGCTGCTCTGGTCTTTCTTTCACCTGGTCAAAATGAGCAGCGTCTTTCCCTTCGGTGCCCTCTCCGACCGGATCGGCCGGCGCGGCGTGATTGTGGCCGGCTGGACGGTCTACGCCGCCGCCTACCTCGGTTTCGCCGTGGCGACCAGCGAATGGCACATCTGGCTGCTCTTCGCTGTTTACGGGCTCTTCTACGGGTTGACCGAGGGTGCCGAGAAAGCCCTGGTCGCCGACCTGGCCCCGGCGGCCGAGCGCGGCAGCGCCTTCGGTTGGTTCAATGCCACCATCGGTCTTGGCGCCCTGCCGGCCAGCCTGCTGTTCGGCGCTCTCTGGCAATGGTCCGGGCCGTTGACGGCGTTTGGCTGCGGGGCCGCCCTGGCAGCGGTGGCGGCGGTGCTGCTGCTGGCGCTAGTGCGTGTCAAGGAGCGGCAGGGGTGAGGCGATGGCACCTCTTCGAATTCGAGGATCTGCCGTGGCTGCCGGCGGTACTGCGCAACCTGCAGACCGATTTCCTGCGCCAGATGAACACCGCCCTGCGCCTGTACGAGCCGGTGGTGCCGCTGGTCGAGCGGCTCCTGGCGCAGAGCTCCTCGCGGCGCATCGTCGACCTCTGCTCCGGTGCGGCGGGCCCCTGGGAGCAGCTTCTGGCGGCGGAATGGAAGGTGACGGTCACCCTGACCGACCGCTACCCCAACCTTGCGGCGATGGCGCAGATCAAGAGCCGTTTTCCGGAGCGTCTCGACTTCTGCCCTGACCCGGTCGACGCGCGGTTCCTCCAGGCCGGCTTCACGGGCACGCGCCTTCTCTTCAACGGCTTTCATCACTTCTCCCCGGTTGATGCCCAAGGCATTCTGCAGGACGCCGTCGAGCGGCGCGCCGCGATCGGCATCTTCGAAATTGCCGAGCGCACCCCGGCCAAACTGCTCGCCGTGCTCTTCGGCGTTCCCCTGCTGGTGTTCGTCCTGACACCCTGCATCCGCCCCCTGACCTTTGCCCGGTTTTTTTGGACCTACTGCGTGCCGGTGGCCCCTTTTTGTATCGTCTGGGACGGGCTGGTGTCGCTGTGGCGGGCCTATTCCCGGGAAGAGCTGCTGGCCATGGCGGCAGCGACCGGCACCGAATACGACTGGGAGTACGGCCGTCTTGCACGGCCGTACCCGGCAGCGGCAATCACCTACCTGCTCGGTCATCCCCGCACTTCCGGGCACTCTGGTGCCGGGTCAGCCAACCCGGTCTGACCAGATCACCTGCAGCATGCCGCCCATCACCCGGTTTCTGGCACGCGGCACCAGCCCATGGCGCTGCAGCATGGTATCGAGCGCGGTTTCCACCGGGAAGGTCCGCAGACTCTCGGCAATATAACCGTGCACCTCCCGGCTTCCGGACAGCAGCCAGCCCCACATCCCGCACCAGAATCGCAGCAAGTGATACTGCCACCGCTGCGCGGCCGGGGTCGTCGGCCGCGCAAAGTCGAGAAATGCCGCCTGACCACCGGGACGCAGCACCCGGGAGATCTCGGCCAGGGCACGGTCAAGATCGGGGGCGTTGCGCAGGGCGTAGCCGCCGGTCACCACCGAGCAGCTTGCCGCCGCCAACGGCAGATCATGCATGTCCCCCCGCAGATAACGGAGGTTGGCCGGCCGGCCGCGCGCCGGGGCCAGAGCCAGCATCTCCGCAGACAGGTCGAGGGCGATGATGTGCCCTCCCGGGTAGCGTGCCGCCAGGCGACGGCTGAGATCGCCGGTCCCGCAGGCCAGATCGAGGCAGATGGGGGCGGCAAGATCGGAGAGCCCGTCGACCAGGCGATCTTTCCAGTGCTGGTCCCGGCCGAACGACATGGCCATGGTCGCCATATCGTAGCGTGCCGCGGCGGCGGCAAAGTGCGCGGCATTGAACGTGCGCTTGCGTTCGGGAGCATCGAGCCAATCCCGGCCTTTTTCGGTAAAGCGGCTCATTGCCAGGAACAGCCGTTGGGCGGGAGGGGGTGCGGCAGGGTCAGCATGGCAAAGTAAGGCGGGAGCCGTTCCCGCAGCGGCGGCGCGAGGAGCAGGCGCAGCAGCGGCTCGCGCCACAAACCGGCCAGCCGTCCCTGCCTCGTGCCGAGCCACATGCCGCGGGCGGCCCGGCCGATGGCGATGCGGGCCGTTTTGCGCCTGGCTTGTTCGTATCCGGCCAGCAGCGGCTCCGCGGCGGCTCCCTCGCGGCAGCAGGCGCTCAGCAGTGCGGCCAGCCAGGCGGCATCGGCGAAGCCGACATTCATTCCCTGGCCCCCGACCGGGCTCATCAGGTGCGCGGCATCGCCGCACAGGACGATCCGTCCCCGATGGTAGCGCCGTGCTAGCAGCCAGCCGACTCCGTAGGAGCTGCTGAAGAACGGTTCACAGCCGTTCAGGTCGATGCCGGTGCGCCGGCGTACGGTCTCGGCTAAAAAACCCGTCGGGATCGGGTCCAGCCGTTCGCCGGTCTGTACCACCCAGCGGCGCCGCCCCATGGGGAGGGGAAACGATTCGACCGAACCGTGACGGGTAAAGAACAGGTGCGCCTGGTCACCGAGATCGCTGTGGTCGGCAAAGTCCGCCATGGCGAAATTCTGGGGATAGCTGCCGGTGTCGGCGGCGATCGCGGCCAGTTGCCGGACGCGGCTGTAACCGCCGTCTGCACCGATCAGAAAGGCGCAGCGCACCGGGTGCGCCAGTGCTGCGTCCCCCTCGCGGAGCACGGCCGTCACCCCGTCGACATCCTGCTCCAGACCGACCAGTTCCACGCCGCGCCGCAGTTCCACCCGCGGGCAATCCCTCAACCGGATTTCGAGCAGGGAGGCCGTTTTGGCCTGGGGGAGTGCGAGGATGAACGGATAACGACCGGAGAGGGTGCGGAAAGAAAGGGTGCCGAGCGTGCCGCGGTCGCCGTGCACCACGGCTTGCTCGACCCGGACGCCGGTGGCGATGAAAGACTGGTCGAGCTGCAGGGTTTGCAGCAGAGCCAGAGATGGGGGCGTCAGGCCGATGGCCATCGAGGCTTCAGGCCCGCGCGCCCGCTTGTCGATCACCAAGGCGTGCACTCCGCAGGTGCCGAGCAGGTTGCCGAGCAACAGCCCCACCGGCCCGGCCCCGACGACGAGCACCTGCGGATCCGGCCCGGTCATACCTTCCCCGGCAGTTGGGTCAGCAGCGCCTGTTCCACGGTCAGCCCCGGGCCGAAGGCCATGCTGAAGATGTGGCGCGGCCGATCGGTCGGCGCCATCAACAGGTCGTGCAGGACGAAGAGGATGGTGGCGCTGCTCATGTTGCCGAAGTCCCGCAGAACCCCCCGCGATGGGGCCAGTTGCTCCGGGCGCAGTCCCAGGGAGCGCTCGAGCTGGTCGAGGATCGCCTTGCCGCCGGGATGGACCGCCCAGATGGCGATGTCGTCGGGGCTGTGCCCGCCGGTCGCCAGCAGTTCGCTGACGACGGGGTTGATGTTGGCGCCGAGAATCCTCGGCACATAGCTCGACAAAGCGATGTCGAAGCCGTGGTCGCCGATCGACCAGGCCATCGCGGCTTCCCCTTCAGGGACCAGGTTGGAAGTGAAATGATCCAGGCGCAAGGCCGTCCGTCCCGGTGGCGGGGGCGTGGAGCTGACCAGCGCGGCGGCGGCGCCGTCGGCAAAGAGAGCGTTGGCCAATAGCTGGTCCTCGCGAGCGCCAAGCTGAATGTGCAGCGAACAAAGCTCCAGGCAGAGTACCAGCACGCGGGCATTGGGATCGGCCCGGCAGAACTGGGCAGCCATGCGCAGGGCCGGGAAGGCCGCGTAGCAGCCCATAAAGCCGAGATGGTAGCGTTCGGTGGCTGCCGGCAGGCCGAGATCGCGGACCAGAAAGTAGTCGAGGCCGGGATTGACAAAGCCAGTGCACGAGACGGTCACCACGTGGGTGATAGTGTCGGGGAGAAAGTCCGGTCGGGCGGCCAGCAGCGCCTCTCCGGCCTGCCGGCCGAGCCGGCGCGACTCGCGGGCGTAAATGGCATTGCGTGCCCCGGTCCCCGGCTCGACCAGCGCGCCGTGGGCATCGCGGCCGAAGAATCCGCGGCCGAACTCCGGTATTACCGTGTGCCGGGTGGTGATCCCGGAGGCTCGATAGAGCGCCTTGAGCAGTCGACGTTGGCGGTCGTCGCCCGCAAGCTCCTGCATCCAGAGACTGACTTCTTCCTGGCGGTAGAGATGTTCAGGCGTGGCAATGGCAATTTCGTGAAGATAGGCGGTCACGAGGGTGCTCCGGTCAGGGTGGCCAGGGGGCGGGGAGAGGGGCCGTTTGCACGCCGACTTTGACCCGGACCAGGTCGGCGACGCGAATGAACCCCAGTACGGTCGGGGGCTCCAAGCGGAAGGCAGCCAGCGAAACTGAAAATTCCAGATCGAGGCCGAAGCCCTGAGGGGTATCGAGCAAACGGGTCACCTTTGTGGCCACGGGCTGTTCGAGGCCGCGAATTCGCAGCCACAGGGTGAATTCCGATCCGCTTCGGGCGGCCTGATGCAACTGCCGGCGCAATTCCGCCAACGGCGCGGCGGCCAGCCTGCCGGTGATCTGCGGAAAGGGGCCGGCCTCGAACATGTCGCGCATGGTCCGGTCGCGCCGTTCGATGCCGGTACGCATGCCGGCGACGGGGACGGACAGCGTGACGGCAGCGAGATCCGGTTCGCCGCCAGAAGCCTCCGTCACGGCTAGGACGAAGGGCGCGCAGGCTGCCGTGCCGTCGAAGTCGTGCAGGGTCGACGAACCGGTAAATGCTACGTCGCACGTTCCGGGCAACTCCAGAGCTGTCGCCGGGACGACGAGGATTATCAGAACAAGGGTCTGAAGCAGGAGAGGGAGCATCGGCAACCTTTGCCAAACCTAGTTATCTGCCCATCCAGTATACATGAAATTCCGGCCTTGACGGGGCCTTGCGCCCAGTTCGTTCCCGGTCGGGAAGGCCCTTTGGCGCGGGCTGCAAGCACCGCCCTGCCGGGTTGCAAAGAAAATCCTTGATCTTTCATTAAACACCCTGTATCTTGCCGAGTTGACTGTAACAGGCTCCGACCATTCACCCCCCGTCGAAGCTTCATCGTTCCTGACCCCCCTGCGACAGGTTCCCGTTCGAATCGCGGCTGCACCCCAGGTTGGCGACGATGTTTTTCTGCCAGTCTGCGAGTGCCGCGCCGGTCTTTGACCGAGGCAGACGTCTGCCTTGGCGGCGTGCACGCCACAGCGAACAGTTGCCGCTAATTTGCGGCAACGGAAGGAATCCGCATGTCGTTCGAAACCCTGCAACTCAAACCCGAAATCCTGCGCGCCGTAGCCACCTGCGGCTACAGCGAGCCGACCCCGATCCAGGCCCGGGCCATCCCCGAAATTCTTGCCGGCCGCGACATCCTGGCCACGGCCCAGACCGGTACCGGCAAGACCGCCGCCTTCATGCTGCCGGTCCTGCAGCGCCTCAGTGAGGTGCGCCGCGGCCCGAAAGGTGCCCCGCGCGTGCTGGTCATCACCCCGACCCGGGAACTGGCCGCCCAGGTCACCGACGCCACCCGCAACTACGGGCGTTTCATCAATCTGCGCAGCGCCGTGATCCTCGGCGGTACCCCCTATGTCAACCAGTACCGCGACCTCGGTGGGCCCCTCGACCTGGTGGTCGGCACCCCGGGGCGGCTGATCGATCATCTCGAGCGGCGCAGCCTCAACCTGTCGCGTCTGGAAGTGCTGATTCTCGATGAAGCCGACCGCATGCTCGACATGGGTTTCAAGGAGGACATGGAGAAACTGGTGGCCGCCGCGCCGGCAACCCGCCAGACGCTGCTCTTTACCGCGACCCTCGACAAGACCATGGCCGACCTGGCCGGCCAGATGCTGCGCGAGCCGGTGCGCATCGACATCGCCGGCAAAAAGGTCACGCTGGAGCAGATCGAGCAACGCCTGCATGTGACCGACTGCCTCGAACACAAGAAGCGCATCCTGCATCACCTGGCGTCCGACCCGACGGTAACCCGGGCGATCGTCTTCTCCGCCACCAAGCGCGATGCCGATGCCCTGGCCGTTGAACTGGCCGCCTCGGGGCACCGTGCCGCCGCGCTGCACGGCGATATGCCGCAGGGGGCGCGCAACCGCACGGTGCGCGACCTGCGCCAGGGGCGGGTGCGCCTGCTGGTGGCGACCGATGTTGCCGCCCGCGGCCTGGATGTCAACGGCATCAGCCACGTGATCAACTTCGACCTGCCGATGGCCGCCGAGGACTATGTCCACCGCATCGGCCGCACCGGCCGCGCCGGGGCCTCGGGTGTGGCGATCTCCTTCGTCAGCCGTTCCGATGTGCCGCGCCTGGAGCGGATCGAGCGTTTCATCGCCCAGCCGCTGCCGCAGACGGTCATCGCCGGCCTGGAACCGACCCGCCCGCTGCATGCGCCGCGCGGCGCGCGTCCGGGGAGTGGTCGCCCCGGTGGCGCCCGTCCCGGCACTGGCCGCCCCGGCGACCGCAGGGAATCCAGCAACCGCTGGCAGAAGAGCGCCCCGCGCGACCGCCGCGAGCCGGTGGTCGAAATGCGCAGCCGCAAGCCCGGCGCTCGCCCGACCGCGCGATAAACCAGGTTCGGGGTTCGACCCTTGAACCTTGGCTCTCCAGGTCGTATCCTGGATCAAAGAGCAGTTTTTTCTCACCCTCAATCAAGAAAGACTTTAGATAAATGACGTTTCAAGAATTCAAGCTTCACCCCGATGTAGCCGCCGGTATCACTGCCGCCGGCTACGTCACGCCGACGCCGATCCAGGCGCAGGCGATCCCGGCGGTCATGGCCGGCCGCGACGTGATGGGACTGGCCCAGACCGGCACCGGTAAAACCGCGGCCTTCGCCCTGCCGATTCTGCACCGGCTGCAGCCCGGCGGGCGCGGCAGGGTGCGTGCCCTGGTGGTTGCCCCGACCCGGGAGCTGGCCGAACAGATCAACGACAGCTTCATCGCTCTTGGTCAGAAGATGCGGCTGACCAGCACCACCATCTACGGCGGCGTCGGCCTCAATCCGCAGGTGGCCACCCTGCGCCGCGGCGTCGACATCGTCGTTGCCTGTCCGGGGCGCCTGCTCGATCATATCGGCCAGGGGACCATCGACCTGTCGAAGCTGGAAGTGCTGGTTCTCGACGAAGCCGACCAGATGTTCGACATGGGTTTTCTCCCCGATATCCGCCGCATCCTCAAGGCGGTGCCGAAAACGCGGCAAACGCTGCTCTTTTCGGCAACCATGCCCGAGGCGATTCGCGGCCTGGCCGGTGAAACGCTGACCAACCCGGTGACCGTGCAGGTCGACCGCGTGGCCCCGGCGGTGACCGTCAGCCATGCCCTCTACCCGGTGGAGCAGCACCTCAAGACCGCGCTGCTGCTCGGTTTGCTCAAGCACACCGACACCGAATCGGTGCTGGTCTTCACCCGTACCAAGCACCGCGCCAAGCGCCTTGACGAACAGCTGCAGAAGGCCGGCTACCGTGCCGCCTCGCTGCAGGGGAACCTGTCGCAGAACCGCCGCCAGGCCGCTCTTGACGGCTTCCGCGACGGCAGCTTCCAGATTCTGGTGGCCACCGACATCGCCGCGCGCGGCATCGACGTCAGCCAGATTTCCCATGTGATCAATTACGATATCCCCGATACCGCCGAGGCCTATATCCACCGCATCGGCCGTACCGGTCGGGCCGCGCGCAGCGGCGATGCCTTCACCCTGGTGACCGGGGAAGACACCGCGATGGTGCGGGCCATTGAAAAGGTACTCGGCAAGCCGGTGGAACGTCGCCGCCTCGAGGGCTTCGACTACACCGTGCCGGCGCCGCGCAAGGACAGCGAGTTTGCCCGTCCGCCCCGCCAACCGGCGGTCAGACGGCCCAAGCCGGCGGCTGCCACTGCCCCGGAAGCCGAGTCGGCAAAACCGGCCGGCACCCGGCGCCGGTTCAAGCGCAACGGCGCGCGTTCCGGCAACGCCCGATAGTTTTGGGTATAATCAATTGCAGGGACGTGTTTGACTCTGTCTCGGCAATAAAAAATCAGCAAAGCATCGGCGGACGAGAGGCCGCCGCGCCCAACGAAAGGAAATACATCATGACCAAGGCAAAGCAAGGGGATAAGGTGCGGATCGAACTGGTCGGCACGCTGGAGGATGGCAC
>VEPG01000012.1:0-31938 GCA_012026975.1 Desulfuromonas sp. | reverse complement strand
GGATGGCACCGTGTTTCAGGACTCCGTCGGCAGCGAAGGCTGCGACGACGATTGCGGGCATGAGCATGCGGCCGAAGATGCCTGTGGCTGCGGCGGCCCGCTGGAGGTGACGATCGGCGCGGGCGAACTGTTCCCGCAGCTCGAGGAGTTGCTGATTGGCATGATGCCGGGTGAGAAGCGGAGCGTTACCATCGCGGCCGCCGACGCCTTCGGCGAGTACGATGACGAGAATATCGTCACCATCCCGCGCACGCAACTCCCCGACGATCTCAACCCCGAGGTGGGCGAGGAACTGGTGCTGACCGGCGATGACGACGAGCACTTCGGTGTGACCGTGGTCGAAGCGAACGCCGAGAGCGTCACTTTCGATTCGAATCATCCGTTGGCCGGAGAAGATCTGACCTTCGAAGTCACCCTGATTGACATCGTCGGCTGAGGCTAAACGCTCATCCGCCGCGGCGGAGCGAGGAAAAATGGGGACAGAATTCAATTCTGTCCCCATTTTGTATGTTGCATTGCTATAATGCGGCCATTTCCTGCAGGAGTCCGCTGATGTCCAGTTCCTTCGGTACCCTGTTTCGCGTGGCCACCTTCGGTGAGTCGCACGGCGTCGGCGTCGGCGCCGTGGTCGACGGCTGCCCGCCGAACCTTGAGCTCTGCGAAGCCGATATCCAGTTGCAGCTCGACCGCCGCCGGCCGGGGCAGTCGGATCTGACCACGCCGCGCCAGGAGGCGGACCGGGTGACGATCCTTTCCGGGGTGGAGCACGGCCGTACCCTCGGCACGCCGATCGGCCTGCTGGTGCGCAACCAGGACCAGCGCCCCGGGGACTACGGCGAAATGGATGCGGTGCCGCGTCCGTCGCACGCCGATTACACCTATCAGGTCAAGTATGGCGTCGCTGCCCGCAGTGGCGGCGGCCGCGCCAGTGCCCGCGAGACGATCGGCCGGGTGGCGGCCGGAGCGATTGCCGAGAAGGTGCTGCGAGAGCGCTGGGGGGTGGAGGTTGTCGCCTGGGTCAGCAGCGTGGGGGAAATTGTCTCAACCGGGGTTGATGCCGATCACCTCTCCCGTGACATGGTCGATGCCAACCCGGTGCGTTGCCCCGATGCGGCGGCGGCCGACCGAATGATTTCCCTGGTGCGCGAGGTGCGCGATGCCAGAGACTCGATCGGCGGGGTGGTCAGTTGCGTCTGCCGCAACGTGCCGCCGGGGTGGGGGGAGCCGGTCTTCGACAAGCTGGACGCGAAGCTGGCTCAGGCGATGCTGTCGCTGCCGGCCACCAAGGGGTTCGAGATCGGCTCGGGCTTTGCCGGGACCAGGCTGCGCGGATCAATGCACAATGATCCGTTCGTGAAGAAGGGCGACCGTCTCGGCACCGTAACCAACCATGCCGGCGGCGTGCTCGGCGGCATTTCCAGCGGCGAACCGCTGCTCTTTCGGGTCGCCTTCAAGCCGGTGGCAACCATCGGTCAACCCCAGCGGACTGCCGACCTCAACGGCCAGTCGGTGGAACTGGCGGCCAAGGGCCGCCACGATCCATGCGTGGTACCGCGAGCCGTGCCGATTGTCGAATCGATGACCGCGCTGGTGTTGCTCGACCTGGCGCTGCGGCAGGAGGCGAGAAAGTAACATCAACAGCGGTTGACGTTCTGTCGAATATCATGATGAGCTGAGAACGACGGCCACCTGGGAAACCGGGTGGCCGTATCGTTTGGCAGGGAATTTGAAACCAGCGGCCACATCTGGGGACGAGGCCTTGCCCGATTCGGGTCACTTCAAGGTGCATATTTTACGGTGGAATAGTCACTTCCGGAAGCGGGGCAATAACTGTCTCCGGCCACGTAGACATTGCCCGAGCCATCGATCGCTATTGCTCTGCCGCTGTCGTTGGAGCTGCATGGCCCGTTGTAGCGCTTCAGCCAGGCCAAATTCCCAAACTCATCATATTTGATGGTAACGAAGTCGTATCCATTCCACGACGTGGAGCTTGCTCCCGTGACATAAGCATTCCCCTCCCCGTCCAGGACAATGCCATGAGCGCTATCAAATCCATTGGCAGGGCCGTTGTATCGCCTCACCCAGAGCCGGTTTCCGGAAGGATCGTACTTGATGGTTGCATAGTCATATCCGTTGCTGCCCGCACCCACGCTCCAGCCGGTCACATAACAGTTGCCTGCGTTGTCGACGGCGATCTTCTCCACAATGTCATCACCTTTGCCCGGACCTTCATAGCGTCGTGCCCATTGTCGTTCGCCGTTGGTCGTATATTTGATGGTGATATTGTCATCACTTCGGCTCTCGGAATTCCAACTTACCCCGGAGACATAAACATTTCCCGCTCCATCAACAGCAATGTCTCTGGCTCCGTCCGTAAAATGAAACGGCCCGTCATAGAGCCGAGCCCAGAAGCGTTGGCCATCGGATCCGTATTTGATTGTCAGGAAATCCGTGGTACTCCCATTTGAACTGCTGCCCGTCACATAGACATTCCCTGACGCATCGAGGGCCAGTGCATATGCGTAATCCCTATAATTGGCTGGACCATTGTAATTGCGTATCCAGAGGGTATTTCCGTCGGGGGCATATTTGATTGTGATGCTGTCTCCAAAAGCCGTCCCTGTCCCGGTCGTTTCTCCAGTTACAAATACACAGCCGAACTGATCAACGGCAAGATCCCAACCGGCATCGTAACTGTTGCCTGACCCGTTGTAGCGTTGTGTCCAAAGGATCTTGCCATCGGTATTATATTTTACGGTCAATATGTCGAGGGCCGCGCCAGAGCCGTCATCCCTTCCGGCGCTGCCTCCCGTGACATAAACATTTCCGGAAGCATCCACGGCAATGGCGTTGGGAACATCATAATTATTGCCGATGCCGTCAAGTCGTCGCGTCCATACCCTGCTGCCATCCGGTGCATATTTGATTGTGACATAATCGTAATAGCTTTCGACAGAGCCGATGCTTCTGCCGGTTACGTAGACACTCCCGTCCGTACCCGTGGCCATGGCAGTTACTTCGTCCCCGGAATTTCCCGTGCCGTTGTAGCGACGCACCCACTCTCGCGTGACAGCCATCGCCTCAGAAGGCATTGCCGATACCATGAAAATTGCCACCCCTAACAATCCAAACAGAAATTCCGCTCTATGCTTTTTAAGATTTTTCATAGTGTATTTCCCTGCCCGGGATTATCTCGAAAGCATCGTTAATGGCAGTATAGCTCGGCAACAACAAAGGACAAGAGAGTGATTCAGGTGTGAAGAAGTTTCCGGCATTCGTGATTATAAGCTATGACAAATTAAAAGACCGGCTGCGAGGCCGGTCTTTGCGTGTCACAGAAATCGTCTCATAAGGAAGGACCGGATCATCTTGGAATTTCAGATACAGACAAAGAGAGATAGAGCTCCTTTTGTCCTCCCTGCTGTTGCGAAGCAAAATAGCCAGGCTCAGCCGCCGTCGCTGTTGGCCGCCTTCCGTTTCTTTTCAACCGGTGCGGCCGAGGGAACATTGCGGTAGCTGTAAAGATCGCCGCGATAGTTTTTCAGCCGGACCTCGTCCTCGGTCAATTCCTGGAGATAGTCGGGGAGCAGCGGAATCTTGCCGCCGCCGCCGGGGGCGTCGATGACGTAGGCCGGCACCCCCAGCCCCGAAGTGTGGCCGCGCAGGGCGCGGACGATCTCCAACCCCTCGGCGACGCTGGTGCGGAAATGGTCGGTCCCCTGCACCATGTCGGCCTGGTAGAGGTAGTAGGGGCGCACACGGATCGCCAGGAGCTGCTGCATCAGCCGCTTCATCACCGCCGGGTCGTCGTTGACGCCGCGCAGCAGCACGGTCTGGTTCCCCAGCGGAATGCCAGCGTCGGCGAGGCGCGCGCAGGCCTTGGCCGAGGTCGCGGTGATCTCGTCGGGATGGTTGAAGTGGGTGTTGAGGTAGAGCGGATGGTGCTTGCGCAGCACCCGGATCAGCCCCGGCGTGACGCGCTGCGGCAGGACCACCGGGACGCGGCTGCCGATGCGGATGATCTCGACGTGCGGGATGGCGCGCAGGGCGGTGAGAATGCCGTCGAGCTTCTCGTCGGCGAGCAGCAGCGGGTCGCCGCCGGAGAGGATGACGTCGCGGATCTCTTCATGCCGACGGATGTAGTCGAGCCCCAGGGCGATGGTATCGCTGTTGACCACCATGTGCTCGCCGCCGACCTTGCGCTTGCGGGTGCAGAAGCGGCAGTACATGGCGCACTCGGCGCAGACCAGGAAGAGGACGCGATCCGGGTAGCGGTGCACCAGGTTTGGCACCGGGCTCTGGTTTTCCTCGTCGAGCGGGTCGGTGAAGCAGACGCTGTCGTGCAGTTCAGCCGCGTCGGGAATCGCCTGCCGCCAGATCGGATCGTTGACCTCGCGGATCAGCGACAGGTAGTAGGGGGTGATGCGCATCGGGTACTGCGCGGCGACCGCGGCGAGCGGTACCGGATCGATGCCGAAACGCGGGGTGATCTGTGCCGGCCGGGTGATGCTCGCCTGCAGGATCTTCTGCCAGGTCTCCATGGCGGTTGTCTTGGTCCTCCCCTGTGGGTGGTCAGAAACGCTTGACATAGGTGAGCCGGTCATCCCCCGGCTTGTAGAAATCGCGGATGCGCGATTCCAGCAGGTACCCCGCTTTTTCATAAAAACCGCGGGTGCGGCTGTAGCCGCCCTGCGAGGAGGTCTCCAGGCAGACCATCCGTCCGCCGCGCTTGCGTACTTCCTCCTCGACGTGCTCGATCAGCCGTTGGCCGACACCGGACCCCTGGGCCGCCGGGTCGACGGCAATCCAGTACAGGTCGAAATTCCCCTCGGTGGCCGGGACCGGGCCGAACAGCACGTAGCCGGCGACCTTTTCCAACACCTCGGCCACCGCCACCTCGTAGTCGCGCTGCGCCGGATCCTTGATGACAATCTCCAGCAGTTCCATGGCCACCGCCACCTCGGCCGGGGTGAAGGCCCCGGTCGTTGTCAGAATCCGTTCCAATGCCGGCAGATCACCCGCTCGCAGTTCACGCAACATGCAGCTTCTCCATGCGGCGCCAGGCCGCGTTGATGATGTGTTCGATCAGTGCCGGGTAGTCGAGGCCGAAGACCGCGGCACTGCGCGCCAGGCCGGCTTCGGGGGAAATGTCGGGATTGGCGTTGACTTCCAGGATCCAGGGGATGCCGTCGAGCAGACGGATGTCGACCCGGGCATAATCGCGGCACCCCATGACGCGGAAGGCCGCCAGCGCCACCGCGCGCACCGCCGCGGCGTCGCTTTCCGCCAGGTCGGTCGGGCAAACCGGCACGGTTCCCTGGTACGCCGGCGAGTCTTCCAGCCATTTGCCGGCATAGCTGACGATCGGCCGGGGCAATGCCGGGTCGAAGCGGATCTCCGAGAGCGGCAGGACGACGGCTTCGTCGTCGTTGCCAAGGATCGCCGCATTGATCTCGCGCCCGGCGATGAACTCCTCGATCAGGGCATCCTGGCGATAGGTGCGGTGAATATAGTTGACCTGGGCGTGCAGGGCGGGGCAGTCGTCGACCACGCTGGCATCGGTAATCCCGTGGGAAGCGTCTTCGCTGCGCGGTTTGACGATCAACGGGTAAAGCAGCTCCAGTTCCGCCGGCAGCGGTTCGCCGCAGCAGGCCACCAGGTGTCGTGGGGAGGGGAGCCGGTTGGCCAGGAGCAGCTCCTTGGTGCGCAATTTGTCCTGGGTCAGGCCGAGACACAACGGGCCGGAACCGGTCACCGGCAGGCCGGTCAATTCGAGCAGCGCGGCGGCGTGCAGCTCCAGGTGACTGTCCCCCCACAAGCCTTCGCACAGGTTGACGATCAGCTCTGCCCCGAAAGCGTTCAACTGATCGAGGAAAACCGCCGGATCGGCACCGAACGGCACGATGGCCGGCTGGTGTCCGAGGGTGGTGAGCGCCGCCGCCACGGTTGCCGCCTCATGCGCGGCGCCTTGCTCGGCAATCCGGTCGCAGGCTTCACCGCGCAGTGGCAGGGGAGCGGCAAGATTATGGCAGACCGCAATTTTCACGCGGGCCCTCCATCGAGACCGAGCCGCCTGGCGGCGGCCTCGACCACGGCCAGGAGCATCGCCTCGTAGGAAAGTCCGGCGGCCCGCGCCGCCTTGGGGAAGCAGCTGTTCTGCTCCGGGCGCGGCAGGATGCCGGGGAGGGGATTGAGTTCGATGATCTGCGGGTGCCCCGCGGCATCGAGGCGCACGTCGATGCGGCACCAGTCGCGGCAGCCAAGGGCAAGGAAGGCCTGCTTGCAGACGCTCTCGATCTCATCTTGCAGCGCGGCGTCGAGCTTGGCGGGGCAGGTGAAGATCTGCAGCGGGTCTTCCTCGCGGTCCCACACCCATTTGGCCTCATAGGAGTAGATCGGGTTGACCCCGTCCGGCAAGGTGGCGAAGTTGATCTCGACGATCGGCAGGGCGCGCAAATCCGCGCTGTTGCCGAGCATCGCCACGGTGAACTCACGGCCGGGGAGGAACTCCTCGATCAGCGCCGGCTGGCGATAGGTATCGAGCACCCAGGCAACCTGGCTGCGCAATTCCCGGCGATTTTTGACCAGCGAACGGTCGGTGACCCCCTTGCTCGATCCCTCGAGGGTCGGCTTGACCATCAGCGGGAAGCGCAGGCGGCGCGGGATCTGGTCGAGGCTGGTGACGGTCCAGAAGCGCGGCGTGGGAACGCCATTGTAACGCAGGATTTCCTTGGTGCGGCGCTTGTCGAGGCACAGCCCGAGGGTGAGGGGGTCGCTGCCGGTGTAGGGGATCTCGAGCATGTCGAGCAGTGCCGGGAGCTGCCCTTCGCGGCTGGCGCCGTGCAGCCCCTCGACAATGTTGAAAACCAAATCGATGTTGCCGCGCAGACGGCGGAAGGCGGCAAAGGCGTCGAGATCGGCCTCGACCAGGGTGACCTGGTGGCGTGAGGCCAGCGCACGTTCCACGGCCCGCACCGTGTGGATGTCATCCCACTCGGCGTAGCGGTCGTCGGGCAGAGGGCCGGGAGGCTCGGAAGGGGGTTCCGAAGGGGGTTCGGCCGCGTCTTCGACGCAAGCCGAATCTTCCTTCAGATTGAAGGCGAAAGCGATGTGCATGTCGGTCAACCCCTGTTCAAGTCAAAGCCTGTCAACGCCATTAACGCGGATATCCCACGACGGGATGCAAAGCGGAGTTCGGTTTCCCGGACCGGGCGGCGGTAGGCTTTGAAGGGGTCAACGCTCGCTGGTGGCCAATCGGGGTCCGGGACCTGAAACACCCTTTGATTGGTTGCGATATACGCTTGTTAATGGGGTGTGTCAACAGGAAATTGAAAAGGCGGCCGATGGGCCGCCTCCACATTATCTTGGGGGTGGGTAAAATTCTACCCCCTATCCCTTGAGCCAGGTGAGCAGTTCGCCGCGGACGCCTTCCGGATCGCCGGTGTTGAGTTCCAGCAGGGTGCGCAGGTGGGTCAACGTCTCCAGATTTTCATGGAGGAATTTGAAGCCGAGCCGATTCCCCTCGCAATGGATCAGTGCCGCCTCGAAATCGAGAACGACCTCCGAGCCGGGCAGCGGCAGGGAGAGGCTGGCAACGGTTCCCTGGGTCAGCGGCAGGGGCGCCGCGCTCTCCAGGAGAACGCCTTTGAGGGCGAGGTCAAGCAGTTGGCAGCTCCAGCTATGGTTGCCGACGGCAACCAGCATCTCGGCTTCGAAAGGGATCCGGCGGAAATGTCGTTTGTCCATGTCTGCTCCCCGCTCCATAGCATGGTCGTATTTTACAATCGCTACCATTCTAGCGTGGATTGGGCGGTGGGCAAGGATTTTCCGAAACAGTCGGCCCGAACGGCAGTTCGAGGATGCCGAAGAAATTGCGCAACAGGCGGTAGGTGATCCCCCACAGCAGCGGCTGCCCGTGGTCAAGCAATTCCACCACCGGCTGGGTGGTCGATTCCCCGCGCCAGGAGAAGGTTGCCAGGCGGTGGCGCGCCGGATTGGCCAGTTCGTGCAAAGGATACCAGAAAATCCCGGCCACTTCGTGGTTGGGGGTCGGCACCGGCCTTGTCGCCGTCGCATAGACGAAGCAGGAAACGAGGATCGGCAGGGTGGCGCCGTAAAGATCGTCGAGGCGGCCGAGGTAGCTGCAGCCGGTCAGGTCGAGGCCCAGTTCCTCGCGGGTTTCGCGCTCGGCGGTCTGGCGGGGCTGGCCATCGTCAGGTGCCACCCGCCCGCCGGGAAAACCGATATTCCCCGCCCAAGGGTCGGTTTCATGGGGGGCACGCACGATGAACAGCGCTTCCGGTGCCGGTGCTGCGTCGACCAGCAGCAAGGCCACGGCGGCGTGCGGACGGTCGACCGGCAGAACCGCCGGCCGATGGGCGGCGATGGCCTGGCGGATGCGCCCGAGGGAAAGAGGCAGAGCGGTGCCGGTCACGCTGGTCGGGCCGCCGCCGCGACCGACCGCAGGTCGTCAGCCAGCGCCGCGATGTCGCCGTCGGTCGTTGCCCAGGAACACATGAAGCGGCAGTGGCCGGAACCGATGAAGGTGTAAAAGACCCAGCCATGCTGGCGCAGGGCGGCGATGACGGTTTCCTCAAGCTGAACGAAGACCGCGTTGGCCTCGACGGGGTGGACCAGGGTCACGCCGGGAACGGCGGTCAGCGCTGCCGCCAGTTTCCGGGCGCAGGCGTTGGCATGGGCGGCGTGGCGCAGCAGGGCGCCATCCTTGAGAAGGCCGAGCCATGGGGCGGAAAGGAAGCGCATCTTCGAGGCCAGCTGCCCTGCCTGCTTGCAGCGGTAGTCGAATTCGAAGGCCAGCTTCCTGTCGAAAAAAACCACCGCCTCGCCGAGCGGCAGGCCGCTCTTGGCGCCGCCGAGGGTCAGGACATCGACCCCGGCCCGCCAGGTCAGTTCCTTCGGCGGGACGTTCAGCGCCGCCACGGCGTTGGCGAAACGGGCGCCGTCGACATGGAGCTTGAGCCCGAGGCGCCGGGTCAGGTCGTGCAGGGCGGTCATCTCGGCGGGGGTGTAGAGGGTGCCGAGTTCGGTCGGCTGGGTGATGGTCAGCACCTTCGGTTTCGGGTAATGAATGTCGCTGCGTTTGTGAACGGTGTGCTCGACCGCCACCGGGTCGACCTTGCCGTGGGGACCGCCGACGGTCAGCAGCTTGGTGCCGTTGGAGAAGAACTCGCTGGCGCCGCACTCGTCGGTTTCGACGTGCGCGGTGTCATGGCAGATCACGCTGTGGTAGGAGTGGCAGAGCGAGGCCAGGGCCAGCGAATTGGCGGCGGTGCCGGTGAAGACGAAGAAGACCTCGCAGTCGGTCTCGAAGAAATCGCGCAGGGCGTCGCAGGCTTTCGCGGTCCACGGATCGTCGCCGTAGCTGACGGCAAAGCCGTCCCTGGCGTCGCCGAGGGCCTGCCAGGCTTCGGGGCAGATGCCGGCATAGTTGTCGCTGGCGAACTGGAGGCGGCGCGGAACCTCGGTCATGCGCCTAATATCCTTGGGAATTCTGGATTTTCTGCGTGGTCTGCTTGATCCACTCGCCGTTCACCAGCTTGAGCTTCTTCATGTAGCCATAGGTAATCATCTTGCTGTCCAGCGTGGTCTTGGTGGCCGAGCCGACCATGAAGTTGCTGTAGTCGACATCCTTCATCGCGGCGGCAAACTGTTCCTCCGACACCGGTCCGTTCTTTTCCAGTTCGGCCCGGATGATGGCTTCGTGATCCTCGCGTTTCGGATTGGTATAGTTGAGGTAGACGATGCCGGCAACGATGATCAACAGGATGAGCTTTTTGAACATGACAGGCTCCTTGCGGGGAATTGCTACAGAATAGCGCAAAGCGAAGCTGTCGCCAAGGGCAACCGCATCGCCGGACTGGACGCCGCGTCTGGCAGGTGTAAGCTAAAAGTTAGTCGGCTGATGCAATAAGCCGCCCGGAGCCTGCCCATGCGGATATCGCCTCTGATGACCGACCTCTACGAGCTGACCATGCTGGCCGGCTATCTGCGCGAGGGGATGGAGACGCGCCCGGCGGCCTTCGATCTCTACTTCCGCGCGGCGCCCTACCGCGGCAGCTACGCGGTGTTCGCCGGTCTGCAGCCGGCCCTCGACTACCTGGCCGGGTTGCGCTTTGCCCCGGAAGAGCTTGCTTACCTGCAGCGCCTTGAACTGTTCGATCAACGGTTTCTCGACTTTTTGCGGGACTTCCGCTTCCGTGGCCGGGTGACGGCACCGCGCGAGGGGGAGGTGGTTTTTCCCGGCGAGCCGCTGCTGACCGTCGAGGGGACGCTGGCCGAAGCGCAACTGGTCGAGTCCGCCCTGCTCAACATCATCAATTTCCAGACGCTGGTGGCGACCAAGGCCGCCCGTTTGACCACCGCCGCCGGTGATGCCGAAGTCATTGAGTTCGGCCTGCGCCGCGCCCAGGGGCCCGACGGGGGGCTGAGCGTCGCCCGCGCGGCGTGTATCGGCGGGGTGCGCAGCACCAGCAACGTCTGGGCGGGGCAGCTGTTCGATCTGCCGGTCAAGGGGACCCATGCGCACAGCTGGGTCATGGCGTTCCCCGACGAGTTGACGGCGTTTCGCGCCTACGCGGCCGCCTTCCCCGAGGGTAGTGTGTTGTTGGTCGATACCTACGACACCCTGATCAGCGGCATCCCCCATGCCATC
This sequence comes from Desulfuromonas sp., assembly GCA_012026975.1. Taxonomy (GTDB): domain Bacteria; phylum Desulfobacterota; class Desulfuromonadia; order Desulfuromonadales; family BM103; genus VAUL01. The sequence continues at coordinate 21,266 of VEPG01000012.1, read as the reverse complement.
ACCGTGGCCGGGGAGTTGCGCGCCAAAGGCTTTGAACTGCGCGGCATCCGCCTCGATTCCGGGGATCTGGCCTACCTCAGCCGTGAGGCGCGGCGGATGTTCGACGACGCGGGCTTCCTTGCGGTGAAAATTGTCGCATCCAACGAGCTGGACGAGGGGGTGATCGCCGCGATCATGGCCGATGGCGGGCGGGTCGATATCTACGGGGTCGGCACCCGGCTGGCGACCTGCGCCGGCGACGGCGGCGGGGCCCTGGGCGGGGTCTACAAGCTGGTCGAGATCGGCGGCCGCCCGTGTCTGAAAACCACCAGCGACCCGGCCAAGGCCACGCTGCCAGGGCGCAAGCGCGTGCTGCGCGCCGTCGATCCGGCCGGGCGCCTGATCATGGATGTCCTCGACCTGGTTGACGACCCCGGTGAGCCGTTTCGCTCCGGGGCGACGGCCTTTGATCCGGCCAACCCGCAACGCTGCAAAGTGGTGCCGGTCGATTGCGACCTGGTTGACTGCCGCGCGGTGGTCATGGATGACGGGGAGCAACGTGAACCGGCACCGCCACTCATGGCTATGGCTGATTACTGCGCGCGACAGCTTGCACGCCTGCCGGAAGGGAGCCTGCGCCTGATCAACCCGCACCGCTACAAGGTAGGGGTGAGTCGGCGCCTGCTGGCGTTGCGGGAGCAGTTGATCGCGACGGTGGAGGCGTAAGCACCGATGCCGGTTTCCCGGAGATGGAGGTTGGCTGGGAAAGGGTAGTCGCAGCGAACGGGGGGATTTCCGTTGGCGGGAAACTGCATCGAGGGGCAGTCTAACGCTCCACCGTCACCCCCAGCACCTGCTCCATCTGCTTGAGGGCGAACTCGCCGTCGGCGGGGTCGAGGGGGGCGACGCAATCGGCGGGGACGGTGACGCGGTAGCCGCGGACCACCGCCTCGTAGGCGATGTAGAGGACGCAGATATTGGTTACGACGCCGGTCAGGGTCAGTTCCGAAACGCCCAGCGCCTGCAGGATCCCTTCCAGGCCGGTGCGGTGAAAGCCGGAGTAGGAGATTTTCTCGACCACCGGGTCGGTTTCCAGGGGCGCCAGGTCAGCCACGACCTCCGCGCCCTTGGTTCCCTTCACCGCATGGGGCGGCCATCCCATGCGAGAGAACTCCGGGTCGTCGGGACGATGCGCATCGCAGACATAGATCACCGCCGCTCCGCGGGTACGGGCCGCCGCCACCCGCGCCTGCACGGCCGGCAGAATGGCTCGCGCGGCCGGCACTTCCAACGGCGCCCCCTCGCGGACAAAATCGTTGAGCATGTCGATGATCAGCAGCGCTTCCTTCATCATGCCGCTCCTCATTTCATACCATTATTATAACTTACTTCACCGCCATTCCGAACTCCACCCGGCTGCGGCTCACCCCCTCTGTCGCAGGCATGGCGGTAATATCCGTGGTCGCAAGGAACACCCGCTCACGCGGAAGGCCGCCGATTCCGGTCAGCGCCGCAGCCACCGCCCGGGCCCGGGTCTGCGCCAGGGCCGTCAACTCCTCGGTGCCGACCCTGGTGTTGGCCAGTAGCAGTTTTTCCAGTTCCGGGTCGGGGAGGTGCTTGGCCAGGCCGATCAGGTTGCGTGGCTTGGGGAAATCCGCTTCCTGGTAAACCCGCCACAGATAGTCCGGGTATTCATCGGCGGCAACCACCACGGTTGCGGCGTCGGTAGGGGCGGCATCCCCCAGCTTTTTGCGCAGATCGATGAGTTTCTCGCGGCGGATTTTCCCCTGCAGCAGCTCCCGCCGATACCCTTCCGGGTCCAACTCCGGATCAATATAGCCCTTGACCTCGATCTTGAGATCACTGCGGTCGCGCAGGGCATCGGCAATTTTGGCCAGCTTGGCCTGCTCCGGCTCCGCCAGTCGGGCCGAGCCGGAGGAAAAGACGATGGCACTGAAGTCCTCGCCGCCCCCGGCCAGGGCACCGAGCAGGGCCAGCGGTGAGGTCACGGCCTTCACCAGCAGGTTTTTGACGATCTGCCAGACGACCCCCCAGATGCTGAACCGCGGGTCGTCGAGGTCCCCAGAAACCGGGATGTCGAGATGAATCTCACCTTTGCGGTCCTTGAGCAGGGAGATTGCCAGGCGCACCGGCAGGCTGGTCGCCTGATCACTCTCGACCGCGTCGCCGAAGGTGAACTGATCGATGAACAGTTTGTTAGAAGAGTTCAGCTGACCGTTTTCGACATGGTAGGCCAGAGCAACGTTGAGTTTGCCGCGCTCGATCAGGTAGCCGACATAGGTTCCCGAATAGGGCGAAAGGGGGCTCAGCTCGATGTCGTTGAAGTCGAGCTTGAGGTCAAGGAAGAGCGGGTCGGCCAACGGGTTGAGAGTGCCGGCGATGGTCAGCGGCGATTCATTGCGCAACCGGCCGCGCAGATCAACCTCGGCCAGGGTTCCCGGTTTTGAACTCAACCCCTCGATACGCCCGCCGAGCTGCAGCATTTCGGCGCTGAACGGTTTGGCCATGTGCCGGTCGGTGAAGTCGACCCGCCCCCCCTGCAGGGTGACCTTGCCGATGCGGAGCTCCTGTTTGGGTGCGGTTGGCGTGGCCATTGCCGGTGTGGCGGCAATGGCCACGGTTTCAGTGGCCGGCGGCTGAACGGTCAGACTGGCGAAGTTGAGGCGTGCCTGCTCGTCAAGCAGGACACGGGCGTAGTAGTCGTTGAGGGCGACGGCGGCGATCTTCAGTGAGAAGGGATCGAAGTGGCCGTCGATGCCGCTGACCTGCAGCCGTTCCCAACGCAGCAGATCTTCGCGGTGGGTGGCATCCAGGCAGTAGAAGCGGCTGACGCCGAGATTGCCGCCGAAGCGCCCTCGCCAGACATCGCCCTGTTTGGCCGCGGCGGTGGTCAGATCGGCATCGAGGGCGCCATCGACCAGCACCAGGCGGAGATGCTCGCCGACATAGGGTGCGAAAGCCGCCAGGGGGATGCGGTGCAGCTGCACGGTGGCGCTGACTTCCGGCCCGCTTGGGACCGCCGTGCCGGACAGCTGGAATTGCCCTTTCTGCTGGAAGGAACCTTGCACTGCAAAGCTCCCCTTGACGCTATCCGGAGCAGCCAGGTCGCGCACGGTGGCCGTCAGCCCGGCAATATCAAAATGGGCCGGCTCGGCCGGCTGTTCGTCGCGGAACGCCATCCGGCCGTCGTGCAGGACGAGCTCGCCGAGGCGCCAGGAAAAGGGTTTTGTCCCGGGCGTTGCCGCCGGTTCTTTCGGCGTCGCGGTCACCGGCTCGGCCAGCTTGGCGAGCAGCGGGTAATTGCGGTCCATGAACGACCAGTGCCCGGATTTGTCGCGCGAGAATTTGATCTCGGCGCCGTTGAAGGTGAGGCTGGCGGCCTCGAAGTGGTTGGCGGCCAGATCATAGCTGCCGCCGAGCAGGGCGGCATCCCTCAGTCTGAAGCCTTCGCCGTTGCTCAAGGGGAGTTCGAGATTGTGGAGAACCAGTCCCGCCTCCTTGAGCAGCAGCGGTTGTTCCGGACCGGTCTGCAGTCGGACATTGGCATCCAGCACACCGCCGATGACGGCGGTGGTCTGCGTCCGGTAGTACGGCTGGTACGCGGCCAGCGGCAGCTGCCGGGCGTCGATGGCGAGATCGAGCGCAAACGGGCTGACGGTAACCTGGCCGTTGATGGCGAGTTGCTCCCGGCGTTCGCTGGCCAGTTTCAGGAGCAGCTTGAACGGGGTGCCCCGTGCCAGGGTGAAGTCGTCAAGATCGAGGTCGATGGTCGTGAGCGTCGTGGCGAAGCCGCCGGCGGGGAGGGCGTCGCGCAGTTCCAGCCGCCCGTTTTCGAGCCGCAACTGGTCGATTTTCAGCTGCAGGAGCGACGGTTTTGCCGGAGCCTTTGCCGGTACGTCGGCAGGTGATGGCGACTGTCCGCCCAACCGCGCAACGTTCCACTCGCCGGCCGGGTTGCGGTCGATCCAGCTTTGCAGGTTGTGAATGGTCACCGAGTCCAGGTGAATCTTTTGATCGAGCGGGTACGACGGCGCCAGGCGTGCTTCCAGCAGCGGCAGAAACAACAGGGGGCGGCCGTTGCGTTCGCGCAGGTCGAGGGTGGTCAGATCACACCGGCCGGCCAGTTCCAGTATCGGCGCGGTGTGATCGAAAGCGCGGTAGGTCAGGTCGAGGTCGACATCAAGCTTCCCCTTGCTGACCGTCACCGGCAGCGCCTCCGGGAAATAACCGAGGTAGGTGGGGAGGTCGAGACCGGCGAGCTTGAGTTGCAGGGAGTATTCCTGGCGGTCGGCGAACGGTTTGAGCTCTCCCTTGAGCTCCAGGGGGGCGCCGTTGACCGTGGCGCGCAGCAGTGGTTGCACGTAGCGGTCCGCGAGATAGGGGAGGTTGCCGACGAAGGGGACCGCCAGATCGAGTTGCTCGATGTGGTGCGTCACCGGTTTGGCCAGGGTGCGGTCGATGAAGTCGATCCGCCCGCCGTCGATCTCCAGGTTGTTCAGGGAAAATCGCGCCGGCTCCCCGGCGTCGGCCGGCTTGGGCGCGGCCTCCTTGCTCTTGAACAGATCGCTGAAGTTGAAGCGCCCGTCGGGGAGCCGCTCGATGCGCACCGCCGGTTTTCCCAGCTGGATCCTGCGGATGATCGGGGCACGGTGCCAGAGCGAGCGTGGGCTGATGGCGACGTACAGCCGATCCCAGGCCACAAACGGAGTGGTCAGGTCGGTTTCCGTCAGGATCACGTCACGGACCTCGACACTCAGGGCCAGCAGGTTGACACTGACCTCGCCAACCTGCAGCGAGCGGCCGGTTTCCGCGCGGACCCAGGCAGTGGCCCGGTCGCGCAGCAGCCCCGGGCCGAACAGCGCCGCGGCACCGGCCACCATCAACAGCAGGACAACGATAGCCAGTAACAGGGATTGCCAGCGACGCATCGGTTGCTCCGACAGGGAAAGAGGGGCTTTTTCGCCCCGAGTGGAACGAGCTGTTGCCTTTATACAGAAATCATCAATAATAAAACTAACATAAAGGATAAACCCCGCAACCTGGCAAACAAAACACTCGGCCGGTCCGCAACGGTCCGCCGAAGGAGATGAGGCATGAATCTTCCTCCCCGAGGCAGACTGCTGCTCGTCCTGCTGGTCCTGGTCGGCGCCGGTATTCTGCTGTGGCGCATCCTTCCCGTTTCCCGCAAGCCCGAGGGGAACCTTCGGCTCTCCGGCAATATCGAGGTCACCGACGCCGATCTCAGCTTCCGGATTGCCGGGCATGTGCTGGAGCGGCTGGTCAAGGAAGGGGAGCGGGTAACGCGCGGCAGCGTGGTAGCCCGCCTGGAAAGTACCGACCTGGAGCATGAAGTGGCGCTACGCCAGGCCGAAGTTGCCGTGGCCCGGGCCACTCTGGCGGAACTGCAGGCCGGCTATCGGCCCGAGGAGGTCGCCCAGGCCAGGGCCGCCCTGGCCCAGGCCAAGGCGGAGCTGACCCGGGCCGAGGCCGACTGGCAGCGTCAGCAGGCGCTCTTTGCGCAAGGGGCGGTGGCCGCCCGCGAGACCGAGGCGCTGCAGGCGGCCTTCGAAGTCGCCCGGGGCAGGGCCGATGAGGCCGGGCAGCGCCTGGCCCTGCTGAAGAAGGGCTTTCGTCAGGAAGAGGTCGAGCAGGCCCGGGCGCAATTGCAGAAGGCGGATGAGGCCCTGGCCCTGGCCCGGACCCGGCTCGGCTATGCCACCCTGACGGCGCCGATGGATGGCGTGGTCCTCGCCGAGAATGTCGAGGCGGGGGAGTTTGTCGCCGCCGGCACGCCGGTGGTCACCCTCGGGGCGCTCGATCCGGTGTGGTTGCGGGCCTACGTCAGCGAGACCGACCTCGGCCGGGTCAAGCTGGGACAGGCGGCACGCGTCGCCACCGATACCTACCCGGGCAAGGATTACCGGGGCACTGTCACCTTCATTGCCCAGGATGCCGAATTCACGCCGAAAAGTGTGCAAACCGAAAAGGAGCGGGTCAAGCTGGTCTACCGCATCAAGATCACCCTCCCCAATCCCGATCGGGAACTGAAGCCGGGGATGCCCGCCGATGCCGAAATCGACATGGCCGGCCATTAGGCGTGTCGTATGTGCCTTTCACCGCTGATGCCTGCCTCCTGATCCCGCTGCTGTCATGGATGCCATCCGTACCGACCGCCTGACCAAGCGCTTTGACGGAGTAACGGCCGTCGACAGCCTTTCCCTGACCGTGGCGCCCGGTGAACTGTTCGGACTGATCGGCCCGGACGGCGCGGGGAAGACCACCTCCCTGCGGATGCTGACCGGGATCATGGACCCGACGGCGGGGGAGGCGTGGGTGCTCGAACGTCATGTCGGGCGCGAGGCCGAGGCGATCAAGGCCGACATCGGCTATATGAGCCAGCGTTTCGGCCTCTACCCCGACCTGACCGTCATGGAAAATCTCGATTTCTATGCCGACATCTACCAGGTGCCGGTGCGAGGGCGAGCCGAGAAGATCGACCGGCTGCTGGCTTTCAGCAACCTCGCGCCATTCAGGCGCCGGCAGGCCGGGAACCTCTCCGGCGGGATGAAACAGAAGCTGGGACTGGCCTGCGCCCTGGTTCATACCCCCAAGGTGCTCTTCCTCGACGAGCCGACCAATGGCGTCGACCCGGTATCGCGTCGGGATTTCTGGCGGATCCTCTACCAGCTGCTCAAAGAGGGGGTGGCCATCTGCGTCACCACCGCCTACCTCGACGAAGCCGACCGCTGCCACCGGGTCGGTCTGATGCACCAGGGGCGGCTGATCGCCTGCGACACCCCTGACCGTCTGCGTGCCTTGATGCCGGGGGTGCTCCTCGAAATCCGCACCGAGCAGCCCAGGGCCGCCGCCCGTTTGCTGCGCGAACAACTGCCCGACGTCCAGGTGGGGCAGTTCGGCGACCGGGTGCATCTGGTCAGCACCCGGCCGGCCGCCGGCGAGGCCGCCGGCCGCGACATCCTGCGCGATGCCGGCATGCCGTTGCTCGGCAGCCGCTCGGTCGAGCCGTCTCTGGAGGACGTTTTCATCGCCATCCTCGGCCGCCACGGTGAGAGGTGAGGCCATGCCCCCGACCGAACCATCCTTTGCCGTCACCCTGCACAATCTGGAAAAGCGTTTCGGCGATTTTGTCGCCGTCAACCGGATCACGCTCAATGTCCGCCGCGGCGAAATCTTCGGTTTCCTCGGGCCGAACGGCGCCGGCAAGTCGACCACCATCCGCATGCTCTGCGGCCTGCTGGCACCGAGCGGCGGCAGCGGTAGCGTGGCCGGTTTCGACATTGTGGCCGATCCGGAGCGGATCAAGGAACAGAGCGGTTACATGAGCCAGAGGTTTTCTCTGTATGAAGATCTGACGGTCAAGGAGAACCTCGATTTTTACGCGGGAGTCTACAAGCTGGCGGCAGACCGGCAGGAGGCGCGCAAGGAGTGGGTGATCGCCATGGCCGGCCTTGATGGGCATCGCAACTCCCTGACCGCCACCCTCTCCGGGGGGTGGAAGCAGCGCCTGGCCCTGGGGTGCGCGATCCTTCACGAACCGCCGATCATCTTTCTCGACGAGCCGACCGCCGGGGTCGATCCCTTGAGCCGCCGCAGCTTCTGGGCACTGATCTATCAGCTTGCCGATGCCGGGGTCACCGTTTTCGTCACCACCCACTATATGGATGAGGCGGAATGCTGCGATCGTCTCGGTCTGATCTATCGCGGCGAACTGATTGCTCTCGGCACGCCGATGGAGCTGAAGAACGCTCTCAGCGAAGAGATTATTGAAGTTCCCTGCGCCCAGCCTCAGGAGGTGCTGGCCGAAATCGAGGTGCTCCCCGGCGTGCGTCACGCCGCCCTGTTCGGCCGGGGGCTGCACGTGGTCACCGAAAGCGCCGGGGCGGTGATCCCGGCCATTGCCGGCCGACTGGCCGAACTCGGCCTGGAGGCCGGCCGGGTGGAACGGATTATGCCATCGCTGGAGGATGTGTTCGTCTCCCTGATCGAAGCACGGGACCGGCAGGCGGCGGCGATGGCGGAGGTAGTGCGATGAAGCTGCAGCGAGTCAGGGCGGTGGCGCGCAAGGAATTTCTGCACGTGCTGCGCGACCCGCGCAGCCTGCTCATGGGGCTGGCCCTGCCGATGCTGCTGCTCTTCATGTTCGGCTATGCCCTGACCCTCGACGTCGACCGGGTGCCGCTGGTGATTTGGGACCAGAGCGCCACGCCGGAAAGCCGCGCGTTTATCGACCGTTTCACCGGTTCGCGCTACGTTAAGCTGATAGGTACCGCCGACAACTACCGGACCATCGAGCGCGCCATCGACGACCGGGCCGCGCTGATGGCACTGGTCGTTCCGCACGGCTTCACCCGTGACCTCCAGGCCAATCGTCCGGTCAAGGTTCAGCTGCTGGTCGACGGCAGCGATTCCAATACCGCCACCATCGCCCTCGGCTACGCCGAATTCATCTTCGCCGGCTATGCCCGCGAGGTGCGCCTGGAAGAACTGCGGCGTCGCGGCGGGCAGACGCTGCAGCCGCCGATCGAAGCGGAACCGCGCGTCTGGTTCAACGCCGACATGCTGTCGCGCAACGCCATCGTGCCGGGACTGATCGCGGTGATCATGATGGTCATCGCCGCCCTGTTGACTTCGCTGACCGTGGCGCGGGAGTGGGAGAACGGCACCATGGAGCAGTTGATCACCACGCCGCTCACCGGCCCGGAACTGATTATCGGCAAGCTGGTCCCGTACTTCTGTATCGGCGTATTCGACGTGGCGCTCTCCCTGCTGGTCGGCCGCTACGTCTTCGAGGTGCCGTTTCGCGGCGACTTGCCGCTGTTGCTCGGCCTGTCGCTGCTCTATCTGGTCATGGCGCTGAGCCTCGGCATCCTGATCAGCATCGTCGGCAAGAGCCAGTTCGTCGCCGGCCAATTCGCCATGGTGGCCACCCTGCTGCCGGCTTTCCTCCTCTCCGGCTTCGTCTTCCCGATCGAGAACATGCCCGGATTGCTGCAGCTGATGACCCATGTCATCCCCGCCCGCTACTTCGTCACCATTTTGCGAGGGCTCTACCTGAAAGGGGTGGGGGTGGCCGTACTCTGGAGCGAGGCGCTGTTCCTGGTGTTGTTCGGCGCCGTGTTCCTGGGGATGGCCATGCGCAAGTTCCGCAAGAAGATCGGTTAAAGCGATGTTCACGCGCCTCAAAACCATGCTGATCAAGGAGTTCATCCAGATCCTGCGCGATCCGAAGATGCGCTTCGTCATCCTGTTGGTGCCGCTCGTACAGATCATCATCTTCGGCTACGCGGTCAACACCGACGTGAAGCATATCAACACGGCGCTCTACGATCTCGACAACAGCGTGCCCAGCCGCGAGTTGGCCGCGCGCCTGCAGCAGTCCGGCTACTTCAATCTCATTGCGCGGGTCGGAACGGTCGGCGAGATTCGCGACCTGATCGACCACGGCCAGGTCAAGGCCGCCGTGCAGATCAACCACGGCTTTGCCGCCGACATCCAGGCCGGGCGTACAGCCAAGGTCCAGATCATCGTCGACGGCACCGACCCGAACACGGCGCGCATTGTCCTCTCCCATGCAGTGAAGATCGCCGGCAATTTCAGCGACCAACTGCTGATCGACCGTGAAGTGAGGCGCCGCGGCTCAGCCTGGCAGCCTGCCGAACTGGAACTGCAGAGCCGCGCCTGGTTCAACGAGAACCTCGAAAGCCGCAACTACTATGTACCGGGGGTCATGGCCCAGATGGTACTGATCGTGACCATGATGCTCTCGGCCATGTCGGTGGTGCGCGAGAAGGAGATCGGCACCATGGAGCAGATCATCGTCACGCCAATCCGCCGCTGGGAATTCATCCTCGGCAAGACCCTCCCCTTCGCCCTGATCGGTTACCTGAATGTCACCATGGTGACTACGCTGGCGGTCTTCTGGGTCGATATCCCGATCCGCGGCAGTCTGCTGCTGCTCGGGGTTGCCACCGGGGTCTACCTGTTGAGCAGCCTCGGTTTCGGGCTGTTCATTTCGACGGTCAGTCGCTCGCAGCAGCAGGCGATGATGAGCGCCTTCATGTTCATGTTTCCGGCGATGCTCCTCTCCGGCTTCGCCTTTCCGGTCGAGAACATGCCGGAGAGCATCCAGTACCTCACCTGGATCAATCCCCTGCGGCACTACCTGGTGATTATCCGCGGCATCTTCCTCAAGGGGGTGGGGATTGACGTGCTCTGGCCGCAAATCGCGATCCTTGCCATCCTCGGCGGCAGCATTCTCGGCGTCGCCGTCTACCGTTTCCGCAAGACTGTCGTCTAGCAGGCGCTTCTAAGATTGCATTTTTACGGCAGTTCCAGTTTAATAGAATGCTTGACTAAAGATGAGCAAAGAGGTTTTCTTTTGCCGATTCAAGATGAGCTTTACCGGAAGATCAAGAAAAAGGTCGGGCAGGCGATCGGTGACTTCAACCTGATCGAAGCAGGCGACCGAGTGGCGGTGGCGGTCTCCGGGGGGAAGGATTCCTACACGCTGCTGCATATTCTCGATGCGCTGCGCCGGCGCTCGCCGGTACGCTACGAGCTGTTGGCAGTCAACGTCGATGCCGGCTTCCCCGGTTACCGTAAGGAACTGCTGGCCGCGCACCTCGCGGAGCATGGTTTTGACTCGCACCTGGAGGCGACCGACTGCTACCGGATCATCGAGGAGAAGCGCCGTCCCGGTTCGTCCTACTGCGCCTTTTGCGCCCGACTGCGGCGCGGCGTGCTCTACACCCTGGCCGATCAACTCGGCTGCAACAAGATCGCCCTCGGCCATCATCTCGACGATTTCATCGAGACGCTGCTGCTCAATCAGTTCTATGTCGGCGCCCTCAAGGCGATGAGCCCGAAACTGTTGGCCGACAACGGCCGGCATACGGTGATTCGCCCGTTGGTTTACGTGGCGGAATCGGATATCATCGAATATTCGCGGCGCAATGCCTTTCCGGTCATCTGCTGTGCCTGTCCGGTCTGCGGCCGGGCCGACCAGCAGCGCAAACGGATGAAGCGGTTGGTGCGCGAACTCGAGGGGGAGATACCACATCTCAAGCAGAGCATGCTGCGGGCGGTGCGCAACGTGCAGCCGCGCCATCTGCTCGACCCTTGCATCAGCCGCCTTGACCCTGGCGAAGACGGGTGTTGCCATGAATGATTGCCGGTACTGGCGGTCGGGATGCCATATTCAGCGGGGGGCTCATGCTGCTTGAACAACGAGCCGGGGGCGGCCTGGTTTCGGTCCTGACCCGGAACACGACGTTCAATCGCCTGCTGCAGGCCATTCTCGCCGAGTGGCAGTTTTATCTGGAGGCAGACGCGGCCAGCCTCGATGTCCTGCTGCTGGAACGCGGCCTGGCCGCGCCAGATGGCAATCACCAGGTGATCTGGCTTTCCCCGATGCCGCTCGCGACAGGTCCCTATCTCGAGGTGCCGCTTTCGCTGACCGAGCTCTATCATTACCTCGAGAAGCTGTTTTTCCCGCAGCCCCGCCACCACATCCGTCTCCCCCTCAACCAGGCGATCGACCTGAATGTCCGCGGGGTCTGGCTGGTCGGCAAGCTCCTGTCGCTCTCCGACCGGGGCGCGCGGGTGGCCTGTCCGGCCACGTTGCCGAAGGGCGAGTCTCTGCAGCTCGATTTCAGACTGCGGAATTATCCTCTGCGGCTGACTGCGGAAGTGCTCTACGACATCCCCGCCGGTGATGCCCCCGGCCGCGAGCACCCTCAGGCCGGGCTGTTGTTCAAACCGCTCCGCCCGGAATTGCGCCTGGCGCTGCGCCACTTCATCGAACGCAGCTTTGTCGACCTGGCCTGCGGAAAGACCGGCATCGCCGCCAGCGATCCCTGCCTGAGCTGGCTCGACCTGACCCGGAAACCCTGGGCCGGCCTCCCCGACTGACCTGGCCGCTGCCGCCGACCTGTTGTTGATAGACAAGCGCCCCGGCTTTGCGGCCGGGGCGCTTGTCTGTCGGAATGCGGCGTATCAAGAGCAACTGGGCTGTCGCTACTTGCGGAACAGGTCGAACAATCCCTTCTTTTCCTGTTTTTCCTGGCGCATGGTCATCAGTCGCAATTCACGCAGCGCCTCGGTGCAATTCGGATTGTACTGGATGGCCCGCTCGAAGCGCCGCTGGGCCTCCTTGTCATTCCCCTCGCTCTTGCTGATATAGCCGAGATAAAGATGGGCCAGCGCCAGGCGCGGGTTCAAATCGACGGCATGCAGCAGAATCTGGCGGGAGCGCTCGGCGCGGGCGTGGTCGCCGGGATTGAGCTTGTAGGCGCTCCAGGCCTGGTGAGTCAGGTATTCCGGTTCGCTGCCGCCAAGGTCGATGGCCTGATCGAACTGCTCGAGAGCCTCGGCGTATTTTTTGGCACGCTCGAAAATCAACCCTTTCTGGAAAGCCGTCTCGGCCTGCAGGATGTTCTCGACCGTTGTGCGCACCGGCTTTTTTCCCTTGAGTTCGTTGATGTAAATAGCTTTGCGTGCCGGGTCGACCAGGGTTTCGTGGGCATCGCTGATCCGTTGGAAGAGGGCATTGATCTTGTCGCGCAGGTCGGGGAAGAGATCCTGTTCGAAGAAGCGGTCGGGGTGGAATCGCTTGACCAGGCTGTAATACGCCTTGCGGACCTGGTCGCGCGGTTCGGTTTCAGTCACCCCCAGCAAGGTGAAATAATCCTGCTGCATCATCCAGGCGTACTCTTTGAGAAACTCGTCGCGGCGGGCGCGGGTGTCCACCGATTCGCCACGGCAGGCCATACTGCCGCCGGTCGGTTCGGTACGTGACTCGAGGATACCGGTCACCAGCAGTGCCGCCAGCAGCGGCTCGATGTCATGACGCGACAACTGATGGCGTTTGAGCACCTCGCGCGGAGTGATGTCGCCCTGGCACAGATCGAGGATGCGCTGGTCGAACGGGGAGAGCTGGATCTCCTGAAAGCGGTAGAGGGGGTTTTCCGCCGGCAGGAGATAGCGGTCGAGATGGGGTGCCAGCAGCTTTTCCACCTGCGCATGTGCCGCCTGCTCACGCAAGCCCTGCAGGATCAGGTTGGCCGGCGACACGTCGATGCTGGTGATCCCCTCCTTGAATTCGCGGGCCTGGATGAAGCGGTAGTTCCCTTCCGGCCAGGAAAAGATCTCCAGCAGCTTGTCGATGATCTGCTTGCGAAGGATGTCGTTGAGGTCATGCGGTGACAGCAGCCCGGCCTCGATCAGCACGGTGCCGATCTGACGGCCGCTCGCCTTGGCGGTCGCCATGCAACGGGAGAGATCGTCGTTGCCGATGACGCTGCCGCGCACCAGCATCTGACCGAGAAACTCCCGGACCAGGTTGGAGCGGACGAAGATCGGGTAGCCGTTTTTGATGTAAACAACCTTCTTGATGTCGCCGCGCTCCAGGTGCAGCAGGCCGGTGGTGCGCAGGCTGTAGAGATCGTGCAGGATGCGTGGCAGCGACGTCGCGGCGAGCGTCCCTTCAACGCTGAGGCGTTCATCGGTTGCCGCGGCAGCCGGCATCCCGATCAGTGCGGCAATCTTGTCGTGCAGGGCCTTGAGAGAGAACGGTTTGAGCAGGTAGTCGGTGGCGCCGTACTGGTCGCGGGCTTCCCGGATGTGATCGGCTTCCTTGTAAAAGGCGGTCATCATGATGACCGGCAGGCGGTTGGTCGCGGGGTTCTGCCGCAACTGCCGGCAGAGCTGCAGGCCGCTGGTGCCGGGGAGGAGAATGTCCAGCAGGGCGAGATCGAAGGGGTTTTCGGTCAGCACGGCCAGGGCCGGTTCGGCGTTGGCGAAACTCTGTACCTCGTAGCCGCGCAACCGCAGCGATTCGCTGATGAAACGGCTGATGTTGGGGTCGTCATCGACGATCAGAATGCGTTTGGCGGGGATCTCACTCATGTCGTCTGCTCATCGCTGTCGGGGGCAAGATATCGGTCGAACACCTCGCGAATTCCCAAGGTGACCTGGTGATACTCTTCGAGGAACACCTGCTCTGGCCGGCGCGGCCGGTCGGGGTAGCCCAGGTGGCGGGCCAGCTTGGCCAGGTAGGCGGGGTCGGCCGCCAGTTCGCTGACCGATTGATCATGTACCAGCCGCAGCTTGTTTTCCAGCCGTCGCAAAAATTTGTACCCGTTGGTCAGGTTGTCATAATCGTCGTGGGGAAGCAACCCTTCCGCATGCAGGGCGTGCAGGGCCCCCAGGGTGTTTTGCCCGCGCAGCTTTGCATGGGTCCCGCCATGCAGGAGCTGCAGGTACTGGACGAGGAATTCCACATCGACCATGCCACCGCGCCCGGTCTTGATGTTGAGGTGGCCCTCGTCTTCCCGGGCGATTTCCTTCTCCATCCGCTGCCGCAAACGGTAAATTTCGGCGGCGAGGTTGTCCGGCAGCGGCCGTTCGAAAACGATATGCGTGTTGAGAGCGGCAATCCGCCCGGCCAGCCCCGGCGTGCCGGTGCCCACCCGCGCCTTGATCAGGGCCTGCCGTTCCCAAGGCGCGGCGGTCTCCTGGTGATAGGACTCGTAGGCGGGCAGGGAGGTCACCAGCGGCCCCTTGTTGCCGGAGGGGCGCAGGCGGGCATCGATCTGGTAGACGGTCCCCTCGCGGGTCATGAGGGTCAGTATCGAGATGATCCGCTGCGCCAGCTTGAAAAAGTACTCCTGATTGCTCTGCGGCCGGAAACGTCCGGGATCGTGCCCCTCGACCTGGCGGGTCTCCCCGTCGCCTTCGTAGACGAAGATGATGTCCAGGTCGGAGTGATAGTTGAGCTCGTTGCCGCCGAGCTTGCCCATGCCGATGATGACGAAGGCCGCTTCATGCTCGTTGCCGTGGTCATCGCGGCAAAACGGCAGGCCGTAGCGCGGGATCAACTCCTCGCGGGCGATGCGCAGCGCCTGGGTGAGACAGGCATCGGCGAGGAAGGAGAGCTGGCGGGTGGTTGCCCCCTGCGGGGTGTGGCCGTAGAGGTCGTCGAGGGCGATGCGCAGGAATTCCTCGTTGCGGAAGCGGCGCAGCACGTCGAGTTGTTCCTCGTAATGGCCGGCCTCGGCCAGCATCGCGGCCAACCGGTCATTGATGGCGTTGGCGTCCCGGCTGGCCGCGGCATGGGCGCGCGAGACCAGTGCGTCGAGGACCTCGGGGTGCTGGATGAAGCCGCGCGACAGGAACTGGCTGGTGGCAAAGAGCGAAACGATCAGCTTGATGATTTCGGGGTTTTCGGCCAGCAGGGCGTAGAACGTCCCCCGCGCCCGCCGGCAGGCGGCCAGGAACAGCTCCAGGTTGTTCAGCGCCATGGCCGGTTCGGGGGTGCGCAGCACCTCCTGCAGCATCAGCGGGGCGATCCGGTCGAGCAGCCGCCGCGCTCGCTCGGTCAGGTGGCCGGCAGTGCCGCCGTCACGCAGGATCAGCAGGCTGTCGTAGGCGGCATCCGGATTGCGGAACCCTTTTTCCTCCAGAATATCCTTGCACAGATCGGGGTCGGCGGCAGGGTCGAAGAGGAAGGCGACTTCGGGACTGACCTGGGCCGGCAACTCCTCTTCACTGGTATAGAACAGATCGCGGAAGGTGGTGGTCACATGTTGCCGATGAGTTTCCAGGGCCTGCTGGAACTCCGTGGTGTCGGCAAAGCCGCAGCGCCGGGCCAGGCTGCGCAACTCCTCGGGTCTGGTCGGCAGATTGTGGGTCTGGCGTTCCTGGACAACCTGAATGCGGTGCTCGACGGTGCGCAGAAAACGGTAGGCAGCGGCCAACTGGTCCCGCTCCGTCGGCTTGATCAACCCTTCGGCGCACAGCAGGTCGAGGGCCTTGAGCGAATTGCGCTCACGCAGGCGCGGCTTCTTCCCGGCATAGATCAGCTGCAGAGCCTGGATGAAGAACTCGATCTCGCGGATCCCGCCCTTGCCGAGCTTGAGGTTGTGTCCGCCTTCGCGCTCGCGCGCCAGACTGCGGTCGATCTTCTGTTTCATCACCTTGATGTCCTCGACCATGGCGTAGTCGAGATGGCGGCGGTAGATGAACGGTTCGAGGCGTTTGAGCAGGCGTTCGCCCAGTGCCAGCGAGCCCGCGACCGGACGGGCCTTGAGCATGGCCGAGCGCTCCCAGCTTTGTCCCCAGCTCTCGTAATAGATCTCGGCGGCGGCCAGGGAATTGGCCATTTCGCCGCTGTCCCCCTCCGGGCGCAATCTGAGATCGACGCGGAAGACGAAGCCGTCGCCGGTGACCTGGCTGATCGCCTTGGTCACCAGGTCGGAGAGCTTGACGAAATAGCGGTGCAGTGAAATGCGGCTGCGCGGCTCCCCGTCCGGGCCGGGGACGCCGGCCGTTTCGCCGCGATCCGAGGTGTAGAAGTAGATCAGGTCGATGTCGGAGGAGAAGTTGAGTTCGACACCGCCGAATTTGCCCATGCCGAAGACGGTAAATTCGGCGACAGTGCCGTCATCGAGCAGGGGGGCGCCGTATTCGCGGCGCAGCAGGGCTTCGCAGATTTCACAGGCACGCTGCAGCGCCGCCGCGGCCAGGGCGGACAGCTCGGCGGTGACCTCTTCCAGGGACGCCAGACCGCACAGGTCGCGGCTGCCGATGCGCAGAATCTCGCGGGCCTTGAACAGCCGCAATTGCTGTTGCAGGAACTCGAAGCCGCTGCCATCGGGGATGCGCTCCCGCAGTTCGGCGAGCATGACGGCCTCATCCCTGGCGATGGCGATGCCGTGCGGCCCGAACAGCTCGCCGAGCTGCTCCGCCCGTCGGCACAACAAACCGGTCAGGAACGGCGAGGCGCCAAGGATGGTCAGGAGCTGCCGGCGCGGGAGTGCTGCCGCGAGCAGGCCCTGCAAAGTGTCGGCGGGGACGTCCCAGCAGAGCCGTTCGAGGTTGTTGAGGGCCAGATCCGGGTCGGCGGCGGCCAGGGCTTCGGCGGCCAGGGTGACGACCAGTTCGGGGTCGGACAGCTGTTCCTCGAGCAGCAGCAGATTGGTGGCGGTTTTGGCGCCATCGGCGAAGCCGGCTGTTGCCGCCGCCGCGGCCAGCGGATCGCGTTCGCGGCTGCGAAGCCAGGGAACCCAGCTGTGCAGAGCCGCGCTCTTCATCTAGCGGGCCTTGGCGACCAGTTCGGCCAGACGGGTGCGGTAGTCGCCGCGCGCCAGGCCGTGCTCGGTAATGATGGCGCTGATCAAACGCGCCGGGGTGACGTCGAAGGCCGGGTTGCGCACCGCCACCCCCTCCGGGGCCAGGCGGCGCTCGCCGCTGTGGGTGACCTCCCGTTCGCCGCGCTCCTCGATCGGGATCAGCGAACCGTCGGCCAGGGTCAGGTCGATGGTCGAGGTCGGTGCGGCCACGTAAAAGGGGATGCCGTGCTCTTTCGCCAGCACCGCCACGCTGTAGGTGCCGATCTTGTTGGCGGTGTCGCCGTTGGCGGCGATCCGGTCGGCGCCGACGATCACGCCGTCGATCTCCCCCTTGTTCATCAGCCAGCCGGCCATGTTGTCGCAGATCAGCGTCACCGGGATGCCGTCGCGCTGCAGTTCCCAGGCGGTCAGCCGCGAGCCCTGCAGCCAGGGGCGCGTCTCGTCGGCCAGCACGCTGATTTTCTTGCCGGCGGCCACCGCGGCGCGGATCACCCCGAGGGCGGTTCCATAGCCGCCGGTGGCTAGGGCACCGGCGTTGCAGTGGGTGAGGATGCGCGCGCCGTCGGCCAGCAGCGGCTCGCCGTGGCGCCCCATGGCCCGGTTGATGCGCAGGTCCTCCTCGGCGATGGCCAGCGCTTCGTACTCGAGGGCGATCTTCAGGTTGACGGGCGGCTGGCCGGCGTTGGCGCGCACCAAGCTCTTCATCCGCTCCAGCGCCCAGCAGAGGTTGACTGCCGTCGGCCGGGTGGCGGCCAGCACGGCGCAGACCTGTTCGAATTCCTTCCAGAAAGGATCGAACGCATCGCCCTGGATGTCGCGGGCACCGAACCAGGCGCCAAAGGCCGCGGCAATACCGATGGCCGGTGCCCCGCGCACCACCATGGTGCGGATCGCCTCGGCCACCCCCTGGTAGTCGCGATACTCCAGCCAGACCTCCTCATTGGGGAGCAGGCGTTGGTCGAGCAGGAACAGCACGCTGTCCTGGTAACGATAGGGGCGGATGCCGCCGGCATCCGGAAAGAAGTCGCAACTGCCCATGGCTATAACCTCAAGGGGTGATTAAGATGTGAATGCCCAAACTTATCAACTTGATCGGGTTGTGTAAAGAAATTGCGGGGTGGCTCACAGCAGGCGGCACAACTGGGCGCAGGCGATCCCCAGCCAGGTGCCGACGATATTGCCGAGAATCGCCAGCAGCAGGCCGACGGAGGCCAGCCCCGGATGGTAGACCTCGGCGACCACTGGCGCCGAGGCGACCCCGCCGATGTTGGCCTGGCTGGCCGCCGCCACCAGGAACATCGGCGCGCGCAGCAGTCGGGCGCCGAGGAGCAGGACGGCGGCGTGGACCGCCACGATCAGCAGCCCCGCGGCGATCAGCGTCAGTGCTGCGCCGATGCTGGCCACCGAGGCCTTGGCGCCGATGGCGGTCAGCACGAAATAGAGCAGGTCGTAGCCGGTCCGGGTGGCGCCGGAGCGCTCCAGGTTGCGGGCCTGCGAAAAGGAGAGGCCGATGCCGAGGATGGTCACGATCAGGATCGTCCAGGTGTAGCTGCTGACCACGTCCCGGATCTGCGGCAATTCCCTGGCGAGCAGGTGGGCCGGCACGCTGGCGGCGGCCGCCACCAGCAGGGCGAGGGCGATCCCGCCAATGGTGCGCCGGCCGGTGTGGCTCGCCGCATGCCGCGCCACCCGTTCGCCGAGGTCGTCGAGGATGGCGCGATCGGCGCGCAGCGCGCGGTCGCAGGCCCCCTGCCGCCCGACCAGGGCGATCAGCAGCCCCATCCACAGGTACGGCACTACGGTATCGACGATCACCATCGGCGCGAAGACCGCGTCCGGCACGGCGAGTGCCTCCTTGACGGCGATCATGTTGGCGCTGCCGCCGGTCCACGAGCCGGAGAGGGCGCCGAAGCCGGCCCAGAATTCGCTGCCGACGACAGGTTCAAAGAGGGCGAAGGAGAGGACCGTCCCGGCGATGATCCCGGCGGCGCCGATGAAGAACATCGCCAGGGCCTGCGGCCCCAGGCGCAGGATCGCCCGCAGGTCCACCGGCAGCAGCAACAGCACCAGGCTGGCCGGCAGCAGGTAGGTGGTGATCAGGCCGTACACCGGGCTTTTTGCGGGGAGCAGGCCGCAGGTGGCGGCCAGCATCGGCAGGAAGTAGATCCAGAAGACCGCCGGGAGAAAATCGAAGCAGCGCCTGGTGCGTTCGTGGCGGGAGAGCCACAGCACCAGCGCCTCGATGGCGGCCAGGGTCAGGACGATGAGCGCGGGGTGGTCGATCACGTCAGGAGTCCGTCCCCTCGTACTTTTGGGCCGCCTTGCGGCCGCGGCGGGCCTTTTGGCGGCGGATCCGCTCCAGGGCGGCGCTTTTGGCGGTTTTGATCCCCCTGGCCTCGGCGATGCGGTCGAGGAGCAGGCGGCGGGCGAAGAAGCGGTTCAGCGACTGGCTGCGCTCGGCCATGCACTTCACTTCGATGCCGGTGGGGCGGTGCAGGAGGTGGACGCAGGTGGAGGTTTTGTTGACGTGCTGGCCGCCCTTGCCGGAGGAGCGGACGAAGCGTTCCTCCAGGTCATCTTCGCGCACCCCGAGCGCCTCCATCCGGCGGCGCAGTTCTTCGTTCTTTTCGGGGGAGACGGCGAAGGTGGGGGTCATGGGCGCTAACGCCTTGAGTTGAACTGCGGGCCACCGAAACTTCGAGCGGCACCTATTTTCGAGAAGTAAGGCCGGATATCCCGTCAGGTTGCGTGTTGTTGGGGCCCGTCGTCAACTATGGGCAGCTTCGGCATGAAGTTTGAGCCCAAGAGCCGAAACAACCTTGAGGATCGGGGCGAAGCCGGGGGTACGCGCGCCCGAAAGGGCTTTGTACAGACTTTCACGGGATAAGCCAGCATCACGGGCGACTTGTGACATTCCTTTGGCGCGGGCAATGTCGCCGAGCGCCTTGGCGACAAACGCTGCATCCCCATTGGCTTCTTCGAGGCAGGCTTCAAGATATGCGGCCATTTCTTCGGGGGTACGAAGATGTTCGGCGACATCGTAGCGGCTGGTGGCGGTTTTTTTCATGGTTGTGCTCCTACAGGTTACGAGCGAGGCGCAGAGCGATCTTTATGTCGCCGGATTGCGTGCTTTTGTCGCCTCCGGCCAACAGGATGATCAGCTCTCGCCCCCGTTTGATGAAATACACTCGATATCCGGGTCCGTAATCGATCCGCATTTCCGAAACACCTTCGGCAACTGGCTTAACATCGCCTGGGTTGCCCGCCGCAAGGCGCTCGATCCTGATCAGAATGCTGGCTCTTGCGCGGATATCCCGCAGGTTGTCGAGCCATTCGGCGAATTCGTCTGTTTTGCGGATTTCGATCACGGTAAAAGTGTAGCCTGCTGGCTACGGATTGTCAATCTTGATGCCGTTGTCAGGAGTTTGGCCCTACGCCTTTGACCTGAGCGGCGGACCACCGTACGTGGAGCGGCTGTGCATCTTTCGAGAATCACCTTGAAGAGTACGCCGTCCTCTTGGTCGCGCCGGCTCTGTCCTCGGTTCCGCCAGGCGTAGTAGCCTGCGCTGGTTACACCGTAGAGCTTGCACATCACTGCGACACTTTGGTTTTCCCGGTTCTGTTCGATGAAGGCGAAGATTTGCTTTTTTGTTCGGAACAGAACCGGATAGCTTTTTTTAGCAGGTCATGCTCCACTTTAAGGCGGGCATGTTCCCGCTCCAGCTCCCTCAACCGCTTGAGATCACTTATCATTCCGCTGTCCAGTTCGCTTTCCCCGTCGTGTGCGATAAACCCTTCCCGGTATTCCTTGCGCCAGCGTGACAGCATATAGGGGTGGATCACCAGCGCTTCGGCCACGTCCTGCACCTGTACGCCCGGGATCAGGCTAAGACGTACCGCTGTCGCCTTGAACTCCTCGCTGTAGCGATGGATTTTCCGCGGCCCCACTATTCTTGCCATTTCTGACACCTCCGTTAGGTTGAGGTGTCTACATTACTGGGGGAGTTTCCCCGTCCGCTCTTGGGATTTGATACTAGTGCAGGCCCCCTCCGTAGATACCAGACCATCCGGTATCCTTTGAGAATCATGCAAACCCTCAAAGAAAGGAGCCTGCAC
>VEPG01000009.1 GCA_012026975.1 Desulfuromonas sp. | reverse complement strand
TCGCAGGGCCAGATGATGCGCGCCCCGGCCGCGCGCCATGCGCCCCAACATCGATCCATCCGCCGCCGAGCACCTCGTCCCCCCGGTAGAAGACCGCCGCCTGTCCGGGCGTAACCCCGGCCTGCGGTTCCTTCATGACAACTCTCACCGTATCGTCATCAACCTTCCGGATTTGCGCTTGTATTTCCTGGTGACGATAGCGGATGCGGCAGGCGGCATCGAGCGGGCCGGCCGGCGGCGGAATAAGCCAGTTGACCTGATCGACAAGAAATTCGGCAACCGATAAATGCTGTTTTTCACCGACAATCACGCGCTTCCCGACGGCATCGATCCCCACCACGAAGAGCGGCTCCGGCCAGGCGATTCCCAGCCCCCGCCGCTGGCCGATGGTGTAGCGATAGGTGCCGTGATGACGCGCCAGCACCCGGCCATTGACATGGACGATCTCGCCATCCATCGTCCCCGCACCGCGCTGCTCCTCGAGGAAGCGCACGTAATCGCCGTCGGGAACGAAGCAGATGTCCTGGCTCTCGGCCTTCTCGGCCACGCGCAGGCCAAAGCGCGCGGCGTGGGCCCGCACCTCCTCCTTGGTCATGCCGCCGAGCGGGAAACGCACCATCGCCATCTGCTGCTGGGTCAGGGTAAAGAGGAAGTAGCTCTGGTCCTTGCCGGCATCGATCCCCTTGCGCAGAGCGTAGCGTGTCCCGTCGTGAACCACCTGCGCATAATGTCCCGTCGCCAGGAAGTCGGCTTCCAGCTCTTTGGCGCGGCGCAGCAGCAGCTCGAACTTGAGCTTCTGGTTGCAGAGGACACAGGGGTTGGGGGTGCGGCCGGCAAAATAGTCGTCGCAGAAGGCATCGATCACCTGCCGCGCGAACTCTTCCTCGAAATTGACCACGTAGAAGGGGATGCCGAGCTGCTCGGCCACGCGCCGCGCATCGTAGACGTCGTCGAGGGAACAGCAGGTGCCGAAATGCTGGCCGTCCGGGGCGCTGAAATTCCGGTAGTCCCAGATCTGCATGGTCAGGCCGATCACCTCGGCCCCCTGCTCCCTGAGCAGCGCCGCCGCGACCGACGAGTCCACCCCGCCGCTCATCGCCACCACCACGCGTTTGCCCGCAAAATTTTCCATCTGACTCCACCGGAACAGTACAAATGGGGACAGAATTGAATTCTGTCCCCATCTTCGATTGTAGGGGCAGGCCCCTGTGTCTGCCCAGGGTGGCCACGGGGGGCCGCCCCTACACAAGCCCTAGGGATGTGTCGCGCGGTAGTTCTTGATCGCCTCGTGCAGCGAGTCGGCCGCCAGGTTGGAGAAGTGCATCTTCTGCGCCGGCAGGCCGTCGAGGGCCTCGGCCACCGCCTGGTTGGAGAGAGCGAGCGCCTCCTCGATCGTCTTGCCGATCGCCATCTCAGTCACCATCGACGAGGGGGCGATCGCCGCCCCGCAGCCGAAGGTCTTGAACTTGACGTCGGTGATCACGTCATTCTCGACCTTGAGGAAGATCTTCATGATGTCGCCGCAGGACGCGTTCCCCACCTCCCCCACGCCATCGGGGTTTTCGATTTCGCCGACGTTGCGCGGGTTGCTGAAATGGTCCATGACTTTTTCGGAATACATGATTTAGGTCCCCTTGATAAATTTTCGGTCGTAGGGGCGTGATTCATCACGCCCTGGGCGCCATGAATGGCGCCCCTACAATTTCTTCACCGTGTCGCAGCCCTCGCAGGCATCGACCTTGCCGCAGTTGTACAGCGGGCTCATGTCGCGCAACCGCTGGACGATCGGCGGCAGCACCTCGAGCACGTAGTCGACGTCCTCGACGGTGGTGTCCGGACCGAGGCTGAAGCGGGTGCTGGAATGGGCCAGCGTCACCTCGACGCACATGGCGCCGAGCACATGCGACGGCTCCAGCGACCCCGAGGTGCAGGCCGACCCGCTCGAGGCTGCGATCCCCTTCATGTCGAGATTGAGGAGCAGCGACTCCCCCTCGATCCAGGCGAAGCTGACGTTGAGGGTGTTGGCCAGACGCTCGGCCGGGTGGCCGTTGAGCTTGACCTGCGGAACGCGCGCGAAGATACCGCGCTCCAGGCGGTCGCGCAATTCCTTGACGCGGGCACAGGTTGACTCACGCTCGGCCATGGCCAGTTCGCAGGCCTTGCCGAGGCCGACGATCGCGGCGACGTTGTGGGTACCGGCGCGACGGTTGCGCTCCTGGTGGCCGCCGTGCATGAACGGCGTCAGGCGCGTACCGCGCCGCACGTAGAGGACACCGACCCCTTTGGGAGCACCGAGCTTGTGCCCGGAGAGGGCCAGCAGATCGACATTGTGCTTCTGCACGTCGACATCGAGCTTGCCGACCGCCTGCACCGCATCGGTGTGGAACCGCACGCCATGCCGTTTGGCAATGGCGCCGATCTGCTCGATCGGGAAGATCGTCCCGGTCTCGTTATTGGCCCACATCACCGAGATCAGGATCGTCTCCGGAGTGATTGCCCCTTCCAGTTCGTCAAGGTCGAGCATGCCATCGCTGTCGACCGGCAGGTAGGTCACCCGGCAACCGGTCTTTTCCAGATAGCGACAGGTCTCCAGCACCGCCGGGTGCTCGACGGTCGTGGTGATGATGTGGTTCCCCTTCCCCTTCAGGGCGTCGACCGTCCCCTTCAGCGACGTGTTGTCCGCCTCGGTGCCGCAAGAGACGAAGACGATTTCGGCCGGCGAGCAGTTGAGCAGCGCCGCGACCTGCTCGCGGGCCTTTTCCACGGCCCCGGAGACCTGCCGGCCGGCCCAGTGCACGCTGGACGGGTTGCCGAACTGGTCGCGGTAATAGGGGAGCAGCGCTTCAAGCACCTCCGGCCGGACCGGGGTGGTGGCGTTGTAATCGAGATAGATGCGTTTCACGTTCCTCACTCCTTGATTGACATTATATCTTTCAGAGCACTCAGCACTCGGCACTGCCTTTAATTCCCTTACTCGCATCCCTGACCAGATCGGCCAGCGTAATCGAAGAGAGAAACTGCCGAACGCGCTCGCCCAGCCCCTGCCATACGCTGTGAGAGATGCATTGATCGTTGCAGACGCAGTTCCCGCTGGCATCCATGCAGGAAACCGGCACCAGCGATTCTTCGACGCTGTCGATGATCTCGTCGACGCGAATCTCCGCGGCCGGGCGCGCCAGCAAGTAACCGCCGCCGGGACCACGCACGCTTTTGACAATCTTGCCACGCCGCAGTTTGACGAACAACTGCTCAAGGTACGCCAGTGAAATGCTCTCACGACCTGCGATGTCGTGCAAAGACATCGGCCGCCCCTCGCCGTGCAGGCTAAGGCTGACCATGGCGCGCACTGCGTACTGGGCCTTGGTGGAAATCCGCATATCAGGCTCGCTTGCGCCCCTGGGAAGATTTGGCCGTCTGCTCCGCGGCCGCCCGGTCGCTTTCCTCCAGACGGGCCGTAAGCTCCTGAACCTTCTTCTCCAGCGCGCGAATCTGCTCGAACAGGCAGGCGATCGCCTTGGCTTCGGGGGCGGGGAGTTTGCCGTGTTCGAGGTCGGGGCGGGCATCGTCGGCCTTCTTCTCTTCCATCACCACGCGTCCCGGAATGCCGACCACCGTGGCGTTGGGGGGCACTTCCTTGACCACCACCGAGTTGGATCCGACCTTGGCGCCTTTGCCGACGGTGAACGGGCCGAGGATCTTGGCCCCGGAGCCGATGACCACGTTGTCGTCGAGGGTCGGGTGGCGTTTGACCTTGTCCCAGGTCACGCCGCCCAGGGTCACGCCATGGTAGAGGGTGACGTTGTCGCCGATCTCGGCGGTCTCGCCGATCACCACGCCCATGCCGTGGTCGATGAAGAATTTGTTGCCGATCCTGGCGCCGGGGTGGATTTCGATGCCGGTGAAGAAGCGGCCGAGGTGCGAGATAAAGCGGCCGATGAAGTAGCAGTTATGAACCCAGAACCAGTGGGCGATGCGGTAGAACCACACGGCGTGCAGGCCGGGGTAGCAGAAGATGATTTCGAGGACGCTGCGGGCGGCCGGGTCGCGGTCGAATACGGAATAGATGTCTTGGCGGATGGTTTTGAACACGGCATGCCTCCACTTGTCCGGATCACAATCTAACTGAACGGATAGCATACCCGAGTAAAACTGTCAATTAATATTAAAGGCAGCGAGATAGCAAATAGCGAGATTGCGAGATAGAAAAGACGACCTCGCTACCTGACTACCTCGCTATCTCGCTGGTTTCAAAGGAACAGCGGATACGCCGGGTTGCGGCTCTCCTCGACATAGCGGTAGCCGAGGCCGTCGAGGAATGCTTTCAGCTCCCCCTCCTGCCCGGCCGGCAGCTCCAGACCGATCAGCACCCGGCCGAAATCGCCGCCGTGCATCCGGTAGTGGAAGAGCGAAATGTTCCAGTCCGCCCCCATGGTCGAGAGAAAGCGCGCCAGCGCGCCGGGACGCTCGGGGAACCAGAAGCGCAGCAACCGCTCGTTGCGCACCACCGGCGAGCAGCCGCCAACCATGTAGCGGATGTGATCCTTGGCCAGTTCGTTGTCGGTCAGGTCGACCGCCGGGAAGCCGCAGGCCCGCAGGCGCTCGGCGAAGAGCAGCCGCTCACTGTCGCCGCGCACGGCGATGCCGACGAAAATATGCGCGGCATCGCGCCCGGCCAGCCGGTAATTGAACTCAGTGATGTTGTGGTCGCCGACCGCCTCACTGCAGAAACGCCGCAGCGAACCGGGCTCTTCCGGAATGGTCACGGCAAAGAGCGCCTCCTGGCGCTCGCCGACCAGGGTCCGTTCGGCCACATAGCGCAGCCGGTCGAAATTCATGTTCGCCCCGGAATTGATCGCCACCAGAGCCTGCCCGCTAATCTCCTGCTCGCGCACGTAGCGCTTCAGCCCCGCCAGCGCCAGCGCTCCCGCCGGTTCGGCGATGGAACGGGTCGCCTGGTAGATATTCTTGATCGCACTGCAGATCTCGTCGGTATCGACCCGCACCATCGCATCGACGCACTGCCGGCAGATCTCGAAGGTGAGCTTCCCCACCTGGCGTACCGCCACCCCGTCGGCAAAGATCCCCACCGAATCGAGCACCACGCGCCGGTGCGCCTCCAGCGAGCGGGCCATGGCATCGCTCTCCACCGGCTCCACGCCGATGACCTTGATCTCCGGGCGTAGCGCCTTCAGGTAAGCACCGACCCCGGCGATCAGCCCGCCGCCGCCGACCGGAACGAAGACCGCGTCGAGCTGCCCGGCGCTCTGGCGCAGCAGTTCATCCCCCACCGTCCCCTGCCCGGCGATGACCAGTTCGTCGTCGAACGGGTGCACGAACACCATCCCCGTCTCGCCGACCAGCCGGTCGCAATATTCGGCCGCCTCCGAGTAGCTGTCGCCGTGCAGCACCACTTTGGCACCAAACCCTTGGACGGCCCCGATCTTGATCGCCGGCGTCGTCACCGGCATGACGATGGTCGCCGCGATCCCCAGCTTGCGCGCGGCGAAGGCAACCCCCTGCGCGTGGTTGCCCGCCGACGCGGCAATCACCCCACGCTCGCGCTCATCGGAAGCAAGATGCGCGATCCGGTTGTAAGCTCCCCGAATCTTGAAGGAAAAGACCGGTTGCAGGTCCTCGCGCTTGAGCAGCACGCGGTTGCCGAAATCGGCCGAAAGGACAGCCGACTCCTCGAGCGGCGTTTCCACCGCCGCCTCATAGACCTTCGAGGTCAGTATCTGCTTGAGCATCCGCTGCATGGCGAGACAATTTACCCGAAATTGACGCAAAACGCAAAATCACTCATGCTCCGGCCTTCCTGCTTTTCCCTCTCTCGCTACCTCGCTATCTCGCTTGAATTTCTTCAAAACTTAATATCGACAAATGAGGATTGCTTGGCTATACTTCAACGTCATTTCCTGCCGGGGCATTTGATCCCGGCGATCCCCATTCCATGCAAAGGAGAGTCGGCCATGGCCACACCCGCGTTCTTCTACCAGGAACCCTTCCCCCTCGCCAAGGACACCACCAAGTACTACAAGATTCCGGAGTCGGAAAAGTATGTGACCGTCGAAAAGTTCGCCGGTGAAGACGTGCTGCGGGTCTGCCCCGAGGCGCTGTCGATCCTCGCCAACCAGGCGTTCAAGGACGTCTCCTTTCTGCTGCGCGCCGAGCACAACGAGCAGGTCGCCAAGATCCTGCGTGACCCGGAAGCCTCCATGAACGACAAGGGCGTCGCCATGGCCTTCCTGCGCAACGCCGAGATCTCCGCCCAGTGGGAGCTGCCGATCTGCCAGGACACCGGCACCGCCACCGTCATCGGCAAGAAGGGACAGCAGATCTGGACCGGGGTGAATGACGAGGAGTGGATCTCCAAGGGGGTCTACAAGACCTACACCGAAGAGAACCTGCGCTACAGTCAGACCGTGGCGCTGAACATGTACGACGAGAAGAACACCGGCACCAACCTGCCGGCGCAGATCGACCTCTACGCCACCGACGGCATGGCCTACAAGTTCCTCTTCATCACCAAGGGGGGCGGCTCGGCCAACAAGTCGATGCTCTACCAGGAGACCAAGGCGCTGATCACCAAGGAGAAGCTCTTCGACTATCTGGTCGCCAAGATGAAGACCCTCGGCACCGCCGCCTGCCCGCCGTACCACATCGCCTTCGTCATCGGCGGCACCTCGGCCGACGCCGCGATGAAAACCGTCAAGCTGGCCACCGCCAAGTATCTCGACGGCCTGCCGACCGAAGGGAACGAGCATGGCCAGGCGTTCCGCGACATCGAACTGGAGAACCGTCTGCTCGAAGCCGCGTACAAGCTCGGCTTCGGCGCCCAGTTCGGCGGCAAGTACTTCGCCCACGACATCCGCGTCATCCGCCTGCCGCGCCACGGCGCCTCCTGCCCGGTGGCCATGGCGGTCTCCTGCTCGGCCGACCGCAACATCAAGGCGAAGATCACCAGCGAAGGGCTGTTCGTCGAGGAACTCGACCGCAACCCGGGCCGTCTGATCCCCGACCAGTACCGCGGCAAGCACGGCCACGGCGTGAAGATCGACCTCAACCAGCCGATGAAGGACATTCTGGCCGAACTGAGCAAGCACCCGGTCTCCACCCCTCTACTGCTCACCGGCACCATCGTCGTCGGCCGCGACATCGCCCACGCCAAGTTCAAGGAGATCCTCGACGCCGGCAAGCCGGCCCCCGAGTATCTCCTCAAGCACCCGATCTACTACGCCGGGCCGGCCAAAACCCCGAAAGGGAAGGCCTCCGGCTCCTTCGGCCCGACCACCGCCGGCCGCATGGACTCCTACGTCGACCTGCTGCAGAGCAAGGGCGCCAGCCTGATCATGATCGCCAAGGGGAACCGCTCCCAGCAGGTCACCGACGCCTGCAAGAAGTACGGCGGCTTCTACCTCGGCTCCATCGGCGGCCCGGCTGCGGTGCTCGCCGAGGAGAACATCAAGAAGGTCGAATGCATCGACTTCCCCGAACTGGGGATGGAAGCGGTGTGGAAGATCGAGGTCGAGGACTTCCCGGCGTTCATCCTGGTGGACGACAAGGGGAACGACTTCTTCAAGCAACTTGGGCTTTAATCTGAGCAATCAACCGGGGACAGAATTCAATTCTGTCCCCGGCAAACCAAAAAAGCGAAAGCCCGCCGGAAACGGCGGGCTTTTCTGCTGAGTGGCAACAGCACGGTACTAGAGAAGATAAGACTCGATCAGGGTGCGCAATCCGCCATTTTCTTTCTCGACTGCTTCTTGCCGCTCCTCGGCGGGCATGAAGTAGGCAAGGTGTTCCTTCGCCTTATCCTGGCTGCCGGCAATGGTTTCCGCCATCTTGCAGAGAATGCCGACGGGCACGCCGTTGCGGTACCCCTCCACCAGTTTGCCGATCTCCTCCCGCTGTTGTTCCTCGTTCCAGTCCTTGAACATGGAGGCGCCGAGGTCGTGATGCGAACCGAACAATGCCATGGGGGTCTCTCCTCAGGGAATCCGCGGACTGGCCGCAGCCGACAGAATATGGCGGAAGCCCTCCCTATGTCCAGCCTCAATGCCGTCGACGGGGAGATCGGCGCAGTAGAAGCGCCGGCAGATCCGTGGACGCACGGCGTAGATCGCGCAGCGGCCGTCGACAAGGAACTCGCAGCCGTTTTCGATCAGCAGGGAATATTCGCCGTTCAGGGTAAGATCGAGACGTCTGGCGCCGAGCGATTCCAGTACCAGATACTCTTCCCAGGTGAGAGTGACGCTCGGAAAGGCCCGACAGCAGGCGCCGTCGCACTGGCGGCAGCGCTGCGGGTCATCCAGTGGATGATCGAGCAGGATGCCATGACGCTTCTTGCGAGCCCGGTTGGCAAACAGCATTGCCGCCTCCGGTTTCGGCGCACTCCGCGGCATCGGGGAGAAAATCCGGCGGATGGCCGTGTCACTGTGACAGGATCTCCAGCGAAGAACCATGCCAATGCTTCAGATTTTATGTCAATTTTCAGGAAATTTCATTATAAAAATCAGGACGATACCACATTGAATCGCCACCCATCCGCAGTGATTTAATACCAGATGTTTGATCGAGGACGCAGATCACGTCAGCGTTTTACTTTCTCACTGCCGGAGGGTATATTCATGCACCAGGCGACAACAACCCGCCCCGGACCTTTTGACGGAACCTGCTCATGCTCCCTTTCATACCGCGCCTGCGCCCCCCAGTCCTGGTCCTGGCCCTGCTCCTGCAACTGCTCCCCGTGCCAGGCTTTGCCGCCCACGCCGCCGAGGTGCGCACCCTGACCCTCGACCAGGCGCTGGCGATCGCCGGCGAGCGCAACCGCGGCGTGGCCAGGGCCCTGGAATACCGCAACCTGGTCGCGGGGCGCTACGTCACGGAACGCGCCGCCGCCCTGCCGCACTTTACCCTCAACGGCAACCTGAGCCGTGAACATGACGGCGCCCTGGACAGTTCGGAACTCGACCGGCGCGACGCCAGCATCGAATTGAACCAGGCGCTGTTCACCTGGGGGGAGGTACAGGCGGCGATCCGCGCCGCGCGCATCGGGATGCAAACCGCCGACGAGCAGCTGCGCTTCAGCCGCCAGGCCGCCCTGCGCGATGCTTCCCGGGCCTTCTACGATGTCCTGCTGGCCCGCGAACTCAACCGCGTGGTCGCCCTGAATCTCGAACAGAAGAGCCGGCGCCTGGCCGAGGCGCGGCGCCGGCGGGCGGTGGGGGTGGCCACCGACTACGATGTGCTGGTGGCCGAGGTCGCCGAAGCCAACGCCCGCCCCGAAGTGCTGCGCACCGCGAAGCTGATCGACAGCCGCCGCGACCGTCTGCGCCTGGTGCTCGGCCTGGATCAACCGGTCGATGCCGAAGGAGGGCTCGCCGCGACCCTCGTCGACCCGCCCGGCTTCGACGAGGCGCTGGCCATCGCCCGCGAGCAGCGTCCGGACCTGCGCGACCTCGCCTACCGCATCGGCATCGCCGAGGAACTGGTGACCGTCGCCAGCGCCGGCGACAAGCCGCGCCTCGATCTGCAGGGGAGCACCGGCTGGAAGGATCTCGAAACCGACAGGGCACGCAATGACGGCAATGCCTGGGACATCGGCCTGAAGCTGACCTGGCCGATCTTCGACGGGCTCAAGGCCCGCGGCGAGGTGCAGCAGGCCAGGAGCGAGCGCGATTCCCTGCGCATCGACCAGCAGCAGCTGCTCGACACCGTCGAACTGGAAACGCGCGAGGCACTCGACCAGGTGCGCGTCGCCAGCGAGCTGGTGCGCGCCCTGGACGGCACCGTGGCCCAGGCCGAACGGCTGCTGGCCCTTTCGGAAAAAGGCTTCG
Source organism: Desulfuromonas sp. (assembly GCA_012026975.1). Lineage (GTDB taxonomy): Bacteria > Desulfobacterota > Desulfuromonadia > Desulfuromonadales > BM103 > VAUL01. The sequence goes on along the minus strand of VEPG01000009.1, from coordinate 2,477 downwards.
AGTTCGGCGTCAAGATCCGCCTGGAGGTCGACGACGCCGAACTCAACCTGCGCCAGGCCCGGAGCAGCCTGGCCATCGCCCGCCGCGACTACCTGGTCGCCATGGTCGAGCTGGCCTGGGCGATGGGCGTGCTCGGCGAGCGCAGCATCCCCGGCCTGCCGGTGGCGGCCATTGCCACGGGACACTAGGAGCTGATCGGATGAGGACAATCATGAGACATTGCGGAAGGCTGCTGCTCCTCCTTCTGGTCCTGAGCGGAGGGCTGACCGCCTGCTCCGACGAGAAGTCGAAAACCCCGCCGCCCAGGCCGCCGGTGCCGGTCAAGATCGGCAAGGCGACCAGCCGCGGCGTCCCGGTGACGCTCAGGGCGGTCGGCACGGTCGAGGCCCGGGCCACCGTGGAGTTGCGCGCCCGCGTCGGCGGCCAGCTGATGCAGGTGCACTTCCAGGAAGGGGAGGACGTGCGCAAGGGCACGCCGCTCTTTACCATCGACCCGCAGCCGTTCCAGGTGGCCCTGCGCCGGGCCGAGGCCCAGGCCGGTCAGCAGCAGGCGCTGGCGACGACCGCCCGCGAGAAGGAGCGCCGCTACGCAGCGCTGGGCAAGGAAGGGCTGAACTCCCAACAGGACTACGATCTGCTGCGCGCCGAGGCCGATTCGCTGGAAGCGGCCGGCGCCGCCGACCGCGCCGCGATCGAGGACGCCCGCCTGCAGCTTTCCTGGAGCCGGATCGCCGCACCGATTTCGGGGCGCACCGGCAGCCTGCTCGCTCACGTCGGCGACCAGGTGCGCGCCAACGATACCCAACCGCTGCTGGTCATCCACCAGGTGGAGCCGATCGACGTCAGCTTCACCCTGCCGGAGCGCGAACTGCCGCGTCTGCGCCAGGCCATGGCCGCGGGCAGCCTGCCGGTGCAGGCGCTCCCCGAGGGGGCGGGCGCCGCCCCCGAGACCGGCAGGCTGACCTTTGTCGACAACGCGGTCGACACCGCCACCGGCACCATCCGCCTCAAGGCCACCTACACCAATGCCGCGCGCACCCTCTGGCCGGGTCAGTTTGTTACCGTTCTCATCACCCTCGCCACCCTGGAGAACGCCACGGTGGTTCCCGCCGCGGCCGTACAGACCGGCCAGCAGGGAACCTACGTCTTCGTCGCCAGGGAGGATGGCAGCGCCGAACTGCGTCCGGTGGAAACCGGTCTGACCGATGCCGGCGAGATCGTCATCGTCAAGGGGCTGAAACCCGGTGAAACCGTGGTCATCGACGGCCAGCTGCGCCTTACCCCGGATGCCAAACTCGATATTAAGAACGGGAAAACCAGCGAGGTCGCGAGATAGTCAGATAGCGAGGTAGATTTTCTATCTCGCCATCTCGCTACTTGCTCGCTCGCACGCCTTTAGCCTATGAACCTCTCCGACCCCTTCATCCGCCGACCGGTCATGACCAGCCTGGTCATGCTGGCGATCGTGCTGTTCGGCGCGCTGGCCTACCGGAAGCTGCCGGTCAACGACCTGCCGTCGGTCGACTACCCGACCATCCAGGTCACCGCCAGCCTCCCCGGCGCCAATCCGGACACCATGGCCTCGGCCGTGGCCCTGCCGCTGGAGCGCGAGTTTTCGACGATCCCCGGGGTCGACGTGATGACCTCGACCAACACCACCGGCAGCACGCGGATCACCATCAAGTTCATCCTCGAGCGTGATATCGACGCGGCCGCCCAGGACGTGCAGGCCGCCATCTCCCGCACCCAGCGCCGGCTGCCGGCCGACATGCCGGCGCCGCCCTCGTTCCAGAAGGTCAACCCGGCCGACCAGCCGGTCCTTTACCTCGCCTTCAGCTCCCCCACCCTCCCCCTGTCGACCGTCTACGAATTCGCCGACACCCTGGTCGCCCAGCGCATCTCGATGATCAACGGCGTCGCCCAGGTGCAGGTCTTCGGCGGGCAGAAGTACGCGGTGCGCGCCCAGCTCGACCCGCAGGCGCTGATCAGCCGGGGATTGGGCATCGACGAGGTGGCCGACGCGGTGAAGCGCGGCAACGTCAACCTGCCGACCGGGGTGCTCTACGGTCCGACCGAAGCGCTCACCATCCAGGCCGCCGGCCAGCTCTACAAGGCGGAAGACTACCGGCCGCTGGTGGTGGCCTACCGCAACGGCGCCCCGGTGCACATGGCGGATCTCGGCCAGGTCTTCGACAGCGTCGAAAACAACAAGGTCGCCGGCTGGTTCAATCAGACCCGCGCCTTTGTCCTCGCCGTCCAGCGCCAGCCCGGCACCAACACCATCGAGGTGGTCGACCGCATCAAGGAGCTGCTGCCGACTTTCCGCGAGCAACTCCCGGAGTCGATCAACATCGACATCCTCTTCGACCGCACCGTCTCGATCAAGGATTCGGTGGCCGACGTCAAGTTCACCATGATGCTCACCATCTGCCTGGTGGTGCTGGAGATCTTCCTCTTCCTGCGCAACGCCGCGGCGA